>JBGPOV010000133.1:0-10149 GCA_041488255.1 Gammaproteobacteria bacterium | reverse complement strand
GTCTCGGGCCGACGGCGGGTTGTGGGCGAAGTACTTCCGAATACCCTGCAGCATCGCAGCGGCCAGCTGCTCCTGATACTCGGGCTTGGACAGCCGGGTCTCCTCGCTCGGGTTGCTGATGAAGGCGGTCTCCACCAGGATGGAAGGAATGTCCGGTGCCTTCAGAACCGCGAACCCGGCCTGCTCCACCCGCGCCTTGTGCAAGGTATTGACGCCGCCGATCTCGTTCAGCACGGCGCGCCCGAGCTGGATGCTGTCGTTGATGGTGGCGGTCTGCGACAGGTCCAGCAGCACCTGTTTGACGTATGGATCGGGCACGTCCAAGTTGACGCCGCCGATCAGATCGGCTTCGTTCTCCTTCTTGGCCAGCAAGGCCGCCGCCGCTGAGGTCGCGCCGCGCTCCGACAGTGCAAACACGGACGAGCCGCGGGCGTGAGGCTTGTTGTGGGCGTCGGCGTGGATGGACACGAACAGTTCCGCCTGCATCTTGCGCGCCTTGTAGACTCGCTCTTGGAGCGCGACGAAGTAGTCGCCGTCGCGCACCAGGACGCCGCGCATGTTGGGCTCCGCATCGACCAGCGCCTTCAGCTTACGCGCGATGGCCAGTGTCACATCCTTCTCGCAGGTACCGTGCCGGCCCTTCGCCCCGGGGTCCTCGCCACCGTGGCCTGCGTCGATCGCGATCGTGACCAGCCGCACTGTTTCCGGATTGGGCTTTGTCTTGCGCACGCGGCTCGGCTTTCCGGGCGGCTTGGCTGGCTCTGCATCCGCCTGGCGTTGTTCCTTGCCGGTGGGAGCCGTCTGTGCGACCGAGGATACCGCATCGCCGTCCGTCTCCTGCTGCGCATCGCGGTCCGTCGGGGCCACCACGCCGGGCTGCGTGGTCGCCAACTGTTTGCCCTTGTCGAGTTGCTGCAGCAGGGCCAGGATCGGGTCGACCGGGTGGGCCGGATAGATATCCAGCACCAACCGGTGCCCGTAGCTCCCAACCGGTTTCAGAGAGAACGCCTGCGGCTTGATTTCTCCGCGCAACTCGAGCACCAGCCGCACCACGCCGGACCGATTGCGCGCCACGCGTACATGGGCGATGTACGGATCATCCAGGCCAACGCGTCCAGGCAACCCCTCCAGCTGCGCGTCCAGCTCCACGTCCTCGAGGTCGAGGACGAGCCGCTCCGGTGCCCTCATGGTGAAGACGGTGTACTCGATGGGTTTGGCGGACTCGATGGTGATCCGCGTGTACTCGGGCGCCGGCCAGACGCGCACGTCGGAGATAGCAACGCTCGCCCCGGCGGGCGCGGGCACAAGGCAGACCAGCACCAGGCCTGCTGTCACCCCCAGCGTGGCAAGCCTGGAGGCCGAGCGGGGGCCACCTGCGCCAGGAGGCGAAGGATCCGCGTATCTTCCGCGGCTCAGGTACTTAATCCGATGAGGCACCGTGTTCCCACCTCGGTGGGTGCGGTGATGCGAGCTTCGCGTCCCACAGCCGCGTGTTCCAGCCAGATCTGAAGGTCCGCAACAGGCAGCTGGTCCCCTGCTTTCTCCGGCCATTCCACAAGGCAGACGCCGTCCCCCCCAAAGAGCTCACGGAATCCTGCATCTACCCACTCCTGTGGATCTCTGAAGCGATAAAAATCAAAGTGATGCAAGTATAATCTAGAAACTTCATAAAGTTCAACCAATGCGAAAGTTGGGCTCTTGACCCGTCCACGGTATCCTAACGCTCGCAGGCAGCCCCGCACCAGGGTGGTTTTGCCGACGCCCAGTTCGCCGCTCAGGAATACCACGAGCCCTGGTCTCAGCACCGCAGCAAGTCGTGCGCCCAACGCCAATGTGGCGGCTGCATCGGCCAGGTGCAGCCGGATGGACGCCGGCTCACCGGTCGCACGCGGCAAAGTCATTCGGGGTCCGACTGGACCGCAGGGCATCCCGCCATGCTGATCTCGAATCGATATCAATGACCCTCCGATGATATATTAGACTTGGTGCAGCAAGCTTCTTGCAGACTGCATGACATGCAGGTCGGCTCGCGGCACCTGCGGACCGCCGGCCCACAACTGCAACTCGGGGAAGGACTTCAGGAGAGCACTCATGGCTGACAACTGGCGCTCCAAAATCATCACCCAGGGTGTGGCCCGCTCGCCCAACCGCGCCATGCTACGCGCCGTCGGTTTCACCGACGCGGACTTCGACAAGCCCATCGTGGGCGTGGCCAACGGCCATTCCAACATGAACCCCTGTAACGCGGGGATCCAGCCGCTGGTGGACCGAGCCATGGCCGCCCTGAGGCAAGCCGGCGCCATGCCGCAGGTATTTGGCACGCCCACCGTCACCGACGGGATTGGCATGGGCACCGAGGGGATGAAGTATTCGCTCGTGTCCCGCGAGGTGATCGCCGACTGCATCGAAACGTCGGTCAACGGCCAGATGATGGACGGCGTGCTGGCCGTGGGCGGCTGCGACAAGAACATGCCTGGCGCCATGATAGCGATGGCGCGCATGAACGTACCGGGTATCTTCGTGTATGCCGGCACGATCAAGCCGGGACATTGGAAAGGGCAGGCGCTCACGATCGTGAGCCCGTTCGAGGCGGTGGGGGCCTTCACGGCCGGGAAAATGTCGAAAGAGGACTTGGACGGGATCGAGAAGAACGCTTGCCCAAGCGTGGGGGCGTGCGGCGGGATGTACACCGCGAACACCATGTCCTCGTCCTTCGAGGCGCTTGGAATGAGCCTGCTCGGCTCCTCTCAGATGGCCTCGCCGGACGCCGAAAAGGCCGACTCGTCTGCGGCCTCGGCCCAGGTGCTGGTCAACGCCATCCACAACAACATCCGTCCGCGCGACATCATCACGCGCAAATCGATCGAGAACGCCATATCGCTCGTCATGGCCACGGGAGGCTCCACGAACGCCGTGTTGCACTATCTCGCGATTGCCTCCGCCGCCGAGGTGCAGTGGAGCATCGACGACTTTGAACGCATCCGCCAGAAGGTCCCCGTGCTGTGCAATCTCAAACCGTCCGGCCCCTACGTCGCGGTGGACTTTCATCGCGCGGGCGGCGTGCCGCAGGTGCTCAAGATGCTGCTCAAGCACGGTCTGTTGCACGGCGATTGCCTGACCATCACCGGCAAAACGATGGCGCAGGAACTCGAGAAAGTTCCGGATAGCCCGCGCAAAGACCAGGACGTGATTCGGCAATTCGACAAGCCGGTGTATTCGCAGGGCCATCTGGCGATCTTGCGCGGCAACCTGGCGCCTGAAGGTTGCGTGGCCAAGATCACCGGCCTCAAGAGCCACTCGATCACTGGTCCGGCCCGGGTGTTCGACTCCGAGCCGCAGGCGTTGGAGGCGATACTGGCCAAGGGGATCAAGCCCGGGGACGTGATCGTGATCCGCTACGAGGGGCCCAAGGGCGGGCCGGGCATGCAGGAGATGCTGGCGCCGACCGCTGCACTCATCGGCCAGGGCCTAGGTGAGTCAGTTGGGCTGATCACCGACGGGCGATTCTCCGGCGGGACCTGGGGCATGGTGGTGGGCCACGTTGCGCCGGAAGCCTACGTTGGCGGTCCCATCGCGCTGGTGAAGGCGGGCGACTCGATCACCATCGACGCCGACCAGCGGCTGCTTCAGCTCAACGTCTCGGACGAGGAACTGACGAGGCGCCGGGCGCAGTGGAAACAGCCCGTGCCGCGCTACACTCGCGGGCTCATGGCCAAGTACATCCAGCTCGTCTCCACCGCGAGCGTGGGCGCCGTCACCGACCGCTTCGGAGCTTGATGCGGTGGGCGAAACCGATGTCCGGATGCCGTAGTCCTTGCTTCAGCGCTCGGCAAAGGTTGCGGGCTCCCGCAGCCTGGTGACCGCTGTGCGCCCCGGCGCCCCGGTGGGCCTCAGCGGAACGGGCCTTTGCCGATATTCATATAGCGCAGGCGCTCGGCTTCGATGAACTGGGCCAGGAACAGACCCTGCAACGCGTCCAGTGCGGCGTAGCCTACGCCCTGCTGGTGTAACTGAGCCAACTCGGAACCGCTGAGGCCCGCAACCGGCTGCGTGCGGACGGTGAACGTGCCTCCCACGCCAATCACATGCGTCAAGCGCGAGTGGTTGATGCGCTCGATGATCTGGGCCTCGGGCACGCCGTCCTTGGCCATCTTCTCGATATCCGACACCGAGACCGACCCGGTAGATGCGGGGTTCGGAGGATACGGCACCCAACTCGGGACGCCGGTGGGCTTGTCCGGCCTATACGTGCCCGCTGGCTCGGCGGCAACCACACCATAGCCCGACTCCAGCTTGTCAACGTCCACGGGTTGGGGATAGCAGAAAGAGCAAGCGCCCAAACCCTCTCCCGTGACCCAGTAACGGGTATACAGGTCGAGGTCGTCCACGAAGGACTGCTGCAAATAATCCAGCACCGGATCTGGCACACCCTCGGCCTGGAGCTTCGCGAAGTCGGAGCCGCGCAGGGCGTAGGTCGTACCCGACTCGCGGATGCGTTGGATGATCAACGGCGCCTTCGTGCCGGACTTGCTGAGTTGCACGACCTCGGCGATCGGCAGGGGATTGCGCGGTGTATACCACCTGGCGCAACTGCAAACTGCGAGCAACAAGACGAGAGCCAGGCTTGCGCGGAAGCTCATCTGAACTGGGATCCTTGGCTACAGTTTGAGTCCGGCGGACTAGTGCTAGTTCACTGTCGCCTGCCGGACTGACGCAATTCTGACGCGAGCCCCCAATCGCCAGGAATTACTTGAGGTACGTACGCGAGTCATCCGCTGGCAGACGAATACTGCGCTCCACTGGAGCGCGGAGGACATCGAGAACGTGGCCTCCTACGTCGCCAGGACTTACTACCAGATCCCTGTCCAGCCTGCTGAGGCAGACTCCAAACGGTCAGCCTCGAACCTGCCAGCCCCGCCGGCTCATGCCCGCACGTCGGGGACCAGCTGGCGCTCGAGCATCGCGATGTGGTCTTTCAACAGAAGCTTGCGCCGTTTCAGGCGTTTGAGTTGAAGCTCGTCCTGGACGGGATCCTCTGCAAGGCGGGCGATCACCTCATCGAGATCCCGGTGCTCGATCTTAAGCACCGCGACCCGCTCCCTGATCGCCACGATCTCTTCCTCGGTCAGGTCAGTCTCCACGAAAACCCTCCTCCGGAATTCAGGGTAGAGGACAACCCCAGGCCATAATATTACTGCAAACGAGTGCCAGGGTGACAAGTCCCACGTTCCGTGGTCCCGGAGCCCGATGAGGCGAAGAGGGGCGGACGGACAAAGTTTGGGGTAAGTCGCTCCTGCCATGTTTCTCAGGGCTGCATCGTCCACCGCTAGCATGTCACCTAGCCTGTGCCCTGCTCCCGGAACGCTGTCCGACTGACGATCAGGATATGACCACGACTGCCCCTTTCTCCGGCATCTACCCGATGATGTATTCCTTCTTTGGCCGCGATGGCTCGCTCGACCGGGGGGCGATGCGGCGCCAGGTGCAGGCTTGCCTGCGCGGCGGCGCACACGGCATCGCGGTTCTCGGTCTGGCCACCGAGGTCGGCAAGCTGTCCCCGCAGGAGCGGCGTCAGCTGGTCGAGTGGGTGACGCAGGACGCGGACGCAGCGGTGCCGATCGCCGTTACGGTGTCCGAGCCGACTGTCGATGCCCAGGCCGAGTTCGCAAACTGGGCCAAGGGCCAAGGCGCGAGCTGGGTCATCCTGCAGCCGCCGCCGGAACGGGGCATGCCGGAGGCGTGGTACGCCGATTTCTTCGCGCGCGTGATGGAACGCGTCCAGCTGCCCTGTGCGATCCAGAACGCGCCCGAGTATATCGGCGTGGGCTTGGGGCCGGAGTCCATCAAAACCCTAAAGGATCGGTGTCCCAACTTCACGCTGCTCAAGGGCGAAGGTCCGGTCCTCACTATCCGGCGCGTGATCGAGGCGGTGGAAGGCGAACTGGCCGTGTTTAACGGCCGCGGCGGCCTGGAGCTGCCGGACAATCTGCGCGCCGGCTGCGCCGGCATGATCCCGGCCACCGACACATTCGACTACCAGGTCAGGGTCTTCGAACTGATGCGGGGCACAGCAGGCCATGACGAGCGCATGGCGGAGGAGGTCTACCAGAGGATCCTGCCCGCGATCGTGTTCACGCTACAGTCTCTGGACATGCTGATCTGTTACGGCAAGCGCATCGCCGCATTGCGTCTAG
The DNA here is from genome assembly GCA_041488255.1 of Gammaproteobacteria bacterium. GTDB lineage: Bacteria > Pseudomonadota > Gammaproteobacteria > Burkholderiales > SHXO01 > SHXO01. The sequence continues at coordinate 3,955 of JBGPOV010000133.1, read as the reverse complement.
GGTTGCCCGGCGCGCGCGACCGCGCTCCGGCGCTGCCGCCGACCGAGTTCGGGATGGACTGCGCCCGCCGCTACGCTGACATGCTCGGGCCGCTCGCCTGAGCGCGAGCATTCGGCTCGACCCGTGTCGTCTTCAACGGGCCTGGTGCGTAATGTACCGACTCGTTGGATGCCGATGCGTGCCTGCCGCCCAGGCGCCCGCTGCGGGTCGCATGCACTCGCCTGCCGCGCCACACGTGCCAGGCCAGAACCAGGGGTGCGCCCAGCCCAAGCACCCAGTGCAGTGCACTGATCCAGGGTCGCGTCATTTCATCGCCGATGTAGTACAGCGCATACCCGGACGCGATCAGCAGCAGCGCCAGGACGCCCAGTATCCAGCCGGCGAGAAGATTCTTGCGCTGGTGCCAGCCGCGCCGCACGTGCACCGGCAACAGCGACCCGATCACTACCAGCACGAGCATCGCAAAGCCGCCGTGCAAGCGTAGCCACCATACCTCCAGTGGATGTGCGGTCTCGCCGAACTGGCCGTGCGTGCGCACAAAGTAGTGGAACAACAGCCACAGCGCGCCAGAGATGAACAGCGCCGTGCCACTCCAGTAGATCCACCGCCGGTGACCAGTCGAGAGCTTCATCGTGTTCCTAGGCGGCGCGCATCGGCTCCAGCCCCGGGAGTTGGGCGCTCAGGATGAACGCCCGTGCACCCAGACGCCGCACCAGCCCGTGCGCGCGCCGGCCCCGGAGCAGGACCAACTTGGTCAGCCCATCCGCGAGCATGCAGTTGGACGCAGCCACCGAGGCGCTGAAATCCGGATTGACCGCCGTGCGTCGCACGCCGTCGATCACCGAACTGAGCGCTGTTCCGCGCTGCACGCGGCGAGTGAAGTAGCCGGCCGAAGTGGCGAGCGCGCCGCTCGCAATGTCGGCGAAGGGGATCAGCGTGGTTGGGTCGGCCGGGTGGCGCACATGGATCCGCCATGCAACCGACCCGAAGGCGCGCAGGTCGCCACCCGCATTGACCAATCCGGCGCACACGCCGCGGGCGCGCAGGCAGTCTACCGCGCGGTCTACGGCGTAGCCCTTGGCGATCCCGCCCAGATCGATCAACAACCGGCGCGCGAAGCGCACGCGCTGCCCGGGCAGCAGACGCACGTCGCGCCAGCACGCACGCCGGTCCAGCCGCACCGGGACTGAGGAGGGCAGGTAACCCAGGCGCATCAGCTCGCCGCCAATGGTGACGTCGAAAGCACCTGCGGTGGAGTGCGAGAGGCGCTGCGCGGCCCGCAGCACCTGCCAGGTCCAGGGGTGCACGCGCACTGCCACCCGATGAGCCAAGCGGTTGACACGTCCGACATCGCTGCGCGAGTCGTGGAAGCTCATCAGCCGGTGCACACGCGCAACCGCCTCAAAGGCCCCGCTGACGGCACGCATCAGCTCGCCCTCGCACACACCGCGCGCGGTAACTTCCACCAGCGTTCCCAGCAGTGGACGAGCGCGTCGCAACTCGACAGGCGTGGTGGCAGTCATTTGAGCGCGACGTCATACAGGGCCAGCAGGCGCTTGACCCCGTCGGTGATGTGCCGGCAGGAGAGCGTTGCGCCGCCGATGTTCTTGATGTCCACGTCGAGCTTGAGTGGGTCTCCGTCGCGTTTGCCGACGAACTGGCGCCGCCAGGCCTCGTTGCGGATCTCGTACCCGTAGCTCTCGTGGTAATCCATGATCTCGATTTGGCGCAGGCTGCCATCGGCGTTCAGGCCCGCGGCGTAGCTGATGAACTCGTGCTTGCCGACCACTTCGTCGACGATGAAGAAGCCGCCGGTCGAGACGCGCCACACGCGCTGATCGCGCAGACGGACGTTGACGCCGGTTCGGCGCTCGATCTCTTTGCGCTGGGAATCACTGATCGTCATGAACGCCGGCGTGAAGGCCGCGCCCGGGAATATGGCCAGCTGCGCCTGCTCCACCGTCAGGTATTGGGTGGCGTATGCGCACGCGGGTACAGCGATCACGGCCGCGGGTACCAGCAGCCATTTGTTGAATGCGTCCATGTGTGTGTCTTGTGAGCAACTGGGCTGATACTCCGGCCCGCCTCAGCCTGTCGAACGGCGCGTTGAGATCTGGTTAGCCCGGATGTTGAGGCTACTCGTCCCTGGCATTCCCGTTATTGCAAAGAATGCTAACGATAATTATTCGCAATACTACCGCTGCGCACGCGCCTGAGTCAATCTCCGTGTGCGCGCTCGCTCCTATCGTGCGCTGCCCGCGCGACGTGCGTCGTGCAACCGAAATCAGTCCAGGACAGCGGGATGTGAAATTTGCGCGATGGCTCCGCTCTTGCTTTTAGTGCCTCGACCAATACACACCATCAGCACTCGCCGACTGTGCGTAGCTGTTGATCAATTGACAATGCGTGAAGATTTGTTCCGGCAAGAGACGGAAGCTAAGACGGTCAGCGGTTGGATTGCGCTGCTTATCGCCAGCGCGCTGCTCGCGTTCGGCGGATTCTTCCTGTGCAGCGCGCTGCCCCGTCTCGGCCCTTCGCAACTGGCCAGCGGCCTCGGGCTGATCGGCCTCGGGCTGCTGTGCATGCGGGGGTTCTTCACCCTGCAGCCGAACGAAGCCGCGGTGATGATGTTCTTCGGCACTTACGCCGGCACCGCACGCAACAGCGGCTTCCATTGGGTCAACGCCTTCTATGTCAAGCGGCGCCTGTCTTTGCGTGCGCACAACCTCACTACGCCCATCCTCAAAGTCAACGACGAGCGCGGCAATCCCATCGAGATCGGTGCGGTTGTCGTGTGGCGCGTGCAGGACACGGCACGCGCCGTGTTCGAGGTGGAGGAGTTCGCCGAATACATCCGCATCCAGTGCGAGTCGGCGCTGCGCGAGGTGGCGAGCCGTCACGCTTACGACAACACCGAGGAGATGCTGGTGCCGGCGCGCTATAAGACCCTGCGCGGCGATGTGGAGAAGATTGCGGAAGTCCTGCGCCAGAGCATCCAGACCCACGTCAATGTGGCGGGCATCGCGGTGGACGAGGCCAAGATCGCGCATCTTGCCTACGCTCCGGAGGTTGCCCAGGCCATGCTGCGGCGTCAGCAAGCCGAAGCGGTTATCGCTGCGCGCCGCAAGCTGGTGGAAGGCGCGGTGGGCATGGTCGAGATGGCATTGATCGATATCAGCGAGAAGAGCCTGGCCGCGTTTACTCCAGCGCAGAAGGTTGCGCTGGTGACCAACCTCATGACGGTGCTGGTGGGGGATACTCAAACTCAGCCGGTGCTGCAGATGGGCGCGCCGGAAACATCGTGACCGGTCCGGCGTGAGGAAGACGCCGGCCGCTGATGCGTCACGATGAACTCAGGCGCCGGCGCGGAGCGCAAGTGGAACGGGCGATCCGATTTTGGATCGCCCGTCGCGTTTACTGAGATCGAGTCAGCATCTGCGTACATCGCCCCACAGGCACGCTTCTCGTTCACGCCGTCCGCTCACGCAGTGGCGGCCATGCTTTACATCATTGTCTTGTACCGCTTGTAGTAGGAGAGCACCTTAGGCACGTACTGCGTGGTCTCGCGGTAGGGCGGGATGCGGTTGCCGTATTCCAGGACGCTGCCCTCGCCGGCGTTGTAGGCGGCCAGCGCGAGCTTCAGGTCGTTGCCGAACAGGGTCAGCAGGTCGCGCAGGTATGCCGCGCCGCCGTAGATGTTCTGCTCCGGATCGAGCGGGTCGTCTACGCCATAGCGGCGCGCCGTATCGGGCATGAGTTGCATCAGGCCGCGCGCGCCTCGAGGGGAGCGGGCCAGTGCATCGTAGCCGGATTCGGCGGAAATCACCGCGTGCAGAAGCGCGGGCTCGAGCTGATAGATGCGGGCGGCTGCCAGTATATGGGCGTGATACTTCTTGCGCGCCTCGGTCGGGTAGGCGCGCACCCCGCGGCTGGTGAGGATGCCGGTGACCGCGTC
>JBGPOV010000132.1:0-10186 GCA_041488255.1 Gammaproteobacteria bacterium | reverse complement strand
GTGTCTCGGGCTCATGGTGGGCAGCGTTCCGCTGTCTGTGCGAGATGTCGCGGCGGCGCTCTTTGATCAAGCGCCGGGTCCGATCGGCGACATCGTGCTCAAGATCCGGTTACCACGCGTGCTCGCGGGCTTCGCCTGCGGCGGACTTTTGGCGCTGGCCGGGGCGCTGCTGCAAGTGCTGCTGCGCAACCCCCTGGCGGACCCCTACGTGTTGGGTATCTCCGGCGGCGCCGGACTCGGGCTGCTCGGCGCCACCAGCCTGGGGCTGGGCTATGCAGCATCGCAACTCGCAGGCCTGGCGGGGGCGCTGACGGCTGTGCTGACCGTTTTCGGGTTGAGCTTCCGGGCCGGCGACTGGAACCTTTACCGGCTGTTGCTGACCGGCGTGGTGTTCTCCGCCGGCTGTGGCGCATTGATCAGCCTCATACTGCTCCTCGCGCCGCAGACGGCGGTCAAGGGCATGCTCTTCTGGCTGATGGGCGACCTGTCCGACGCGACATCTCCCGCATGGGCGTGGCTCGCGCTTGCGACGCTTGGGGCGGTGAGCGTTCTGGGGTCGGGAACACTCAATGTACTGAGGCTGGGCCGCAGCAAGGCTGCCTCGTTGGGAGTGCCGGTGGCGGCTGCGGAGGTAGCGATCTATCTGACAGCTTCGGCCGCGACCGTGACCTGTGTCTCACTGGCCGGGCCAGTCGGCTTCGTCGGGCTGATCGTGCCGCATCTGGTGCGGCTGCTGGGAGTAACGGACTACCGCTGGCTGATTCCGAGCGCCATGCTGTCCGGCGGCACACTGCTTTCGTTGGCCGACACCGGCGCTCGCAGCTTGTGGGCTCCGCTGCAAATCCCGGTGGGGGCATTGACGGCACTGCTGGGCGTCCCAGTCGTATTGCTCCTGCTGGCGGGGCGCCGATGAGGCTGACCGCCGACGCGCTCACGCTCGGGTTCCCCGGCCGGGTCCTGTGCCGGGAGTTGTCATTCGTGGTCTCCCCAGGGCAGTGCTGGGCGGTGCTCGGCAACAACGGCAGCGGCAAGACCACGCTGATGCATGCCTTGGCCGACGTGCGCAGGCCGCTTGCCGGAAGCGTGAGCGTCGACGACTCGCTGCTCGTCAACCTGGGCGCCGCGGCGCGCGCGCGGCGCATCGGTCTACTTCTGCAGGAGGAGCCGACGGAGTTTTGGGGCAGCGTTCTCGATTATGTGTCACTCGGCCGCTATCCCCACCGCCGCTCGCTGCTCGGGTACGACCCGCAGACCGAGCACTTGGCTCAGAGGCAACTCGAGCGCATGGATCTCGCGCCGCTGGCCGGCCAGGCGCTGTCTACGCTATCCGGTGGTGAACGCCAACGCGCGCGTCTGGCTCTGGTCCTCACCCAGGACCCGGCGATTTACCTGCTGGACGAGCCGCTCCAGCACCTCGACCTTCGCCACCAGATGCAAGCACTGGACTGCTTTACCGGCCTTGCCCGGGCCTCGGATCGGGCGGTCATGATGGTCCTGCACGATGCCGGTCTGGCGCACCGCCGCTGCGACCACGCCGTGTTGCTGTATGACGCCGAGGCTCCGCTGGCCGGGCCAGCGGAGCGGGTCCTCACCCCGGACAACCTGGAACGGCTGTATGGGGTGCCGGTTCCCCTATAATGCGCTATACGGTCAGGCGAACTGACCGAATTAACTGCATGCATTCGAGCGATAACGCACCGCGCGCGCATCGCACAATTCGTGCGCATTGCGGGGACGTTAGGACCTTGGGGTGCGAACCAAAAACATTGGTATATCAAGCGTCTACAGACGAGAGCCGATCCTTTGGATGGCCCCGCCACTGCGTTCAGCGATTACCCCCTTCTGGGATCTAGACCGGACTGAATGATTAAACGGCTCATCCAGCGCGTACTCTCCGCCCACCGTGGCAAGCCGCACGAGCCCCTGGTGATCCCCTTCGAAGAGCACGGCGTTGCACAGGAGCGCATCAGCTCCTGCGCGCGGCGCGTCACCGCAGGGCTGCAGGAGGCGGGGTACGAGGCTTTCGTGGTGGGGGGCGCAGTGCGTGACCTTCTGCTCGAGGTCGAGCCCAAGGACTTCGACGTCGCGACCGACGCGACGCCCGAGCAGGTGCGCGCGGTCTTCCGCCGCTCACGCATCATCGGCCGCCGGTTCCGGCTGGTGCACGTGGTGTGCGGGGCCGAAACGGTGGAGGTGTCCACCTTCCGCGGCGGGGTGCCGGCCAACGCCGAGGAGCATCAGCGCGACGAGCACGGGCGCATCCTGCGCGACAACGTGTTCGGCACGCAATGGCAGGACGCGCTGCGGCGCGACTTTACCGTGAACGCGCTGTTCTACGACCCGGCCACCCAGGAGATCCTGGATTACACCAAAGGGGTCGCCGATCTCAAAAAGCGGGTGATCCGCATGATTGGCGACCCGGAGCAGCGCTATCGCGAGGACCCGGTGCGCATGCTGCGTGCCGCGCGGCTCGCGGCCAAGCTAGGCGGTGAGATCGAGCCGAAGACGCGCGCGCCGATCAAGCGGCTGGCACCGCTCATCCAGAACGTGCCCGCGGCCCGCGTGTTCGAGGAGATGCTCAAACTGTTGCTGTCCGGGCACGCACGCGAGTGCGTCTTGAAGCTGCGTTCGGAAGGGCTGCACTACGGCTTGCTGCCCATGCTCGACGTGATCCTGGAGCAGCCGCTGGGCGAACGCTTCGTGATGCTGGCGCTGGAGAAGACCGACGGGCGCGTGCGCGAAGACAAGCCGGTCTCCCCTGGGTTCTTGTTCGCCGCGCTGCTGTGGCACGAGGTGCTCGCCGCGTGGAAGGTGGCCGAGGCCGAGGGCATGAAGCCGATCCCCGCGCTACACCAGGCCATGGACCAGGTGGTCGCCGCGCAGGTGGAGAAGCTGGCCATCCCGCGGCGCTTCACCACCGACATGAAGGAGATCTGGGCGCTGCAGCCACGCTTTCTCAACCGCTCGGGCAGCCGGCCCTATCGATTGCTGGAGCATCCCCGGCTGCGTGCGGGGCTGGACTTCCTGCTGCTTCGTTGCGACAGCGGTGAGATCGAAGCCGAGGTCGGCCTCTGGTGGGACCGCTTCAAGGATGCCGGGGAAGAAGAGCGCGCCAGCATGCTGCTGCCCGACCGCGCGGAAGGCAAGCGCCGGCGCCGGCGCCGCCCGCGCAGCAAGGCGGGCAAAGAGGCGGTCACCGCCGACCCTGTGTCCTGAGGGTAGCGTCCGGAATCACTCGTTCGCTGCTGAAAACCGCTCAGTTCGACGCCATGCGCTGTTGCCCGGCCTCGTGGTGGAGCCTGCCCCCGCCGACTCCGGGCGCCTAGCCTGGCGCCGATCTGACCGGTTCGGAGACGTCGACGCGGCAACTGACCGCGGTCGACAGTGCAACCGAGGTTGAGCCCGTCCCAGTTATTCACCGAACTCGTGACTCAGCACGCTAGATGTCGCAGGCTCCCCGTTTCCAGATCGCGCATATCGGGCTCGGAGCCAATCTGGAGGATCCAGTGCGCCAGGTGCGGCAGGGCTTCCAGGAGCTTGGCCGGCTACCGCGCACGTGCGTGCTTGCCTACTCCTCGCTCTATCGAACCGCGCCGGTGGGGAAGCTGGACCAGCCGGACTTCGTCAACGCCGTGGCAGTGCTCGACACCGAGCTTTCGCCTCGCGAGCTGCTGCAGGAGTTGCTCGCGCTCGAAGCACGATACGGGCGCGTGCGCAGCGAGCCCAACGCCCCGCGCACTCTAGACCTCGACCTGCTGCTGCTGGGTGGCCGGGTCGTCCGTGAGCCGGGGCTGGAGGTGCCGCATCCGCGCATGCATCAACGCGCCTTCGTGCTGTTGCCCTTGTGGGAAGTGAGCCCGGATGCCGTCATCCCCGGGCGCGGACGCGTGGCGGAGTTGGTCGCGCAGGTCGCAGATCAACGAGTGGCCCGGATCGATGGAAAAGACTAGGCGTCGGTACGTCGTCGTCGAAGGCCCCGTCGGGGCCGGCAAGACCAGCCTGGCGCACCTGCTGGCCGAGCGCAACGGGGCCGATCTGCTGCTCGAGGAACCCCAGAGCAACCCGTTCCTCGCCAACTTCTATCAAGATCCGCGGCGGTGGGCTCTGGCCACCCAGCTGTTCTTCTTGTTTCAGCGCGTCAACCAGCTCTCGGGCTTGAAGCAGCTCGACCTATTCGAGCGTCCCACCGTCGCGGACTTCCTGTTCGAGAAGGATCCCATGTTCGCGCGGCTCAACCTGAGCGACGATGAGTTTGCGCTCTACCAGCGCATCTATGGGCACCTTGCGCCGCAGGCGGTAGTGCCGGACCTGGTGATCTATCTGCAGGCGCCGGTGGAGACGCTGATGGCGCGCGTACGCCGGCGTGCCGCGAGCTACGAGCGCGGCATCAGCGAAGAGTATCTGACGCGGCTGATACAGGCCTACGGGCGCTTCTTTCACGCGTACAGTGCCGCACCGCTGCTGATCGTGAACAACCGGAACCTGAATTTTGTTGATCGGCCCGGGGATTTTGATTTACTGTTGCACCGCATCAGCGAGATGCGCGGAGCGCGCGAGTTCTTCAGCCTCGGCGCCTAGAGCTTGACCACGGAGACACGCAGAGCACGGAGAAGGGCAGAACCAGATTGAGCTGCCAACAGGGCAAGCCAGAACACCGACTCAGCCCTGTTTTCTCCGTCGCATCCGCTGTGTTTTTGTGTTGAGTTTTTGAAGTCCTCCGTGCTCTCTGTGTCTCCGTGGTTAACACGTTTTCATGGAAGTGATCCGCACGGTTGAGGAATTGCGCAAGCGCCTGCAAGGAGAGGCGAGGGTGGCGTGCGTTCCCACCATGGGCAATATCCACGACGGGCACCTGCGCCTGGTGCGGCTGGCCCACCAGCACGCGCCCTGCGTCGTGACCACGGTCTTCGTAAACCGGCTCCAGTTCGGGCAGAGCGATGACTTCGAGAAGTACCCGCGGACCTTCGAGGAGGATTGCGAAAAGCTGACGGCGAATGGTGTCCAGGTGCTGTTCCACCCGGACGAGACACAGATGTACCCGGAGCCGCAGGTGTTCATGCTCGACCCGCCTCCCATCGCCAACAAGCTCGAGGGCCGCTTCCGGCCCGGCCATTTCCGCGGTGTGGCCACGGTCGTGCTCAAGCTGTTCAACATGGTGCAGCCGCGGGTCGCCGTCTTCGGCAAGAAGGACTATCAGCAGCTGCACATCGTGAGTCACATGGTGGAGCAGCTGGCGCTGCCGATCCGGATCATCGCCGCCGAGACCCGGCGCGCCGAGGACGGGTTGGCGCTGTCTTCCCGCAACCGCTTCCTGTCGCCGGAGCAACGCCGGGAGGCGCCGCGACTGCACCGGGTCCTGCAGCAGGTGAAGTCGGCGGTGGAGGGCGGCGACCGCAACTTCGAGGCCATGGAGTTTGCTGCCGATGCCGAGCTCGCGCGGCACGGCTGGCACGTGGACTACGTGGTGGTGCGTCGGCGCGCTACGCTGACCGCGCCCGAACCGACGGACAGGGATCTCGTGGTCTTGGGTGCCGCCAAGCTCGGCGAAACGCGCCTGATCGACAACCTGGAGTGCGTGGCGCCGCGCTGAGCGATCCTGCGCCGCCGCGGCGAATGGGAAGACAACCGGGTCGCGCTAGTTATCAAGGCTGCACCGGCGGGGTAATGTCGCCGGCTTATCCGGCGCGAGAGGTGCTAGAAGAAGCGCAGCCCGGATCGAAACCACTTCATCGGAGGGAGGATCATGCAGAACTGGATGGTTCCAGGCGTAGCGCTGGCGCTCCTGTGCAGCGGCTGCGCAGTCGGGGTGAAGCACAAATACGACCATCAGGCGCTCGATTTGCCGGCGTCGTCCGCTGAGACGGTAGAGGTGGGAGTGCTCGACCAACGACCGTACGTGCTCGACAAAGACAAGTCGCCTGCTTTTGTAGGAGTGTCCCGCGGCGGGTTCGCCAACCCCTTTGACGTCGAGACGGAGTCGGGCGAGCCCCTGGCGACGGACATGGGGAGCGACATCGTGTTGGGCTTGCGGGCGTCGGGCGTGAAGGCTTCGCAGATGGTCCTGGCGCCTTCGCTTAAGCCGACCGACGCCCGGCAGCAGCTAGTGAACAGTGGCGCCGACCGTTCGGTGCTGATCACGCTGCTGGAATGGAAGAGCGACACCTACCAGAGAGTGTTTCTCAACTACGATGTGAGGCTCAACGTGTTCAACCGAGAGAACGAGATGCTCGCTACAAGTCAGCGTTCGGGCGAGGATAACCTGGGCGATGGCGGGCTGGATCCGCCCTCTCACTCGCGCAAGGCGGTGCCGCCGGCCTTCAAGAGCATCATGGAAGGATTGTTTAAGGATCCCAAGGTGGCTGCGGCACTGAAGTAGCGGTCCCGAGGCCGGGCCGGGAGCTCGCTACTCCCGGCCGCGGCGGGTCAGCCCGAAGGCAGCTTGTAGTCCTTGAAGTCGTCTCGCAGCTTGGTCTTGAGCAGCTTCCCGGTAGCGGTATGGGGCAGCGCGTCTAGGAACACCACATCGTCCGGCATCCACCACTTGGCCACGCGCCCTTCGAAGAACGCGAGCATCTCCTCGCGCGTGAGCTGCGCGCCCTGTTTGCGCACCACCAGCAGCAGCGGCCGCTGGTCCCACTTGGGATGACGCACGCCCACCACCGCCGCTTCCGCGACGGCGGGATGCGCCATGGCGGTGTTCTCCAGGTCGATGGAGCTGATCCACTCGCCGCCTGATTTGATCACGTCCTTGGAGCGGTCGGTGATCTGCATGAACCCGTCCGGGTCGAGCGTGGCCACGTCTCCAGTCGGGAACCAGCCGTCGCGCAGGGGATCGCCGCCTTCTCCCTTGAAGTACTGGTCGCAGATCCACGGGCCGCGCACCAGCAGATCGCCGAAGGCCTTGCCGTCGCGCGGCAACTCCTTGCCGGTGTCGTCCACGATCTTCATCTCCACCCCGAAGATGGGGCGGCCCTGTTTGTTTTGTATGGCGTAGCGGCCCTGTGCCGGGAGTTCGGTTTGCTTCGCTTTGAGCGTGCAGACTGTGCCCAGCGGACTCATCTCGGTCATGCCCCAGGCGTGCAGCACATGCACGCCGAATTCTTCCTGGAACGTCTGAATCATGGTCGGCGGGCAGGCGGAGCCGCCGATCACGGTGCGGTTGAAGGTGGTGAACTTGAGGCCCTTCTGCTTCACGTGGTTGAGCAGCCCCAGCCAGATGGTGGGCACGCCGGCCGACACCGTGACCCTTTCCTGCTCGAGCAGCTCGTACAGGCTGGCGCCGTCCATGCCCGCGCCGGGGAGCACGAGCTTGGCTCCAGCCAGCGCGCAGGAGTAAGGCAGGCCCCAGGCATTGACGTGGAACATGGGCACCACGGGCATCACCACGTCGCGCGCGGACAGGTTCAGCGCATCCGGCAGGCAGGCCGCGTAGGCGTGCAGCAGAGTCGAGCGATGGGAGTAAAGCACCCCCTTGGGATTCCCGGTCGTCCCGGACGTGTAGCACAGCGACGATGCGGTGTTCTCGTCGAAGCTGGGCCAGTCGTACCGGTCCGAGTGGGAATTGACCAGCTCTTCGTAGCACAGGACGTTGGACAGTTTGGTCCGCGGGATGCGGCGCTTGTCGGTCATCAGGACCCAGCCCTTCACCTGCCCGCAGTGCTGGGCGAGCTTCTCGACCAGCGGGACGAAGGTGAGGTCCACGAACACATACTGGTCCTCGGCGTGGTTGACGATGTAGGCGATCTGCTCGGGGAACAGGCGCGGGTTGATGGTGTGGCACACCGCACCGATCCCAGACACCGCGTAGTACGTCTCCAAGTGCCGGAAGCCGTTCCAGGCCAGCGTGCCGACGCGCTCGGTGATGCGCACGCCCAGGGACTGAAGCGCGTTGGCGAGCTGGCGGGCGCGGCGATGGGCTTCGGCGTAGTTGTAGCGGTGGATGCCGCCCTCGACCATGCGCGAGACGATCTCGGTATCGCCGTGGCAGCGGTCCGCGTGCCGGATCAGCGCCGAGATCTGAAGCGGCAGGTTCATCATGAGGCCGTGCATTGCTGTTTTCCTCCGACGCGTTTCTCGTCATCAACCAGGCGAATCATTCTAGCAGCAACCAGATCTCGCCCCGGGCGGCGCGGTCTGCAAGGATGCTGCGTGATCAACCGCAAGGGGCTCTCCCGCAGCTTTCAAATGTCCAACGTCTTCCCGCGCTTGTGGGCCTATGAGAACGTACGCTGCGCGCTGCTCTGGTCGCCCGCGGAGGGCGGAGCAGGTTCCGTCGGCCTTGGCCAATGGATGGCGCGTCGTAGCGCGGAAGAGGGGACAATAGTCCCTCCCCCTGGAAGGGCTGGGGTGGGTACCCTTCACTCATTCACCTCTTGACTCAATTCACTGGGTCCAATTACCCCCGAGAACACCAATGACCGATATCGTTACCTATTCCGTCCAGGGCCACCTCGGCCTGATCACTCTCAACAACCCGCCCGTCAACGCGCTCTCCGTGAGCAAGGGTGTGCTCCAGCGGATCCTGGACGTGATCCGGGAAGGCGAGCATGACCCCAATGTGCGGGCCTTTCTGGTTCACGGCAGCGGTCGCGCGTTTTCAGGCGGGGCCGACATCTCCGAGTTTGGCAAGCCGTATCCAGTGGGGATGGCGACGCTGCCGGCGCTCGCCGCGTATATGGACACCGTTACCAAACCGATCGTAGCGGCGATTCATGGCTTCGCACTCGGCGGTGGACTGGAGCTGGCGCTGGCGTGTCACTTCCGGTGTGCGGTCGCCGGCACCCAGCTCGGGCTACCCGAAGTGAAGCTCGGGATCCTGCCGGGGGCGCACGGCACGCAGCGCCTGCCGCGTGTCATCGGGGCGGAGCGCGCGCTGGACATGATCGCAAGCGGCGAGCCGATCGGCGCGGACAAGGCGCTCGAGCTGGGGTTGATCGACGAACTCGTCAAGGGCGAGATCGGGGCTGCAGGTGCGAGCTTCGCCAACCGCGTGCTGCGGGAGGGGCGCGAAGCGCGCAAGACGAGCATGCTGACAGCCAAGCTCGATCAGCCGGCGGCGGAGTTTTTCGCCGCGGCGCGCGCGCGCATTGCGAAGGAATACCGCGGCTACCCGGCGCCGCTCACCATCGTCGACTGCGTCGAGGCGTCCGTGACGCTGCCCTTTGCCAAGGGCGTGCAGAAGGAGCGCGAGCTGTTCGAGAGGCTGCGCGCCACCACCGAGTCCAAGGCGCTGCGCCACCTGTTCTTTGCCGAGCGCCAGGTGAGCAAGATCCCCGACGTGCCGGAGGACACCCCGACACGGGAGATCGAAGCGGCCGCACTCATCGGTGCCGGCACCATGGGCGGCGGCATCGCCATGAACTTCGCCAATGCCGGCATCCCGGTGAAGGTGCTCGAATTGAGCCAGGACGCTCTGGACAAAGGTCTGGGTGTGGTGCGCAAGAACTACGCCGGCACGGTGTCGAAGGGACGACTGTCGCAGGAGGAGATGGACAAGCGCATGGCGCTGTTCCAAGGCGTGACCAGCTACGATGCGTTGAAGGATGCCGACATCGTGATCGAGGCGGTGTTCGAGGACATGACGGTCAAGAAGCAGGTGTTCGAAAAGCTGGACAAGGTCTGCAAGCCAGGGGCCATCCTCGCTAGCAATACTTCAACCCTGGACGTCGACGAGATCGCTGCGGTGACCTCGCGGCCCGAGAGCGTTTTGGGCCTGCACTTTTTCAGCCCGGCCAACGTGATGAAGCTGCTGGAGGTGGTGCGTGCCCACAAGACTTCGAAGCAAACGCTCGCCACTGCCATGAAGCTGTCCAAGACCATCAAGAAAGTCGGCGTGGTGGCCGGCGTGTGCGACGGCTTCATCGGCAACCGCATGCTGCACAGCTACTTCCGCGAGGCTGGTTTCTTGCTGGAGGAGGGCGCGCTGCCGCAGCAGGTCGACAAGGTGATCGAGGACTTCGGCTTCGCCATGGGGCCGTTCCGGGTGAGCGATCTGGCCGGCCTCGACGTCGGCTGGTACATCCGCAAGCGGCAGGCCGCGACGCGGCCGTCGCACCTGCGCTACTCCAAGGTCGCCGATCGGATCTGCGAGATGGGCCGCTTCGGGCAGAAGACCGGCGCCGGCTGGTATCGCTACGAGTCCGGGAACCGCACGCCCATCCCGGATCCCGAGATCGAGGCGCTCATC
>JBGPOV010000131.1:0-10287 GCA_041488255.1 Gammaproteobacteria bacterium | reverse complement strand
TGATCGCCAAGGTCCACGCCAGCAACTATGCGATCCAGGGCTTTACCGCGGCGGTGCCCGAAGCCGAATTGGCAGAGCTGGCGCATCGGCACGCTCTGCCGCTCATGGTGGACCTCGGAAGCGGTTCTCTGGTCGACCTCGCGCAGTACGACTTGCCCAAGGAGCCCACGCCCAGGGAGTCGATCGAGGCTGGAGCCGATCTGGTCACCTTCAGCGGGGACAAGCTGCTGGGCGGCCCGCAGGCGGGCGTCATTGTCGGACGCAAAGAGTTGATCGGGCGCATCCGCAAGAACCCGCTCAAGCGCGCGCTGCGCGTGGACAAGATGACGCTGGCGGCGCTGGATGCGGTGCTGCGGCTGTATCGCAATCCTGAGAAACTGGCACAGCGGCTGACGACGTTGAGGCTGCTCACGCGGGCGCGGGGCGACATCGAGGCACTCGGGCGCAGGCTGCTGGAGCCGATGCAGCGAGCGCTGGAAGGCCACGCCACTGTTGAGTTACGTGAGTGCCAGAGCCAAATCGGCAGCGGGTCGTTGCCGGTCGATCTGCTTCCCAGTGCCGCGCTCGTCGCGTCTCCGCTCGTCAGCGGCCGTGGAGCCGGAACCGCGCTCAAGGCGCTGGAGCAGCGCTTGCGCGCGTTACCGATTCCGGTGATCGGACGGATCGCCGAGGGAGCGCTGTGGCTCGACTTGCGCTGCCTGGAAGATGAGGCCGCGTTCGTAGCGCAGCTAGGGCAGCTTGCGGCATCTGGCTAATAGCCCCCACACCCCGCACCCCGCCTTGAACCCTCCCGGGAGCCGTGATGCGGCTGGATTTCCTATCCATATTCTTTGGGCCGGTGCTACCCTCGAGCAGTGTCGACACGCCATGGCCGAGGCCGGCGTCGTCTTAAGGACCGCGTTTGACGGCCCATTGACCGACGAGCGTTCGGCGCGCATGGTGGGCGGGTGCTGACCTGGGACGCGCACGGCGGCGTGCGGGTATGGGAAGCGGACTCAGGCAAACCACGGGCGGGAGGATGAAGTCTTTGTCGGTGTGGCTGCAGGAGCTTGGGCTCGAGCGGTATGCGCAGCTTTTCGCGGATAACGATGTCGACCTCGAGGTCCTTCGCATCCTGACCGATGACGATTTGCAGCAGCTCGGCGTGTCCTTCGGACATCGCAGGAAGATACTGAAGGCGGTCTCCGAGCTCGACCACCAGCCGATCGCGTCATCCGCCATCCCCCGAATGGCGCCTTCTCCTCCGGCATCCGCGATTGCAGCGCCTGCCGAGCCGGCCAGCGCCGATGCGCAACGCCGCCAGATTACCGTGATGTTTTGCGATCTCGTGGGATCGACCGAGCTGTCCCAGCGGCTCGATCCCGAAGATCTGCGCGACGTCATGCGCAGCTATCAGGACACAGCACGTCAAGTAGTGGGTCGCTACGAGGGGCATATCGCTCAGTATCTGGGCGATGGGCTGATGGTGTATTTCGGCTGGCCGCACGCGCATGGCGACGAAGCGAAGCGCGCGCTGCGCTCCGGCCTTGAGAGCGTGGAAGCGACGCGGTGTCTACAAGGACCGGTGGAGTTGTCGGTGCGAGTGGGGATAGCCACTGGCCTGGTGGTGATCGGCGAAACCACGGATGGGGAAACCGCGAGCAAGCTGGCGGTGGGCGAAACGCCCAACCTGGCAGCCCGCCTGCAGAGTCTGGCAAGGCCCAACACCGTCGTCATCAGCGACCTGACCAAGCGGCTTGCTGGAGCGTCGTTCATGTGTCAGGACCTCGGCGAGCATACGTTGAAGGGCATCGCGGAGCGCGAGCGCGCCTGGAGCGTAGAGCGCCTGCGCAACGAGGACAGCGAACAGGAGTCGATCGTTCCGCATGGCGTGCCGTTACTGGTGGGTCGCGATGAAGAACTCGGACTGCTGCGCCGCGCATGGCAGCAAAGCAAGGAAGGTCACGGCCAGGTCGTGCTGATCAGCGGCGAACCGGGCATCGGCAAATCCGCGTTGGTGGAGTTGCTCGTGGCCCAGCTGCGTGATGAAGGGGTGCCGCGGGTCATCGTACGCTGCTCGCCCTACTACACCAACAGCGCGCTGTATCCGATCATCGAGCACCTGAAGAAGGTGGTGGCTTGGCAGCCGGACGCGACGCCCGATCAGAATCTGGATAACGTGGAGCGCACGTTTGGCGACTACAATCTCGCGCTCGAACATTTTGTCCCGCCGCTTGCATCTCTGCTGTCCCTGCCACTGCCGCCGGCACGATATGCACCGCTCGAGTTGCGGCCGGCGGAGCTCAAGCAGCGCATCTTCGATGACCTCATCGAGTGGCAATTGCTCGAGACCGAGCGCCACCCGATCTTGATGATATGGGAAGACCTGCATTGGTCCGACCCCTCGACCTTGGAATACCTCGGACAGCTGATCGAACAGGCGCCTACTGCAGCGCTCTGCCTGGTCCTCACGTTCAGGCCCGAATTTACGCCGCCCTGGCCGAATTATTCGCACAACACGCCGATCAGCTTGAATCGGCTCGAACGGCCGCAAATCGAAGTGCTGATCACGCAGCTCGCCAAAGGCAAAGGGCTGCCGCAACCGGTGATCGATCACGTTGTGCGCAAGACCGATGGCGTCCCGCTCTATGTGGAGGAATTGACCAAGGCAATCCTGGGATCGTCCATCCTGCGCGAGACGACCGACCGCTATGAGCAAACCGGGCCGCTGTCTGCGGTCGCCATTCCGGCCACCCTGCACGAGTCGTTGATGGCACGTTTGGATCGATTGCCCTCGGCGCGCGACGTGGCGCAACTGGGCGCAGTGCTCGGACGCGAGTTCGCTTACGAAGTGATGCAGGCGCTGGGCCACGGAGACGAATCGACTCTACGAGATGGGTTGAATCAGCTCGTCGCCGGCGAGCTGCTGTATCAGCGCGGCCGGCCGCCTCGCGCCAAGTACACGTTCAAACATGCGTTGATCCAGGATGCCGCCTATCAGTCGCTGCTCAAGCGGACGCGCCGTCGCTATCACCACGAGGTCGCTCAGCTGTTGGAGGCGCGCTTTCCGCAACAAGTGGAGACTGAACCGGAACTGCTCGCCTACCATTACACCGGCGCTGAAATGCCGGCCGAGGCCGTTCCATATTGGCTGAAGGCCGCGAAGCGCGCCGCCAGCCGCTCGGCCTATCGCGAAGCACTTGCACAACTGCAATTGGGTAAGGCGTTGCTCGATAGCCTGCCCCCGGGACGCGATCGCACGCGTTTAGAGCTCCAACTCGAGCTGGAGCGCGCCGTGGCACTTCAAGCAACGAAAGGTATGGCAGCGTCTGAGACCAGCGAAGCGTTCTCCGCAGTTCATGAATTCTGCAGACAGCTCGGTGAGGAGGTGGATGACATCTATCAGCGCGCCAGCTCGGCGCTGGGTGTGTCCGCGATCGTGCGCGCGCAGTGGCCGCGTGCGCTCGAAATTACTCGCGAGCTGCTGGAGCGCGCCGAAGCTCGCCACGACGAGATCTCGATCATGGCGGGACATCGTATGCTCGGTTTCAGTGAGTTTTTCTCGGGAAACTTCGTTGTCGGACGGCACCATCTCGAAGCAGCGGTCAGTGTCTACGACTACGAGGAACACCATGGGATCGCGGCGGTGGCGGGACAGGATCCCGGCGTCGGAAACCTGGCCATCCTCTCGTGGATCCTGCTGCCGCTGGGTTTCCCGGATCTAGCGCTGGCCAGAGCGCGCGAGGCGATCGAACTGGCCGCGAAGCTCAAGCACGCGCACAGTCATGCGTATGCGTTGCACTACGCCTCAGTGGTGCATCTGGAACGCGTGGAGTACAAGCTGGCGTATCAGGAAGCCGAAGCGTCGATAGCGCTCTCGAACGAATATGGATTTCCCATCTGGCTTGCCCTTTCCCGGATCATCAAAGGCGAAGCGCTGGCGCAATTGGGCAGCCCCGAGGAAGGGCTGGTCGAGCTGCGTCGCGGCATCCACGAGTTCCAGTCGAGCGGCACGCAAGCCTCGCTGCCCAGTCACTTCCTGGGACTGGCCCGCGCACTGCGATGCGCGAAGAGATACGAGGAAGCGCTCGATGCAGTGCACGAGGGATTGGATACAGTAGAGCGCAATAGCGAGCGCCGTGCCGAAGCGGATCTCTATCGTATGCAAGGTGAGCTGCTGTGCGCATCGTCAACCGATCGCACTGAAGCCGAAACCTGCTTGCGCCGCGCGCTCGAAATCGCTCGCGCGCAAAGCACGAAGCTATGGGAGCTGCGCGCTGCTACTTCGCTCGCTAAGCTGTGGCGCGAGCGCGGTGAATCAAAGCAAGCGCACGATTTGTTGGCGCCGATCTCAGGGTGGTTCACTGAGGGATTCGATACGGCCGATCTGGTTGCAGCCAAAGCGCTCCTCGACATGCTCCGCTGATATGGAAGGAGGATGACTTGTGCCTGAAGAAGCCCGTGCAGTCAAAGTTGCCGTAGCTGGGGGCGGTGTGGCAGGCCTGACCGCCGCCCTGCGCTTGTCGCAGCGGGGCTACAAGGTGACCCTCTACGAGGAGAAGCCCTGGCTCGGAGGCAATCTCGGCTCCCACGCGCGCAACGGCGTCTACCACGACATCTATCCTCACATGTACTCAAACTTCTATGTCAATTTCTGGGACATCGTCGAGAACGACCGGGGAATGCGCAGGGACCAGTCCGCGAGGACGGACTTCGAGTCCCGAGACAGCTTCAAGTTCCTGAGCCGAGATGACGCGCACTATCGGGAACTCAAGAACGCCGTGTCTCTGGATCTGCGTACTCTGTGGGGTGATTTGTTCTCGGGCGTCGCGCACAGTTCGCCGCTCGACATGTATCTGTATTTCTACTCCATGCTGGACCTGCTGGCGCATCGATTCCATATCCGGGGGCTGTTGAGCCTGAGCGTTAACGGCTTTGTACGGTCGCGGCCGTGCGCGACTGAGCAGGTCGCCGCGCTGCACGACGCTATCGTGATGTTCATATGGTCGGTACACGCAGCCGGCACGTCAATGTCGTCGTACCAGAACTTCTACCGTCACACCTTCGGCAACGTTACGCCTCTGCTGTGGCTGCTCAAAGGGCGCCTGCAGGAGAAGATCATTGGGCCGCTGGAGAAGAAACTCGACGACCTGAAATGTAAGATCCACAACAGCACCCGGGTGACGCAAGTCGTGGTAGACGGCGAGCGGGTCAGCGAGATCTGGCTCCAGGAGACCGACTTCGACTGGGACAAGCACAAGGTGAAGCCGAAAGGCACGGCAAGACCGGCGGAGGATCCGTTCGACTACCTCGTCCTCGCGGTCCCCCCCGGGGCTCTGGGCCGGCTGGCCGTGTCCGGCAAGCAGGGGTGTCGCATCACTGACCGACTCCCGCAGCTCGCGCACGCGGCGAAGCATCTGCCCGCGGAGCCGATCGCGGTTTTAGATCTGTATTTCACGCGGCGGCTGAAGGACATCCCATGCGAGAACGTCTTGATCACCGACTCCGACTGCTATTTCAGCTTCATCGACATCTCCCAGCTATGGCGCGACCCCCGCATGGAGGACGTCACGGCCCTGACCCTGGCCGCCTCGGACTACTGGGCGCTCCCTTCGGACAATGACCTGGAGAACGCTCACCACATGATCCGGGAGCTCCACCGCTACCTACCCGACTTCGACCCGGGGCCGGAGTGGGGAAAATCGAAAGACATCGACTGGGAGCGATCGCACTATCAGTCGAACAAGGACGACGTGATCTTCATCACCCAGGTCGGCAGCTGGGATTGGCGGCCGGAGACCCATTACCGTGCCATCCCCAACCTGTTTTTCGCCGGGGACTTCTGCCGCAACAAGATCGACATGGCCACCGTCGAGGCGGCAGTCACCAGCGGGCTCAATGCCGCCGTGGCGCTCCAGCAGGCGGAGCTCCGAGGCGAGCCGATCGGGATCCTGCGGCCGCCTACCCCGTCCGACAGCACGCTCCGGGCCATGAAGCTCCTGATGGCGCCGTCCGCGTATGCCGCCAAGTGGTGGCTGACGGCCACGGACGCGGCGGCGCGCGTGTCCGGGGGGAAGCCGCCCGCGGAGTGGGGCCCTGACTTGGTGTCCATGATGAAGTTGCCGTACGCGTACGCCGCGGACTGGCTCGAGACCACCGGAGCGCTTTGGGAGGACCTTTCCCTCGGGGGACGGCGCTAGGCACACGTCACGCGAGGAGTAACGCGTGAGGCGTTCCCCTCACCCCCGGATCAAGTCCGGGGCAGGCTCTGGCCCTCTCCCACGAGGGGAGAGGGTCTTTCCGGACCGCGCATCATGGTCCACTAGTTTCCAGTCCTCAGTCCCTAGATCAGCGTATCCGTCAGCCGGCACATGTTCTGCAGCCAGCGCTTGGCCGGGCTGCGCTGGCGCCAGTGCTCCAGCGTGACCTCGTCGCTGTCCGCGATGTGGCGGTCCTGGATCCTGCGCAGATCGGCGACGACCTGCGAGTCGTAGACCAGCAGGCTCACCTCGCTGTTCAGCGCGAAGGAGCGGATGTCCAGATTGCTCGAACCGATGACTGCAACGGAGTCGTCGATGCTGCTGTACTTGGCGTGCAAAAACGCCCCGCGGTAGAGGTAGATCCTCACGCCGGCAGCCAGCAGGTCCTCGTAGTAGGACTGCTGGGCGAACTGCACGACCGGCTTGTTCGAATGGCGCGACACCACCAGATTGACCTGGACGCCGCGGGCAGCCACCGTGCGCATGGCGGTGAGGAAAGTGGCATCGGGGACGAAGTAGGGCGTGGTCAGGTCTACGCGCCGGCGCGCGCCGAAGATCAGACTCACCAGCACCTGCTGGGTGTTGCCCTCCTGGTGTCCGGGGCCGCTGGGCAGTACCTGCGCGGCGCTGCCACCGGCCAGCTCCGGCTGCGGGAACAGGGTCTCATCGATGGTCTCGTCTCCGGTCTCCTCGTAGCGGTCGGCCAGCAGGACTGCCTGCAACTGATGCACCACGGGCCCGACCACGCGCACCACCAGCTCCTCGTTGGTGAGGCCGCGGTTGGCAGTGTCGTCGACGATGTTCTGCGATCCCACATAGCTGATTCTGCCGTCGATGACGGCGATCTTGCGATGGTTCCGCAAGTCCAGCCGGGCGCGACCCGGCCGCAGCAGGCGCAGCGGGAGCAGCGGCACCACTTCCACGCCGGCGGCCCTAAGCCGCGGCGCGAGCTTGTGCAACGCTTGGCGTGAGCCCACGCTGTCCAACAGGAGGCGGCAGCGCACGCCGCGTTTGGCCGCCTGCTCGATGGCCTGCGCTGCCCGCTGTCCGGTGCGGTCGTCGGCGAAGATGTAATACAGCAGGTGCACGCTGTGCTGTGCGGCCTGGATGTCCTGCAGCAGGCGCTCGAGCGATCCCTGATAGTTGTCCAGCAACTCGATTCGATTGCCGCCGGCTAGGTCGAAGCTGCCGAGGTTGCGCGCCAGCCGCGCAGCTTCGGCGATCTCCACGGCTAACCGCGGTGCGGAGTCCGCTGCGCCGTAGAAGCGCTTGGGCATGGATTGCATCAGCTCGATGACCCGGGCCTGCTTTGCGAGGCGTCGCCGCGGTACGTAGGCGCGTCCGATCATCGCGTACAGAATCACGCCCAGCGCCGGCAGGAAGAAGATCAGCAGCAGCCAGGCTCGCGCCGAGGCCGGTGAGCGCCGCTGCGGCACATACACCAGCATGACGATGCGGGCCAGCCATTCGCTGATTAGATAGGCGGTGCCCCAAGTCAGCATCGAATGTCCCCCTCATGAGAGCGCGCAGCTGGTCGCGTGGGCAGTACACTACCCACAGTCGGCGGCTACCGCTCAGTATCGCTGTTCTCAGTTTGGATCTAATCATAACCCGCTGCGTCGTGTTCTCGCGTGGGGCTGGGCCCGGGCGACGTCACAGATGATCATCGGCACCGCAGGTCACATCGACCACGGCAAGACCTCTCTGGTGAAAGCGCTCACCGGTGTGGATGCCGATCGCCTGCCCGAGGAGAAGGTGCGCGGCATCACCCTCGACCTGGGCTACGCGTACACGGCGTTGCCAAGCGGCGACGTGCTCGGCTTCGTAGACGTTCCCGGCCATGAGAAGCTGGTGCACAACATGCTCGCCGGCGCCACCGGCATCGATTTCGTGCTGCTGGTGGTGGCCGCGGACGACGGGCCGATGCCACAGACGCGCGAGCACCTGCAGATCCTGAATCTGCTCGGCTTGAGCAGCGGGGCCGTGGCGCTGACCAAGACCGACGCCGTCAGCGCCGAGCGCGCAGTGCAGGCCGAGGCCGAGGTCGCCGCGCTCCTGTCCACCTCCGCGCTCGCCGCTGCGCCCGTGTTCCGGATATCGAGCGTGACGGGCGAGGGCGTGGATGTCCTGCGCCGTTACCTGGAGGCGCAGTCAGCGCGGCTTCCCGCGCGCTCTCACCGAGGCCACTTCCGACTGGCCATCGACCGCTGCTTCACGCTGGCCGGCGCCGGTACCTTGGTGACCGGGACAGTGTTCTCGGGCAAGGCCGCGGTGGGAGACGTGTTGGTCCTCTCGCCGCCGGGAATCGAAGTGCGTGTGCGCTCCATCCATGCGCAGAACCAGCCGGCGCAGGAAGGCGTCGCCGGACAGCGCTGCGCGCTCAATCTCGTGGGCGAGGGCTTCGACAAGAGCCGGGTGCAGCGGGGCCACTGGATACTCGCGGCGCCGGTGCACGCGCCCACCCAGCGGCTCGACGTGCGATTGCGTCTGTTGGCCTCGGAAGCTCGGCCACTCGCGCACTGGACGCCCGTGCACGTTCACCTGGGCGCAGCCGAGGCGATGGGACGGGTGGCGCTGCTCGAGGCCGAGCAACTAGAGCCGGGGCGAGCGGCGTTTGCACAGCTGGTGCTCGACCGCGCGATCGGCGCGCTGCACGGCGACCGTTTCGTAATCCGCGACCAGTCGGCCACGCGAACCGTCGGCGGGGGTGAGGTGCTCGATCCCTTTCCGCCGGCGCGCGGCCGCCGCACGCCTGCACGGCTCGCGCTGCTACGCGGCTGGGGAAGCGTAACGCCCGATGAAGGGCTGCGCGCGGCGTTGGAACAGAGCCCGCTCGGTGTGGACGTGACGCGCTTCTCCCAGACCTGGAACTTGTCTGCACCGGAGATCCAGGCGCTTGTGCGGGCCGCAGACGCGCGCCTCGTGGGCCCGCAGGACGCGCTGCTCGCGATCGCGTCCGCCGCCTGGTCCATGCTCGGACAGAGGAGCTTGGCTGCGTTGTTGGCGGAGCACGCGCGCGCGCCCGACATGATCGGCGTGGGCCGCGAGCGTATGCGGCGGCTCGCCGCGCCCGGCCTGCCCCAGGGGGTTTTCGACCGGGTGGTGGAGGAGCTTCGCGCACAAGGTCGGATCGCGCAGAGTGGACCCTGGCTGCACGCGCCCGATCACCGCGTCAGGCTGACGCTCAGTGAGGACAAGCTGTGGGCCAAAGTCCATCCCCTGTTGGAGGAGGCGCCATTCCAGCCGCCGCGGGTGCGCGACCTGGCGCGGGCGCTGCTGAGCGAGGAAGATGCGATGCGCCAGCTGCTCAAACGCGTGGCACGCACGGGTGAGGTGTACCCGGTGGCCCACGATCACTACTTCGCGCGGGGCGCAGTCACGGCGCTGGCAGAGATCGTACGCGAACTTGCGAGTCAGCACGGGGTCGTGAGCGCGGCCGAGTTTCGCGACCGCATCGGCACCGGCCGCAAGCTCGCCATCCACATCCTGGAGTTTTTCGACCGCGTCGGCTTCACGCGGCGGGTGAGGGACAACCACGTCCTGCGTCAGCCGGTGCTGTTCGGCCCGGACGAGCCGAGGGCTGACTAGGCGAGCTCGGAGTGCGAGTGTGACGTGAGCGCCGCAGGCCGCGGCGCGGTACGAACCGGGGCGCGCTGGCCGCGCCCCGGTGGGGGCTCAGTCTTTCGCGCCGAGCGTCAGGGATTGCTTGCAGTCGTGGTAGAACACAGCGGCGAGGACCTCGAATTCGGGGCGCTCCTTGCCGTCCTTGACCCAGCGGTCTGCGGCTTTCCAGCCCTCGAACGCGACCTCTTCGTACTGCCGCCGCTGACCTAAGTCAAGCGCATCGAGCACGTAGATCGCGTCCGCTGGAATCTCGGTATCGCCCATGAACATCTTCTTGAGCGGCGTCTCGGGGATGTACTTGAACACGGCCGGTGCACCTAGGAAACGCGCCTGAGCACCCCATGCGGCTCGCACGCCGATCGTCTGGCAGTAGCGCATGGCGGCCAAGGCGGGCGTCTCATCTGCCTCCGGCTCCGAGTCGTGG
>JBGPOV010000130.1:0-10437 GCA_041488255.1 Gammaproteobacteria bacterium | reverse complement strand
GGCCGGTTTCGTCTCGGGGCTGGCTGGCGGCCTGTACGCCTTTCACGAGGGATTCGTCGGCCCAGGCCAGCTCGGCCCGGTGCTTTCCACCCAAGTGGTGCTCTACGCGCTCTTCGGCGGGGTCGGCACGCTGATCGGACCGGTTGTCGGCACCGGCCTCATCGACTTGCTCGGCTTTTACTTTTCGCATGTCTGGAACACCGGTTGGCCCATCATTCTGGGCCTGCTGCTGCTGGTGATCGTGATGTTCCGTCCGACCGGGCTGATCGGCTTCTTCGTATCTGAGCGGGAACGCGTCGGCTCCTTCGGCCGCTCCTCCGAGGGCGACCAGCGGCTGCCGGCGCGCCGGAAAGCAGCGGAGCGAGTTGCCCCGTGAACCTGCTGGAAGCGCGCGGCGTGACCAAGACCTACGGTACGCTCACCGCGTTGAGCAACGTCGACTTGCTCGTGCGGCAGAGCGAGTTCCACGGGTTGATCGGCCCGAACGGCTCGGGCAAGAGCACCCTGCTAAAGTGCATCGCAGGCGCCGAGGTCGCGACTCACGGCAGCATCGCACTGGGGGGGCGGGACATCACCTATGCGACCGCGCCGGAGCGCTCGCGCGCGGGACTGAGCTTGAAGTTTCAGATCACCGCGGTGCTGGCGGAGCTCTCCGTCTACGACAACGTGCTGCTCGCGTTGCAGGCACAGGAGTCGATGCCAGGGCTGATGCTGTCGCGGTCGCGACATGCTCTGCACGAGCGGGTCATGCACCTGCTTTCACGCTTCCAGCTCGAGGCGCGACGCGACGAGCTCGCGGGCGTGCTCTCGCATGGACAGCAACAATGGCTGGAAATTGCCATGGCGCTGGCGCGCGAACCCAAGCTGCTGCTGCTCGACGAACCCACCGCCGGCATGAGCCCTCAGGAGCGGCGCGCCACCGGCGAGCTGTTCATGCCGATCAAGGACAACTGCTCGCTGCTGATCGTCGAGCACGACCTCGACTTCATCAAGGACATCTGCGATTCGCTCACGGTGCTCGACCAGGGGCAGGTGGTGGCGAGCGGCCCCACCCAGCAGGTGCAGAATAGCGACCGGGTGCGGGAGGCCTACCTGAGCCATGCATGACACGCTGCTCGAGGCCGACGGGCTATGCACCTACTACGGCACCAGTCAGGCCCTGTTCGACGTGAGCCTCAACGTTCCGTCCCAGGGCGCGGTCGCGATTCTGGGGCGAAACGGGGCCGGCAAGACGACCCTGCTGCGGACCCTCGCGGGAGACCTCAAGCCGGCGCGTGGCAGCATCAGGTTCGATGGAGAAGACGCCACGCGCATGCCGGTAGAGCAGCGGGTGCGCAAGGGCATCGGCCACGTGCCGCAGGAGCAGGCGGTATTCAGCGGCCTCACCGTGAAGGAGAACCTGCTCATCGGCCAGATGGCGGATTCCACCCGCGAGTCCAGGATCGAGGAGGCGGTGAGCCTGTTTCCCCAGCTGGGCCAGCGCTTTCAGCAGAAGGCCGGCACGCTCTCCGGCGGCGAGCGTAAGATGCTCGCCATCAGCCGCGCGCTGCTGGGCCGGCCCTACCTGCTGATGCTGGACGAGCCCGCGGAGGGCGTTTGGCACGGCGTGATCGAGGAGATCGCCCAGCGGCTGGAGCGGCTCGCCCGCGACATCGCCGTGCTGATCGTCGAACAACACGTGGAGCTGGCGCTGCGCGTCGCGCACTACTGCTACGTGATGGACCGGGGCCGCATCGCGCTCGAGGGCCGGTCGGAGGACGTGCGCAGCGACCCGAATCTGGTGCGCCTGCTGGCACCGTAACCGATCGAGAAAGCCCAGTTGACTGGGTCACCCACCAAACCCGGAAAAAAGGAGATTGCCATGCCTGTCGCCTATCCCACCCCCGAGCAGCTCCGCGCCGCCGCCTCCGAGGTCGGTCTGTCGCTCACCGACGCGGACGTCCAGTCCTTCATCGGCTTGATGAAAGGCAACATCGACGCCTACAACCTGGTCGATCAGATGCCCGACTACCTGCCGCCGGTCAAGTACCCGCGTACCCCCGGATACTTCCCCTCACCCGAGGAAAACAAGCACAACGCCTGGTACGTGAAAACCTCCATCAAGGGCGCGCCGGACGGCAAACTCAAGGGCAAGAAGGTGGCCATCAAGGACAACATCATGGTCGCCGGCGTGCCCATGATGAACGGTGCTTCCATCCTGGAGGGCTACATGCCGGAGATCGACGCAACCGTGGTGCAGCGTTTGCTCGACGCGGGCGCCGAGATCGTCGGCAAGACCCACTGCGAGTACTACTGCCTCTCCGGCAGCAGCCACACCGGCGCCAAGGGTCCGGTGCACAACCCCTACCGCATGGGTTACTCGGCGGGCGGCTCCTCGTCCGGCAGCGGCGTGGCGGTGGCGCTGGGCGAAGCCGACATGGCGATGGGCGGCGATCAGGGTGGCTCCATCCGCATGCCTTCCTGCTGGTGCGGCATCTACGGCCTGAAGCCTACGCACGGCCTGGTGCCCTATACCGGCATCATGCCCATCGAGATCTACGTGGACCACACCGGGCCGATGACCAGGACCGTGAAGGACAACGCCCTGATGCTGGAAGTCATCGCTGGCGCGGACGGCTACGACCCGCGCCAGTACTCGCCCAAGACTCATCCCTACACGCAGATGCTCGAGGGCGGCGTGAAGGGCATGAAGATCGCGGCCGTGAAGGAAGGCTTCGGCCGCCCCGAGTCGGAGAAAGCGGTCGACGAGAAGGTGCGCAACGGCGCTGCGCTGTTCAAGAAGATGGGCGCGCAAGTGGACGAAGTGTCCATCCCGATGCATTCGCTCGGGCCTGCACTGTGGCTGCCGATCGGCGTCGAGGGGATCACCCAAACCATGATGTTTGGCGACGGCTTCGGCCTGTCGCGGCCCGACCTGTACGTCACCAGCCTGATGGACAAGCTGCACGGTTGGGAAGCGCGCGCGCAGGAGCTGTCGGAGACCACCCAGCTCATCACCATGCTCGGCGTCTACATCAAGAAATACCACGGCAACCGCTACTACGGCAAGGCCATGAATCTCACGCGCCGGTTGATCGAGGCCTACGACAGCGTGCTCAAGCCGTACGACCTGCTGCTCATGCCCACGCTGCCCATGAAGCCAACCCCCTTCCCCGCGCGCGACGCCACGCGCGAGCAAGTGATCGGCCACGCGCTGGAGATGATCGGCAATACCGCGCCCTTCGATATCAGCCACCATCCGGCGATGACCCTGCCCTGCGGTATGGTCGACGGACTGCCGGTGGGATTGATGCTGGTCGGCAAACACTGGGACGAGCCGACCATTTACAAGGCGGCTTACGCCTTCGAACAGGCGGGGGAATGGAAGCAGATGTGAGTAACGCTTTCGAGCTCCTGAACGTCGCGCGCCACCAGCAGAGTCTGCACATCGAGCTGAATCGGCCCGAGCGGCTGAACGCTCTGTCGAAACAGGTTCTGCTCGAGCTTGGAGCTTGCCTGGACGCGGCCGAAGCGGATCCCCGGGTTCGGGCCGTGGTGATCAGCGGCGCGGGCAAGGCGTTCTCGTCGGGCTTCGACTTGAAGGAGCAGATGGAGCGGCGTCCCGAAGGACCAGACGCGTGGCGCGAGATATTGGACCTGGATTTCCGTACGACGATGAGATTCTGGCACTGCCCCAAGCCGACCATCGCGGCGATCCATGGTGCCTGTCTCGCAGGCGCGTTCGAGCTTGCGCTCGCCTGTGACATCGCCATCGCCGCGGAGGACGCCTACTTCGGCGAGCCCGAGCTGAAGTTCGGCGCGGGCATCGTGACGATGCTGCTGCCCTGGATGGTCAGCCCCAAGCAGGCCAAGGAGATCATCCTGCTGGGACTCGACGACATCGATGCGGCCACGGCGCTGCGCCTGGGTCTCGTCACCCGCGTGGTGCCAGCGGGCACGCATGTGCCCACGGCGTTGCGGATCGCAGCCAACATCGCCGCGATCGATCCAAACCTGGTCCGGGACACGAAGACGGCCATCAACCGAAGCTACGAAGCCCAAGGGATGGACACCGCTCTCCGGGCGGCGCTCGACGTCGATCATGCGATCGAATCTCACGGTTCTCCGGACAAGAAGCAGTTCATGGACATCGCCCGGGCACGGGGCTTGAAAGCGGCGATAGCGTGGCGGGATGCGCGTTTCTTGAAAGGATAGGCGCCCACTCGGAAGACCGTTGAACAATTATCTATTCACCTTCAGAGACGATGCACCCCATCAGGACAGCTGATCCTAGCCAGTCACGCCCCAGGCCTCTAAATGACCGAATCCTATGACTTGCTGATTCGCGGTGCCACCGTTGTGGACGGCACCGGGGCGCCCGGCTACGCCGCAGACATCGGCGCGCGAGGCGACCGAATCGTGCATATCGGACCTCTTGCGCAGGCTCGCGCCGACGTCGAAATCGACGCCGCCGGCAAGATTGCGGCACCGGGCTTCATCGACGCCCATACCCACGACGACCGCCTGCTGCTCTCCGGCCCGGAGATGGCCCCGAAGGTCAGCCAGGGCGTCACCACGGTGGTCTCCGGCAACTGCGGCATCTCCTTGGCGCCTGCGCCGGCGGGCATGCACGCGCCCGTGACCCCGCCGCTGGACCTGCTCGACAGCGAGGGCGGATGGTTCCGTTTTCCGAGTTTCGGTGCATACGTCGAAGAGCTGCGTGCTCGGCCGGCGGCCATAAACTGCGCACCCTTGGTGGGACACACGACGCTGCGCATCGTCACGCTGGACAATCTGGATCGCCCCGCCAATGCGGCCGAGATCGCACACATGCGCGGCTTGGCCCACGAGGCGTTGGCCGCTGGCGCGATCGGCGTGTCGACAGGCCTGTACTATGAGCCGGCGGCCGCAGCGCCGACCGAGGAAGTGATCGAGGTCTGCCGTCCCCTGAGGCAGTTCGGCGGTCTGTACGTCACCCACATGCGCAACGAGGCCGAGCGGGTCATGGATTCGCTCGAGGAAAGCTTTCGGATCGGCCGCGAGGTCGGGGTGCCGGTCGTGATCTCGCATCACAAGGTCGCCGGTACCGCCAATCACGGGCGATCCGAGCAGACGCTGCCTTTCATTCAGCGGCACATGCACGATCAACCCATCGGGCTCGACTGTTACCCCTATTCGGCCTCCTCGACCGTCCTGTCCGCTGAACGCGTGGCCACCGCCTCCCGAGTGCTCGTCACCTGGTCGAAGCCCTGCCCCGAGCATGCCGGGAAGGAGCTCGCCGCTGTAGCGAAGGAGATGGGCGTATCCCAACAGGAAGCCGTTGCACGCCTGCTGCCGGCCGGCGGCATCTACTTCTCCATGGACGAGAGCGACGTCCAGCGCATCCTCGCCTTCGAGCCTACGATGATCGGCTCGGACGGGCTGCCGCACGATACATTCCCGCATCCGCGCCTGTGGGGCACATTTCCGCGCGTGCTCGGCCATTACAGCCGGAAGCTGGGTCTGTTTTCATTGGAGCAGGCGGTGCATAAGATGACCGGCTTGACGGCGCGCACCTTCGGCCTCGAGGATCGCGGAGTGCTCCGTCCAACCGCCTTTGCGGATATCACGCTGTTCGATCCGGCCACCGTGGATGAGGTTGCGACCTTCGAGAATCCGATGGCGCCCTCGAAAGGCATCGACACGGTGGTGGTGAATGGCTCGGTGGTGTGGCAGCAAGGCCGTCCGACCGGCGTCCGATCGGGCCGAGTCCTGGCCCGACAACGAGATGCCGCCTAATTACCCCTCACCCGGGGCCCTCACCCTGCCCTCTCCCGGGCGTCTCGCGACGCTGCCCTCACCCTACCCTCTCCCGAGGGGAGAGGGACCTTATCTCTACTGGAGAGGGACCTCTTTGTCTGCTGCCTCTCCCACAAGGGGAGAGGGAGCGCTAGGGAGGTGGCGTGGGAGATCGAAAGGGAGATCAGCATGAAGGTCGTCTTCGCTTCCCTGCGCGCGGCTGCCCTCGCCCTCGCGCTCGCCGCGAGCTGCGCGTCGGCGCAGCAGAAGGTCCTGAAGTTCATCCCGCAGGCCGATCTGCGCATCCTCGACCCGATCGCGACCACCGCCTACATCACGCGCAATCACGGCTACATGGTGTACGACACACTGTTCGCGACCGACGCCAATTTCCATATCCAGCCGCAGATGGTGGACAAGTGGCAGCTCTCTGCGGACAAGCTCACCTACACCTTCACCCTGCGCGACGGGCTCAAGTTCCACGATGGCCAGCCGGTGCGCTCCGCCGATTGCATCGCGTCCCTGGAGCGCTGGGCCAAGCGCGATGCTCTGGGCCAGAAGCTCGCCGAGGCGACCGAGTCGTGGAGCGCGGTGAACGACAAGACGTTCAGGCTGAAGCTCAAGAAGCCCTTCGCGCTCACACTCGAGGCGCTGGGAAGGCTGTCGTCGAACGTGCCCTTCATCATGCCAGAGCGTGTGGCGAAGACCGATGCTTTCCAGAACATCACCGACGCGACCGGGTCGGGCCCGTTCAAGTTCGTGAAGGAAGAATGGGTGCCGGGCAGCAAGGTCGTCTACGTGAAGAACACCGATTACATGCCGCGTAAGGAGCCGCCGTCCTGGGCCGCCGGCGGCAAGGTGGTGAAGGTGGATCGCGTCGAGTGGATCTACATCCCGGATTCGGCGACTGCCGCCGCCGCGCTCAACGCCAGCGAGGTGGACTGGTGGGAGGCGCTGCCGCCCGATCTGATCCCGCTGCTGCGCAAGAACAAGGACGTCCGGGTCGAGAATATCGACCCGCTCGGGGCGCTCGGATTGATCCGCTTCAACTTCCTGAACCCGCCGTTCAACAACCAGAAGATGCGCGAGGCGTTGCTCTACGTCGTCAACCAGAAGGACTACCTGATCGCTATCGCGGGCGACGAGAAGAATGGGCGGACCTGCTATTCGTTTTTCGCCTGCGGGACGCCGCTCGCTTCCGAGGTCGGCGCCGAGCCCCTGAAGGGCAAGCGCGACTTCGACCGCGCCAAGAAGCTGATTCAGGAGTCGGGCTACAAGGGCGAGAAGATCGTCATCATTTCGGCCACTGACCAGCCGATCGTGCATGCGCAGTCGCTGCTCACCGCCGAGTTGTTGCGCAAGCTGGGCCTGAACGTGGAGTTGCAGGCGGGCGACTGGGGCACGCTCATCACCCGCCGCACTTCTAAGGAGCCGGTCGAGAAAGGGGGCTGGTCGATCTTCCACACGTGGTTCGTCGCGCCGGACGCGCTCTCACCGGCCAACTCACCGATCCGCGCCTCGGGCGAAAAAGCGTGGTTCGGCTGGCCAACCGACCCGAAGCTCGAGGAGTTGCGCGAGGCGTGGTTCAACACCACCGACGCGGCCGCCGCCAAGAAGGCGGCCGATGCGGTGCAGCTCGAAGCCTTCAAGTTTTTACCCTACATCGTAACGGCGCAGTTCAGCATTCCGACGGCCTATCGGTCGAACCTCTCCGGCGTGATCGTCGCCCCGGTGACCTTTCTCTGGAACGTCGAGAAAAAATAACCGACGCGGCTGGCAACACGTTCGTCCATAGGGGGACTCGCATGAAGCTCGCTTCTGCTTCGCCTCGGGCGCTCGCGCTCGCCCTCGCGCTTACCGCGAGCTGCGCGTCGGCGCAGCAGAACGTCCTGAAGTTCATTCCTTCGGCCGATCTGCGCATCCTCGACCCGATCGCGACCACCGCGTATATCACGCAAAACCATGGCTACTTGGTGTACGACACGCTGTTCGCGACCGACGCCAAGTTCCAGGTCCAGCCGCAGATGGTGGAGAAGTGGGAGCTCTCGCCGGACAAGCTCACTTACACTTTCACGCTGCGCGACAGACTCAAGTTCCACGACGGCCAGCCAGTGCGCTCAGCCGATTGCATCGCATCCCTGGAGCGCTGGGCCAAGCGAGATCCGCTGGGCCAGAAGCTCGCCGAGGCCACCGAGTCGTGGAGCGCGGTGAACGACAAGACCTTCCGACTCAAGCTCAAGAAGCCGTTTCCGCTCACGCTCGATGCCCTCGGCAAGCTTGCATCGAACGTACCCTTCATCATGCCCGAGCGTATCGCGAAAACCGACGCGTTCCAGAACATCACCGACGCGACCGGCTCGGGCCCGTTCAAGTTCGTGAAAGAAGAATGGGTGCCGGGCAACAAAGTGGTCTACGTCAAGAATACCGACTACGTGCCGCGCAAGGATGCACCGTCCTGGGCCGCAGGCGGCAAGGTGGTCAAAGTGGATCGCGTCGAGTGGATCTACATCCCCGATTCGGCCACGGCCGCCGCGGCGCTCAACGCCGGCGAGGTGGACTGGTGGGAGCAGCTGCCGCCCGATCTGATTCCAATGCTGCGCAAGAACAAGGACGTCCGCGTCGAGACCCGCGACCCGCTCGGCTCGATCGGCATCATGCGCTTCAACTTCCTGCAACCGCCGTTCAACAATCAGAAGATGCGCGAGGCCCTGCTCTACGTTGTCAACCAGCACGATTACGTGCTCGCTATCGCGGGCGACGAGAAGAACGGGCGGCCCTGCTATTCGTTCTTTACCTGCGGCACGCCACTTTCTTCCGAGGTCGGCGCCGAACCGCTGAAGGGCAAGCGCGACTTCGATCGCGCCAAAAAGCTGATTCAAGAGTCGGGCTACAAGGGCGAGAAGATCGTGATCCTATCGGCCACCGACCTGCCGATCGTGCACTCGCAGTCGCTGATTACCGCCGATCTGCTGCGCAAACTCGGCCTCAACGCCGAGCTGCAGGCAGGCGACTGGGGCACGCTCACCACTCGCCGCACGTCGAAGGAACCGGTCGAGAAGGGCGGTTGGTCGATCTTCCACTCGTATGCGGTCGGCCCGCAGTTGATCTCGCCGGCAAGCTCGCCGATCCGCGCCTCGGGCGAAAATGCATGGTTTGGCTGGCCGACAGACAAGAAGCTCGAGGAGTTGCGCGAGGCGTGGTTCAACGCGAGCAATCCGGCAGCCGCCAAGAAGGCGGCCGATGCGGTGCAGCTCCAAGCCTTCAAGTTCGTGCCCTATATCCCGACGGCGCAGTTCATCATCCCGACAGCCTACCGCTCGAACCTATCCGGCGTGATCGTCGCACCGATGATCTTCCTCTGGAACGTCGAGAAGAAGTGAGGCCGCAGGCCGCCCATCGCGCGCCATGATCGCCTACATCCTCCGACGGCTCGGGGCAACGTTCATCGTCATGGCGGTGGTTGCTCTATTCGTGTTCTCCCTCCTGTTTCTGACGCCGGGAGATCCGGCTGCAGTGATCGCCGGCGACATCGCCACGGACGACGACATCAAGAACATCCGCGCGAAGCTGGGCCTGGACGAGCCGTTCCTGGTGCAGTTCGGCGGCTGGGTCTGGCGGCTACTGCACGGCGACCTGGGTACCTCGATCTTCACCAATCTGCCGGTCACGACGCTGATCGGACAGCGCGTCCAGCCGACCGTGTCTCTAACCTTGTGCACGCTAATCGTTGCAGTCCTCATCGCGGTGCCGCTCGGCGTCATCGCAGCCGCAAGAGCCGGCACTTGGGTGGACCGCTTCGTGATGGGCTTCTCGGTGCTCGGCTTTTCGGTGCCCGTGTTCGTGCTGGCCTACGTGCTCATCATCGTGTTCTCGGTCCAGCTCGAATGGTTGCCGGTGCAGGGCTACCGTCCGCTCAAGGAGGGCATGTGGCCGTGGCTGTCGCATTTGATCCTGCCGAGCATCGCGCTCGGCACGGTATACATGGCGCTGATCGCGCGCATCACGCGCGCCGCCATGCTAGATGTCCTGTCGCAGGACTATATCCGTACCGCGAACGCAAAGGGCCTCGCGCCGCGCGCGGTGCTCACGCGCCATGCGCTGAAAAACGCCGGCGTGCCGATCATTACGGTAATCGGCATCGGCATCGCACTGCTCATCAGCGGCGCAATCGTCACCGAGACGGTGTTCGCGATTCCGGGCATCGGGCGGCTCACGGTCGATGCGATCCTGCGCCGCGACTACCCGATCATTCAGGGCGTGATCCTGCTGTTCTCCGGCGTGTACGTCCTGATCAATTTGCTGGTCGATCTCTCCTATAGGCTGTTCGACCCGCGCATCCGCTACTGACATGACCACCGCAGTCCTCAGCGCACCGAAATCCGCATCGCCAACCTGGCAGTGGATCCGGGACGCATTCCGCAGGCATCCGACCGCCATCGTCGGCGGCATGGTCCTCGCCGTGATGGTGCTGATCGCGCTCCTGGCCCCCTGGCTCGGCACCGTGGACCCGCAGACGCTCTCGCCTGTCCAGCGCCTCAAGCCACCGTCTGGCGAGAGCTGGTTCGGCACCGATATGCTGGGGCGTGATGTGTACAGCCGCGTGATCTACGGCTCACGCATCTCGCTCACGGTCGGGATTGCGGTCGCGGCGCTGTCGATCGGCGTCGGCCTCGCGATCGG
>JBGPOV010000129.1:0-10468 GCA_041488255.1 Gammaproteobacteria bacterium | reverse complement strand
CGGCTGAGCTTGACGGGCTGGTTCCACCGCCGAAGCTGACTGCAAGCCCGGACCCGACGTCGAAGCGCAGAGGGTTGCAGGTTCAGCGCGCTGCGCTGGCGCCGGCTTGGCGAGTCTTGTCGAGCACGGTCATGGCCGAGGCCACCAGCCCGGCGACGTCGGACACGTTGCTCGGGATGATGAGCGTGTTGTTGGTCTTGGCCAGGTTGCCGAAGGCGCTGATGTAGAGCTCGGCGATCTTGAGGTTGGCCGCCGACATGCCGCCCTCCTTGCCGATGGCGTCAGCGACCATTTGGATGCCCGCCGCGGTCGCCTCGGCGACCAGCCGGATCGCGGTGGCGTCGCCCTGTGCCTTGTTGATCGCCGCCTGCTTTTCGCCTTCCGACTTGAGAATGTCGGACTGCTTGGAGCCCTCGGCCAGGTTGATCTCCTTTTGCTTTTCCCCCTCCGAGGTGGCGATGACGGCGCGCTTCTCGCGTTCGGCCGTGATCTGCGCCTGCATCGCGCGCAAGATGGCGTCCGGCGGTGTGAGATTCTTGATCTCGTAGCGCAGCACCTTCACGCCCCACGATCTGCCCGCCTCGTCCAGCACCGCGACGATCTTCTTGTTGATCTCGTCGCGGCTCTCCAGCGTCTTGTCAAGCTCCATCTTGCCGACCTCGGAGCGCAGCGTGGTCTGCGACAGCTGGGTGATGGCGGTGATGTAATCCGAGGTCCCGTAGCTCGCGAGCCGCGGGTCGGTGACCTGGAAATAAAGGATGCCGTCCACACCGAGCTGCGTGTTGTCCCGGGTGATGGACACCTGCTCGGGGACATCCAACGGCACTTCCTTGAGCGAGTGCCTGTACGCCACGCGGTCGATGAAGGGCACGATGATGTTGAGGCCCGGCTGCAGCGTGGCGTGATAGCGGCCCCACCGCTCGACCACCCAGGCACTTTGCTGCGGCACGACGCGCACCCCCTCGATGACGAACACCGCGGCCAGCGCGATGACGAAA
The DNA here is from genome assembly GCA_041488255.1 of Gammaproteobacteria bacterium. Lineage (GTDB taxonomy): Bacteria > Pseudomonadota > Gammaproteobacteria > Burkholderiales > SHXO01 > SHXO01. The sequence goes on along the minus strand of JBGPOV010000129.1, from coordinate 9,470 downwards.
AATGGGATGGCGTAGGGGTGAGTGGGCGGGAAGGCCCAGATGACCGCGGCCAGGAAGATTACGCCGATGACTTTGGGCAGCATCGAAAGCTCCTTGGCAGGACGAACGGGGGCGGCGGGCGGCTCGGCTTGCACCAGCAGCTTAGCCGGGCCGGATCTTGGCGACTTCGAGGGTGTTGCCATTGACGGCGCTGATGTACAGCATTTCACCGGGCTGGGCGGTGCACTCGCCCACGACGCGCGCGTCCCACGAGGCTCCACGGTAGCGCACGCGCGCGAGACGATCAGGCTCGTTGAGCCAGGACTCCCAGGTCACCGGCTGGCCGACGTCGGGCGAGGGCATGGCGGCCGGCTCCATGGACTTGCGGCGCTGATGAATCCAGATCACGCCAGCCACCGCGATCACGGCCGAAACGATGGCCTGACCGCCCCAAAAACGCGACCGCCGCACCGGCCAGCGCCGCCACACCGAGCACCAGAAGGTAGAAGGTCCCGGTGACCAGCTCGGCGATCACCAGGCCCAGGCCGGCGGCGGCCCAGAGGATGTAGTCGGCCATGAGCAGGTGGAGTTTACGAGCGCGCCATGTTACCGCAAAAATTCCGGCTGCATGAACGATGCCAGACGCGGCGTGGGCCTGGAGTTCGCTATCAAAACCCTTACAATACCGCGCTCGCGCAGGGGCTGCTGGGTGCGGAACGTCCGGCGGCGCACCTGTCCTTGCAACCGCTGCTTTGCGACCGATGGGAAATGGCCGAACACAAGAAACACATCACCTTCAAGGGAAAAATCCTGATATTGGGCTTTGGCGCGGTTGGGCAAGGTACGCTACCGCTGCTGCTGCGCCATATCGACGTGCCCAAGGAACACCTGTTGATCATCACCGCGGAGGATTGGGGACGCGAGATCGCTCAGGAGTATGGAGTCGCGTTCCGGATCGAGCCGCTGACACGCAAGAACTATGTCCGCATCCTGGACCAGGAGCTTGCATCCGGCGACTTTCTGTTCAATGCCTCGTTCGATGTGTCCAGCCTCGCGCTCATCGAGTATTGCAGCGAGCGCGGCATCATGTATCTGGACGCCTGCATCGAGCCCTGGGCCGGCGGCCACCGAGACACGTCGATCCCGGTCTCGCGCCGCACCAACTACGCCTTCCGCGAGGCGGCGCTCGCGATGCGCAAGCAGTACCCGGGCGGTCCCTCGGTCGTGCTCATGCACGGCGCCAACCCGGGCCTGGTCTCGCATTTCGTCAAGCAGGCCCTGCTCAACATCGCTAAGGACACCGGCCACGAGAGGCGCGTGCCAGCCACCAAGGACGCCTGGGCGAGGCTGGCGAGGGATCTCGGCGTGAAGATCATTCAGATCGCGGAACGCGACCGTCAAGTGGGCAGCACCCGCAAGCAGTGGGGCGAGTTCGTCAACACCTGGTCCAGCGGCGCCTTCGTGGGCGAATCGCTGCAGCCCGCCGAGCTGGGCTGGGGCACGCACGAGAAGCACTGGCCGCACGAGGGCATGGAGTTCGGCTTCGGCTGTGGCTCCTCGATTTATCTCAATCGTCCCGGCTGCAGCACGCGCGTGCGCTCCTGGGTCCCCAAGGAAGGGCCGTTCCACGGCTGGCTCATCTCCCACGGCGAGTCGCACTCCATCCCGGACTACTTCAGCGTGCGAGACAACGGCAAGGTGGTGTACCGCCCGACCTGCTATTACGCCTATCATCCGTGCGACGACGCGGTGCTGAGCTTGCACGAGATGGTCGGCCACAACTACACCATGCAGGAGCAGACGCGCTTGCTGCGCGAGGACATCGCCGAGGGCTTCGACGAGCTGGGCGTGCTGCTCATGGGGCACGCGCGCGGCGCCTACTGGTACGGCTCCCACCTCACCATCCACGAGGCGCGTCAGCTCTGCCCGCACAACAACGCCACCAGCCTGCAGGTGAACGCCCCGGCGCTGGGCGCGGTGATCTGGGCCATGCGCAACCCCACCGCGGGCATCGTGGAGCCCGACGACGTCGACTTCGGCACCGTGCTGGAAGTGGCCATGCCTTACCTGGGCCCGGTCGTGGGGGTCTACAGCGACTGGACGCCGCTCGAGGAACGCGGCAAGCTGTATCCGGAAGATGTGGACTCGAACGATCCGTGGCAGTTCAAAAACTTCCGGGTGGTCTGAACCGTACCGGCTGAGCAGGCTATGGGCGCAGCGATGACTGCGTTATTGAAGAAAATCCTGCGGCGCCTCGGAAGGCAGACGCGCGTCTGCTTCCGGGTGACCTACGCCGACGGCTCCTCGTTCCAAAATCGGGAAGGCGAACCGTTGGTTCACTTCCGCTTCAAGACCATGGGCGCCCAGTGGAACGCCATCTGCTTCAGGCACATCGGCTTCCTCGAGTCCTACTTAAACCAGACCCTGGATATCGAGGGTGACATCAGCCGCGCCTTCGCGGTCTCGTTCGAGAGCGGTTTCAGTTACGCGCCCGGGCCGCTGGTGTGGCTGCTAAATCAGTGGCACGAGTTCCGCTTCGGCAACCGCACCATCGAGCAGTCCAAGATCAATGCACGCTTCCACTACGGTCTGGGCGCCGACTTCTACGCTTACTGGCTGGACCACCCGTTGATGATGTACACCTGCGCCTACTGGAAGCCCGGCACGCGCAGCGTGGAAGAAGCGCAGCGCGACAAGATCGATCATGTATGCAACAAGATCCGCCTCAAGCCTGGCGAGAGCGTGGTCGACATCGGCTGCGGCTTCGGCGGATTCATGTTTCGCGCGGAGCAGCAGTTTGACGCCCGCGTGTGCGGGGTGAACACGACCACGGAGCAGGTGGAATGGGTCCGCGGCCAGATCCACGAGAGGGGCCTGTCCGGCAGGCTCGAGGTGCGCGAGGCCGACTTCCGCGAGGTGCACGCCCAGTTCGACAAGGTCGTATCCATCGGTGTGCTCGAGCACGCCGGCCGCGACCAGCTGCGCGCGGTGGTCAAAGCGCACGCCGACTTCCTCAAGCCCGGCGGGCTGGGCATGCTGCACTTCATCGGCCACGTGGGCGTGCGTGACACGGAGTTCTATATCCGTAGGCACGTGTTCCCCGGCGGCTGGATCCCGAGCCTGGCCCAGACCATCAGCGCCATGGAGAGCTGCGGGCTCGAGATCGTGGACGTCGAGAACCTGCGCCGGCACTATGCGCTGACCCTGGATGCGTGGACCGAGCGCTTCGACCGCAACTGGGACAAGATCCACGCGCTGGACGCGAGCAGATTCGACGAGCGCTTCCGCCGCGTGTGGCGCAGTTATCTGGTGTCTTGCGCCGAGATGTTTCGCTCATCGCACACCCAAACGCATCTGTTCCAGATCGTCTTCAGCAAGGGCAACATCAACAAGGACAACTATCCGATGAGCCGGGCCTGGCTGTACAAGGAAAACACCGGACGCGAGACGGAACATTCGCCGCTGCGCGAGACAGAGCGGGTTTGAGCGAATGCTGTGCTACGCGGACCGCAGGGACGAGCTGGTCCGTCAGATCCAGGGCGGCCGCGGTTCGGACGTGGGGCTGGGCAAACAGACCTCGAATCTGTTCCGCAGCCGCGAGACGGCTCCCGAGCACCGCCTCGACGTCAGCACCTTGCATCACGTCCTCGAAATCGACGCGCGAGAGGGTTGGGTGAACGTGGAGGCGATGACGCCTTACGACGCACTGGCCGCCGCCTCGCTGGACCTCGGGGTCATGCCATGCGTGGTGCCGCAACTGAAGTCGATCACGATCGGCGGGGCGGTCGCCGGGGTGGGCATCGAATCGAGCTCGTTCAGGTACGGGCTGGTGCACGAGACGCTGCTGGAGTTGGAGGTGCTGCTGGGCGACGGCAGCGTGGTGGTGGCCACGCCGGACAACGAGCACCGCGACCTGTTCTTCGGCTTCCCGAACTCCTACGGCACCCTCGGCTACGCACTGCGAGTCAAGACGAAGGTCGCGCCGGTGAAGCGCTTCGTTGCGCTCTCCCACCTGCGTCACGGCGGCCGCGCAGCGTACTTTCGCCAGCTCGCCGAGCTATGCCGCGCGCCGGACATCGACTTCATCGACGGCTCGGTGTTCGCCCCGGACGAGCTCTACATCACGGTGGGCCGCTTCGTGGACCAAGCCCCCTACACCAGCGATTACACTTTCGAGAGGATCTACTACCGCTCCATCCGCGAGCGCAAAACGGATTACCTGGCCACCGCGGCCTACCTCTGGCGCTGGGACACCGACTGGTTCTGGTGTTCGAAAAATCTGGCGGCGCAGAACCCGATCGTGCGTCGACTGCTCGGGCGCGGTCGGCTCAACTCGAGGTTCTACACGAAGCTCATGCGGTTCAACAGCCGCTGGCGGCTGATGCACACGGTGGATCGGCTTCGCGGGCAGCGGGGCGAGTCGGTGATCCAGGACGTGGATATTCCCATCGAGCACGCGGCCGAGTTTCTGGAGTTTTTCCACCGCGAGATCGGTGTCCTGCCGGTGTGGATCTGCCCGATCCGGTGCTGGAATCCGGCGCATCGCTGGACCCTGTACCCGATGGATCGCTCCACGACGTTCGTGAACTTCGGCTTCTGGGACGTGGTGCGCACCCAGCAGGACCACGCGCCGGGGCACTTCAACCGTCTGGTGGAGAAAAAAGTGCAGGAGCTGGGCGGAATCAAGTCACTCTACTCGGATAGCTATTTCCCACCGGAGGAGTTCTGGACCATCTACAACGGCGAAGCGTACCGGGCACTCAAACAGCGCTACGACCCGGGCGGGCGGTTCAAAGACTTATACGCGAAGTGTGTCCTGCGCGCATAGCGCAGAACCCGCTCGCGAGGGCGAACCCGGCATGTTGAAACGCCTTTCTGCGCTCGCCGGCAGCGGCCCCGACGCATCCGAGCGACCGACGCGTCGGCGGGGACATCATTACTTCGGCTGGGCCGGGCTCGGGTTCGGCGTTCTCGCGCTCGCTCTCGCGCTTTTACCCGGCTGGGTCGCCCCGATGTACGACCCGCCGTCCAAGCCGCTCCAACAGCAGGCCACCGACTGGCTGGGACAGCTTAAAGACAAGACCGTGGCAGCGATCAGGATGGAACCGGCCTCGCCGCCGGCGCCGGAATTCCAGAACGCCTGGCGGGACCGGCGCATCTCGGTCGCTTCGGTGATCCTGGGGTTCATCGCGCTCGTCCTCGGCATCGTCGCGTTCGTGCGTCATGAGGACCAACGGATGGTGGCCTGTGCGGTGGCGCTGGCTGCGGGCGCGATCGCCGCCGAGCACTTTCTGACTGCGGTCATGATCCTTGCTTTCGCCGTGCTGGTCGGCGTGATCCTGGCGCGCTACGGCTGACCGATGAACGAGCTCGAGCTGACTGGACGGGTACGAACGCACATCGAGCAGATCGAGGACCCCCGCGTGGCGCTGCATCGCGACGTGGTGGAGCCCTTCCTCGCGCTGCGCGATGCGGCAGCCAAGGAAGGCCTCGACGTGGCGCCGTTCAGCGCCTTCCGCGACTTTCATCAGCAGCTGGAGATCTGGAACCGCAAGTTCCGCGGCGAGCGCCCGCTGTACGACCGGGACGGGAACCCGCGCGAACACGCCGGCCTGAGCGAACCGCAGCTGGTCGAGGCGATTCTGGTCTGGTCGGCGGTCCCCGGGGCCAGCCGCCATCACTGGGGCAGCGAGATCGACGTCTACGACCGCGCGGCGATTCCCGAGGGCTACCGGGTCCGGCTGCTGCCCGAGGAGTATGTTCCTGGCGGCATGTTCGAGCGTCTGGCGCTGTGGATGGTCGAAAACCTCAGCCGCTTCGACTTCTTTCGTCCCTACGACCAAGATCGCGGCGGGGTGTATCCTGAGCCTTGGCATATCAGCTACGCGCCCGTTTCGACACCGGCCCTGTCAGCACTCACTCCGGAAGCCGTGGCCGGCGCGCTCCGCGAAGAGGAGGTTCTCGGGAAAGAACTGGTCCTCGAACGAATGCCGGACATCTGGCGGACATATGTCGCCAACGTGGCAGCGCCACCGCGGCTCGCGAAGGGTAAGGTCGGGTCGGCATTCGGCGGGAACAAAGCTTGAGGGCGCGAGGTGCCGGCAATGCAGCCGCTGATGCCGAAGCCCAGCGAGCGCCTTACGGTCACGACCCACGGATCCATTGGCCCGGTGCTCGGGGCGTAGAAATGCCCACGGTATTCACTCATGCGGTCTCCGCCCTCGCGCTGGGCACCGTCGTGCTGCCTGCCGGGGCTGGACTTCGTCCCTGGTCCTTGGGTGTTGTGTGCGCTGCGTTGCCCGACCTCGACGTGCTGGCCTTTGCCTTCGGCATCCCCTACTCGGCCATGCTCGGTCACCGCGGGTTGTCCCACTCGATCCTCTTTGCGCTGGTTCTCAGCACTGTGGTGACCGTGCTCGCTTTGCGCAGCGACCAGTGGACCAACATGCGCCTGCGGATCTGGCTGTTTCTGTTCGCCGCAGCAGCATCCCATGGCATCCTCGACGCTTTCACCAATGGCGGGCTGGGCATCGCATTCTTCGCCCCGTTAAGCAGCGAGCGCTACTTCTTCCCGGTCACGCCGATCGAAGTGGCACCCATTGGGCGCGGGTTCTTCTCCGAGCGGGGCCTGCAGGTCCTGGCGAGCGAGGTCCGTTGGGTTTGGGCACCGTCGGCGGCCGTGATTGCCGTGTCCCTCGGTTTGAGGGGTTTTCGGGCCCGGCGCGACGGTTGACCGGGGCGGGCTGCTTCGCCAGGCGCGCCGGTCTCCCACGAACATCCATGCGCTGGAAGTTCTACACACCCGGTGAGCGCCCCGAAGAGGACGCGCAACGCGCCGTTGTGATTGGCCGGATAGACGCTTGGTGGAAGGCGTTCGGGGCGAAGGCCCACGACCTCGATCGTCTGTTCAACGGCCAGAGCGAGTGGGACCTGGTCGCTTGGATGGAGCAGCACCTGCAGAACATTGACGCACGGTTGATGTGGGAGTTCGGACCCGGCAGCTCCGGCGGGCACCGGCTGGTGATGACACCCGAAGCCGATCATCAACTGCGCCCGTTGGTGGACGAAATCCTGACGCGAGCGCCGGTGCTTCCCGGATGGTCGTTCCTTGCGCACCGGTGGCCGGAAACCGTCGAGCACATGAGCTCCGCTATCAAGAGCAGGACCGGCGCGGAGCCCGCCTTCACTGGCGTGGCCTTGACGCCGGGGGAATTCAATCGCGTCGACCTGCTGTTCCAGTTCCCGCAGTCTTTTCTCGACAACAAGCACAGCCTTGCGCGCAGCCAGGCCTTCCTTGCGGCCTTATCGCTGCTGGGCGAGGAGCTGTTGACCGACTGGGTCGGCGTGCTGGACGTGGCGGCGGAAGTCGCGCAGCCGCTGCCTCCGGGCGCAGTGCGACGCGCCTTCATCATGCTCGCCGCGGGGCAGCGCTCGGGCATCGCCGCGCAACCGTTCCTCGATCGGCTCGAGTCCTTGTCATGGACTGAGATAGACCTGAAGCCGAAGAAGCAGGAGGACTACTTCCATCGATACGACCTGGGGGCGGCCGTCACGTGCGCGCCCGACCTGTGGCGCAACGCGCACAGCAACCAGCTGTTCTGGTCGGGCCGATTCTCGCGCTCGGGCGAGACCTTCTGCTATCTCAAGATCGACCGCGGTCGCCCGTTGCGGCGCTCCGCAGTGGGGGGGCGGATCAAGAGCGAGGATGCGCTGAACGACGCGCTGCGTCCGGGACGGCTGGGCTGTGTGATCGGCGGCGGGTCCGGCCGGCGTTACGACTACATCGATCTCGCCCTGGTCGACGTGCCCGCGGCCGCGGATGTGATACGAGGCGTGTTGCAGCGAGGCGGATTGGCGACCCGGCGCGCCTGGATCCAGTTCTTCGACAACATCCTGGGCGCGGAATGGATCGCCTTGTCGCCCGACAGCCCAGCACCGCCGATGCCCGCGGCCTAGCCCGCATCCTCTCACAAGCTCACCCCAAACATGTCTACCATCGTCGTGGTCCGCAAGGCCGGCATCGCCTGCATCGCCTGCGATACGCTGGCGACCATCGGGTCGCTGAAGCAGAAGTCCCACTACTCGGAGGCGCCGGGCAAGATCTTCCGGTTTCGCGACACCTATATCGGCACCGTCGGCTATGCCGTGCACAACGCCGTGCTGCAGAGCTATTTCTCGCGCTACCCGGACAACGTGAAGCTGGACACCCCCGCGGAGATCTTCGAGACCTGGCGCGTGATGCACAACATCCTGCGCGAGGAGTACCACATGAATCCGCGCGCGGAGGCCGACGACGCCTACGAGACCACCCGGATGAGCGCGCTGCTGGCCAGCCCGCGCGGCATCTTCGGCGTCACACCCTCGCGCGACGTCGAGGCGTTCCCACGCTTTTGGGCCATCGGCTCGGGCGCCTCGCATGCGGTGGGCGCCATGTTCACGCTGTTCGGGCGCAGCGAGGACGCAGAAGAGATCGCGCGCGCAGGCGTGACCGCGGGCGCGGAGTTCGACGACGGCAGCGAGCTGCCCGTGGTGCTGCACCAGGTGCGGCTCGCGCTTACTTGAAGTCGTTCAAGAAGGCGTTTCGAGGCTAAAGGCGGGCGCACCGCACTCTGACAGTGCGTTATCCCGTGTCCGCGCCGCTAATCGGTACCGTGGTTCGACGGCTGGCTATTGCCAACTGCTTGTTGCCGCTGGTTTTGACGATTGGGTTTCCACCAGTCGGCCTCGGCACGGGGCTTGCGTTGCATCAAGCAAGGGCGAGGAGAGGACGGTCGGAGGCACGCAGCACGCCGCCGGCTTGGGTTTCACAACCTCCGAGGGTGGCTATATGGCTCCTCGCATCACTGCAGCGGCATTTGTCGTCGTTCTCGCTCTGACCGCCGGACACGCCCTCGCGGCTCGACCGGTGCTCAAGATCTCGGTCCTCACGTCCGGCGTAGTGCTCGTCAACGGCGAGCGGACTATGGTCCCTCTGCTCGAGCCCGAGCTGGTTGCCCTCAAGGCGCGCGGCGGCGAAGTCTGGTATTTCCGCGAGAGCACCAACGCCTATCCCGGTCCCACCGGGCTGAAGCTGTTCGCGCTGCTGATCAAGCACCGCGTGCCCACCAGCTTGTCGGAGCGCGCGGACTTCTCCGACCTCGAAGAGCGCGACCGGCTGGCACGCTCTGCCGGCCACTGACGGCGAGCGCGTCAGAGCCTTCCGAGCAAACCCGGCAGGTGCGCTCGACGGCGGCCCCGCCGGGCTCGCAGTCTTGGCACTGCGCGCGCCCTCGGATCGCGCCCCGCTCGCAGCACAACGCAGCTGCCAAGCCGCCGACACCTTTGGTTGTTAAACTGTTGGTGGACTGTAACAGCCGATTCGGGAGTACCCCTCACCCGGCCCTCACCCTACCCTCTCCTGAACCCTCACCCTACCCTCTCCTGAACCCTCACCCTACCCTCTCCTGAACCCTCACCCTACCCTCTCCTGAACCCTCACCCTACCCTCTCCT
>JBGPOV010000128.1:0-10531 GCA_041488255.1 Gammaproteobacteria bacterium | reverse complement strand
GTCTTTTCCTGCCTGACGGTGAACAATCTCCGGCCCTCATACACGACTTCGAACGACAAGCAGGCGATCGTACTACTCGCCGGCCGATCCCTGAACGGCATTACGCGGCCCTCGACGAACCTCCCCGACTATTTCGAGAACGCCAACCTCACTGCGGCGAATGGCACCACGCTGGTCTACGAGAACCGACCGGGGAGCCCCACGGCCATCAACGACCGGGTCGTCGTCGTTTCGCCGTGAACCGAGCGCGATGAGGCACAGCCAGGGCTTTACCATCGCAGAGCTGGCGGTTGCGGCCGCCATCCTCTCGCTGCTGCTCTTCGGCGCGATGGTGCCCTTCTCCGCCCAGGTGGAAATTCGCAACGTGGCCGACACGCGGCGCACCATGGACTCGATCAGGGATGCGATCATAGGTTTCGCGCAGGCGAACGGCCGCCTGCCGTGCCCGGCCAACGGCAACATCGCTTCCGCTATCGCCGGCGCGGGAATCGAGCAATTCGACGGTACGTCCTGTGTCGCCGCGTTCGGGGCCTTTGGCGTCGTTCCTTGGGTAACCCTGGGTACGCCCGAAACGGACGCCTGGGGGCGGCGATTCTCCTACCGCGTTTCGCCGGCTTTCGCCGACGCAATCTTCAGGCCGAGCCCTCCCAACCCACCGGGGACATTGCTCGCAACCTGGAACACGCGCGCGGGGGCGTACACTCCGCCCGGTCCGCCACCGCCCACTTACCTTGCCCAGGCCCTCTCCTCCCCGGTCAGCCCCGGGAACCAGACGCCGGCGTGCGATCTGACCATTGCGCCCACTCAATCGTCCTTTTCGCTTTGCACGCTCGGCGACATTACGGTTTTTACGCGGAGCAGCCCGGGCACAGCGGCGGTCCCGCTGGTCTCGGTGATACCCGCGGTCGTCATCTCGCACGGGAAGAACGGCTACGGCGCCTGGCAGGGAAGCGGGATTCAAGTCACGCTTCCGCCGGCCGGGAGCGACGAAGCAGCCAATGCGGCCGGCAACATCACGACGGCCACGGGCAGCTATTCCACCTGGACTTTCTACAGCCGGACACCCACATCCGCCGCAAGCGGCTGCGCGGATCCGGCGCCCCCAGGGGGGGGCGGGCCGCCCTTCTGCGAATTCGACGACATCGTCGCCACGATCACCACGAACGCCCTGATTGCACGCCTGGTCGCCGCGGGGAAGCTGCCTTGAGCGGGCACGCCGGCGAGGGCCAGCGGATTTTCGTGCGCAGGCGCTTATTGTCGCGCGCCGCGGCGCACTTCGCCGCGCAGGCTGAAGCACACCCTGCCCGGGTCGTTCTCGCGCAGCTGCAACGAAAAACCTGAAATCTCGGCGAGCCGGCTGGTCTGGTAGAGACCGATTCCGAATCCCGTCTCCGAAGGCACCGGACCCCTCATCAGGCCCCGCAGGACTTCCGACGCGACCGGCGCGCCGCTGTCGCACACCGAAAACTCGATGGCATCGTCGCAGCGAAAGCTCACGGAGATGCTCACCGATTCGTCCAATCTGCGCTTCCGCAACGCGTTCTGCAGCAGATTGTCGCCTGCAGAGTCGAACAGTTCCTTGGGGAGCATCACGGCGTCCCCCGACCCCTCGCGCGAGAATTCGACGCCGCGGCCGGCATAGCTTCGCTGCAGACCCTCCCACCAGGTGTCGGCCTTGATGAAGCGGCCGTTGCTCGCATCGGGCTTCTGCAGCTTGTCGAGCGTCTGCTGCAGGCGCTGGGTAATCGCCGGCAACTGGCGCCGCATCAGCGCGGACAACTCCCCGCCCGCGTCGGGCGCCGCGTCCTGCTCCGCAGCCGCGCAAAGGACATTGAGCGACTGCAACAGGTTCTTGACATCGTGCGTCATGCGCGCACCGGTTTCGTGGACGGCCTGCACATAGGTCTGCTGCTGCAGCTTCTGCTCGCGCTGTTTGGCCACGTAGAACTCGCCGAGCAGCTGCCCCAGCAGCTGAAAGTGCCACACCAGCGAGGGACTCAAGGGCAGCTTGGTGAAAACCCGCAAGTGGATTTCCTGATTGGTGAATTCGACCGAGTTCTTGGAGACCTTTCCGAAATCGCCCGATTCGCCTGCGGTATGCCAGAAGCCGCCGGACACCCAAGGCAGGCGCGCCAGCCCGCCGCAGGCCTCCTTCATGAAACGCTCGGGTTTGGTCTCCAGCTGCGAGAGCTCGGCCAGGAAGTACAGCCAGCGCTCGAACGGCAGGCCTATCGACAGCAGATAGCGCGAGAAGTAGACGGAGAGGCCGCCGAACCCGGACCGGGGATTCCACGCGAAAGAGAGAATCAGCAGCACCCCCGCGATGATCAGCATGCTGAACGAGAGCGCGGTGATGTAGTCGATCTTGCTCACGGTCATGAACGCGAAGCTGCCCAGCGCGAGCGCGATGAGCAGCAGCACGATCATCGCCGCGTAGAAAAAATCGACGACTTGCGGTGTCTCGGCAGAGTCCGTTTCTGCAGGAATCGCCAGCATCACGATGAACAACAAGGGCAGTCCGTAGTGAGCGAGCAACCCGACTTCGTTGGGCAAGGGCACACGAATGAAACTATTCGGAACGATCCAGACGAGCAGGAGCGACACGAGGTACAGCAGAACCACCAGATAGAAACGCCGCAACCAGCGCGCTTGGAAGAGAAACACCTTTCCGCCCACGATTCCCGCCAGTACGCTGACCCACAGCGCCAGCAGCCACCAGTTGAGGAAATAGAGAGTGCCCAGCGCAATCGCCGCGATCACGGCCACTTGCGAGGAGGTCAGGGGCCGTTCTCCCCGCATGAAGGGCTGCCAGAGGATGAACAACCCGAAGTGCGCAAGCATCATGCCGCGCGCCCAGAAATCCTCCGCACCCCACATTGCCGCGAAATGCAGGCAGATCAGCATCACCAGAAACAGAACACGCCACGATCTCGCCACGAAAAGCTGGGATGCCTGAAGGACGGTTGATGTCGCCATACCGAGCCTATCGCGAATTGGAATCGGGGTGCAGCAGGGCGTTCATGAGCCTCCAGTGCATTTCATTCTCTCCCGAACCCGGCATGACTGAAGGAAGCGACGGGGTGCGAGCGTGCGCGGCCCCTTCCATGGACTTCCCTCCCGTAGGCACGTATTGTGCCAGCTTTAACAGACAGGCACCCGGAGGCCGAACTCCAAGCCCATGCCCATCGTCATCGCGCTGGCCCGAACCACCCTCCTCGAGGCTGTTCGAAATCGCCTCTTGTGGCTCACCGTGATACTTGTTGTGGCGGCCTTCGGGTTCACTCAGTTCTTGAGTCAGGTCGCGATCACCGAGACGCGAGAGATTCAGGCCGCGCTGCTCGCGGCTCCTCTCAGGGCAGCCGCCGTCTTTATCCTCGCCGCGTTCGTTATTACCAGCATGGTGCGCGAGTCGAGTGACAAAGTAACCGAGTTACTGCTTTCCCTTCCGGCACCCCGCTCCCACTATTTCTTCGGAAAATTCGTGGGCTTTGCCTTCGTGGCCACGATCCTTGCGCTGCTGTGTGCGTTGCCGCTGGCTCCGTTCGCCAGGCCGTCCGGGCTCGCGTTGTGGACGGCTTCTCTCGTGTGCGAGCTCCTGATCGTTACGGCCATGAGTCTGTTCTGCGTCCTGTCTCTCGCGCAGGTCGTTCCCGCCTTTGCGGCGGTGGGCGGCTTCTACCTGCTGTCGCGCTCCATGACTGCGATGCAAATCATCGCGGGTGCATCCTTGCACGACCCAACCCTGACGGATCGCATCGTCGCTGCGATTGTGGGGTTGATCGCTCTGGTGCTGCCTTCGCTTGACCGCATGACCCAGACGGCGTGGCTCCTGGGAGGCGCCTTCGGTGAAGTTCTCGTTTCGGTTTTCGGGCAGACGGGGATCTACCTCGTCCTGATCTGCTCGGCAGCGCTGTTCGACCTGTACCGCAAGAATTTCTAGGCCCGATATGACGCAGAGATCGATTTCAGGGGTGCCGCGGGCCGTGATGGCGCTCCTCGGCCTTGGGCTCGCTGCGCAGATCACACTGAAAGGCGCCGCGCCTCCCCCCCGGGCTGCCGCGGAGGATTTACCCCCCGCACCCGGCATCGCCGCGCTCAGGCTCGCGAGCTTCGGCGAGCCGGTGGCGCTCGCCAAGGCACTGATGCTCTACCTGCAGGCCTACGATTACCAATCCGGCTCCAGAATCCCCTATCGCGATCTCGACTATGACCGCCTCGAAGGCTGGCTCGCGAGGATTCTCGAGCTCGACCCCCAGGGGCAATACCCCTTGCTCGCGGCGAGCCGGCTGTACGCGGAAGTGCCCGTCGAGACCAAGCAGCGCAGCATGCTGGAGTTCGTCCACCGCGAGTTTCTGCTCGACCCCAATCGGCGCTGGCCCTGGCTCGCACATGCGACCGTGATCGCCAAGCATCGGCTCCACGATCTGCCACTTGCGCTCCGCTACGCGCAAGCCATTCAGCGCCACGCGACGGCGGCCGATGTGCCCCTCTGGGCGAAGCAGATGGAGGCGTTCATTCTGGAGGACATGAACGAGCTCGAGGCCGCCCGGCTGGTCATCGGGGGCTACCTCCAAAGCGGCGCGGTCAAGGATCCCGCCGAGCTGAGATTCCTGGATGAACGCCTCAGGGAGCTGGAAGCGCGAGCCAAACCAGCACCCCAAAAGTAACCGAGGTGTCAATAAATCGTCGAAAGTGTCCAATATTCAACACAAATGGCTCGATTTTTCCCCGAATTTGACCAAATTCAGGGTGAGTCTTCGGGCACGCATCTTGCGATCTCCCTGACATCTTAGCTCCGGTATTTGCGAGGTTTTTAGGTATCCATGGGGGTTGTTATGAAAGCCAACAACAAGGGCCTGACCGAGTCCGGTTTCACTTTGGTGGAGATCGCGATCGTGCTCGTGATCATCGGCCTGCTGCTCGGGGGCATCCTCAAAGGCCAGGAAATGATCACCCAGGCCAAGATCAAGAACGTGATCAACGATTTCAACGGCGTGACCGCTGCGGTCAACTCCTACCAGGACCGCTACCGCGCGCTGCCCGGCGATGACGCCACCGCCAACGTCAGGTGGGCAACCCAGGGCGCTGTGCAAGGCGACGGCGACGGCGCGATCAAGGGCGTCTACAACAACGTCCCCGGTGGAACGCCGACGACCGCCCAGGAGTCCAACTTGTTCTGGTGGCATCTGCGCTTGGGCGGATTCGTGCCCGGTGCGGTCACGGCCGGCCTCGCCGCGGGCCTGCAACCTCCCAACGCCACCAACGGCATCATCGGCGTGCAGTCGAGCACTGGGGGAACCGCCAACCTCGGCTTCTCCTCGAACATCGTCTGCAGCAGCAACCTTCCCGACAAGATCGCGATCGCGGTGGACACGCAGATGGACGACGGTACGCCCAGCGCCGGAGAAATCCGCGGGCAGAAACAGGCCCAGCCGAACGAGACGGTACTCGCCGCGAGCAATGTCTCGAACTACCAGGAAACCGGGCAAAACCAGTATATGTTGTGCAAGAACCTGTAAGTCGGCTCCCGGCATAATAAGGCCCGCCTCGGCGGGCTTTTTATTTGTGCGGAGCCTGGGCGTCATTCGCCAAGCCTGACGAATCATCGGTCGCCTTTCGGGCGACGACGAGCAGCGGCTCAAGTGCGTCCGCGTCCGCGGACGACGCGTTCTGGAGAATCGCGATCGTTGCCGGACCCAGGTGGGGGAAAGTCCGCAAGGCGCGGTGGAGCAGCGCTTGCGCTTCGTTCGCGTCGCCGTTGAGGGCAAGAAGCGCGGCTCGCCGCACCATAACCGCATGGGACGGCCAAAAGCTCGCGACGCGTTCGCTCATCGCGAGCTTGACAACCCAATCACTCCGGTCCAGAGGCGCTCCGATCACAATCCAAAGCTCGGCCAACGGCGCAAGCAGACCGTGCCCCAGGCCGCGCAGGGTCGCGGCATCCCGTCGTGCCTCTGCCGGGCTGGCGAGCGTGACGGCCGACCCGGTAATACGCGTCGTGTCGAGGCGCACGTAGTCTCTGAGCAGCATGGCCAGGGCGAAGAGCAGCAGCGCGCAAGAACCCACCGCGGCAATCCTGCCAGCGGCAAACATCGGACGCGATGGCACTCCAGGCGCTACGCCGACACCCATCAACAGCGCAGTGACTCCGAGAAAGTGCGCGCTCCACATCGGAAACTCGAACAGGGAGTGGATCACCTCCACTCCGGTCGCGGCAACAACCCACCACAGCGCGGGCTGAGAACTTGACGGAAAGCGCCGCGCGATCTGCCATCCCCAGACACCCAGGCTGCCGAGAGCCAGCGCAACCCCCACCACCCCGGTTTCCGCAAGGAGGTGCAGCGGAAGATCGTGCGGAGAGGTCAGAACTTCGCCGGCTCTCGTCAGCGACGGATCGAGACCCAACTCGAACGCGGCGCCTGCAAATCCGCCCACACCCACGCCGATAATGGGAGCGAGGCTGGACACTCTCAATGCGAGCGCATATATCTTCCACCGCGGTTCGCTGCCCTGCTCCCAGAAATCAAGCGCTCGATCCAGCGCGCCCTCGCTTGGCGGGCCGAGCTGAAACGCGTCGTTGAGCCACGGCAGGCCAAAGTGCACGGCCAACACACAACCGGCCACGAAATAGGCGGCTCGCTTGAATCGCCGAGCGTCCAAGCCCGGCTGAAGATGCCCGGCCAGAGCACCGAGAAGCACAATCCATCCCGCGAAGATCAACGCGCCCCGCGAGCCGGAGAGCGCACTCCCCACCGAAAGGAATGCCGCGGCGGCAAGAGCGTAGCCGGTCCGCATGCGGCGACGAAGCCACAGGAATATAAGCGCGCACTGCCCCAGCGCGAGATAGTTGGCGTAGAGGTTCGGCTGCGCGATGTTGCCGTACGCGCGGTTGCCGCGGAGTTGCGCTACGACATCCTCGAGCAGCTCCGGCCGGCCATAAAATTGAATGACAGCTGCGAGTGAATTCACCAACGCGCCTGCCAGAAGAAACGCCGCCAATACCAGAACGACGCGCTCCGCTCCGAACGTATTCGCGAGCTGAGCGCCGAGCCAGATCATCAAAGCTGCGAAAAGGACATAGAGCGCGGCGAGCAAGCCGATTTGAGGATAGGCCTGCCCGGGACCCAGCATTCTCGCCAGGAGATACAGCGCAAACGCAATCAGCCAGAGCGCGGGCGCCGGAATGGGTGCGCCTGGGGCGCCACGCCAGGCC
Source organism: Gammaproteobacteria bacterium (assembly GCA_041488255.1). Classification (GTDB taxonomy): domain Bacteria; phylum Pseudomonadota; class Gammaproteobacteria; order Burkholderiales; family SHXO01; genus SHXO01. The sequence continues at coordinate 3,318 of JBGPOV010000128.1, read as the reverse complement.
AGAGCGGCGAGCGCCGTGCACACCCCCAGCGCCACAGCCAGCCACTCGGGATAGAAGCTCAGCACCGGTTGCTGGTGGTAAGGCACCAGGAAGGGCAGCAGGCACGTGGCCCCGGCAAGCAGGAGGGCTACCGACTGCAATCGCGCGGTTTCCTTCATCTCGTCACTAGCCCTGAAGCAGGCGTATTTCCGCGGCTGCGAGCTGCTCGGCCGTCCCGCGCAGCACGATCACGTCCCCCTCCTGCAGCATTGTCTGCGGCCCCGGCGAGATCATCCGCGTGTCCTGCCGCCGCAGCGCCGTGACCGCAACACCGATCTCGTCCAGCAACAGCTCTCCGAGGCTGCGGCCGACCGCCGCGGCGCCGGGCGCGAGCGTCACCGAATACAGCCGCGGCTCGCGTGCCTCGTCGAAGTCTTCGGCTTCGTCGGTCCCTCCGTGAAAGAAGCCCCGCATCAGACTATAGCGGCCTTCCCGCACCTCGCGGATTCGACGCACCACACGCCTCAAGGGCACGCCCAGGAGCACCAGCGCGTGGGAAGCCAGCATCAGACTCGACTCGAAGGTCTCGGGCACGACCTCCGAAGCGCCCGCCGCGATAAGGCGATCCAGGTCAGCGTCGTCGAGCGTGCGCACGATCACCGGCAGCGCGGGATGGAGCGTCTTCACGTGGTGAAGAATACGAAGCGCGAGCACGGTATCCGCGAACGTAATGACGAGGGCACTCGCGCGGGCGATTCCCGCCGCGATCAGGGTTTCGTGCCGCGACGCATCGCCGTAGACCACTTTTTCGCCTGCTGCGGCAGCTCCGCGCACTCTCTCGGGGTCGGTGTCGAGGGCCAGGACATCGATGCGCTCCTCCTCCAGCAGGTGCGCCAGGCGCTGCCCGGTCCGGCCATAGCCGCACACGATGACATGCCGTTCCGTTGCGAGACTTTGTGTCGCGACGCGATGCAGGGCCAGCGATCGCAACATCCATTCCGCGCTCAACCAGCGCAGCGCCAGCTTGTCGCTCGCCTGAATCAGGAAGGGCGCGGCGAGCATCGAGAGCAGCATCGCGGCGACCACGACCTGCGAAAGATCGCGATCCAGAAGCGCAAGGGATTGCGCCTGCACCATCAACACCAGGCTGAATTCGCCGCCTTGGGCGAGAGCGAGCCCCGTGCGCAGGGCGGCTCCGGGGGTGGATCCGAACGCCCGCGCGAGAGCGGTGATCAGCGCGAATTTGAAGGTGATGAGCAGGGCTGTCAGTGCCAGCGTCAGCACGAGATTCGCGCTGACCGTGCCCAGGTCGAGTCTCATACCTATGGTCACGAAGAACAGCCCCAGCAGGATTTCGCGGAATGGCCGGATATCCTCGTCGACCTGATGCCGGTACTCGGTCTCGGCGATCAGCATGCCCGCGAGAAACGCCCCCAGGGCCAGCGACAGTCCGGCGCGCTCCGTCAGCCAGGCGAGCCCGAGGGTAATCAGCAGGACATTCAGGATGAACAGTTCATGAGAGCGGCGGCGCGCCACGATATGGAACCAGCCGCGCATGAGTTTTTGCCCGAGAAACAGCACGATCACCAGAACCGCGGTTGCCTTGGCCAAGGCCACGGCAAGGTGCTGCGCGAGATCGCCGCTCCCCTCGGCGATCGCGGGAATCAGGATCAGCAGAGGCACCACCGCCAGGTCCTGGAAGAGCAGGACACCGACGATATCGCGCCCATGCGGCGTTTCCATCTGCATGCGCTCGGTGAGAACGCGCATCACGATCGCGGTGGAGGACATGGCGATCGCGCCCCCAAGCGCGAGCGCGGCTTGCCAGGGAGCTCCGGCCGCGGCGGCGACCGCGATCACGCCAGCCAGCGTAAGCAGGACCTGAGCAAGACCGAGCCCGAATACCGCACGGCGCAGGTGAAACAATTTGGACAGGCTGAATTCGAGGCCGATCGAGAACATCAGAAACACGACACCGAATTCAGCCAGATGCCGTCCTTCTTCGGTATCCGGAATCCACGCGAGCGCGAACGGCCCGACGGCAACCCCGACCAGGAGATATCCGAGCAGCGGCGGCAGGTGCAGCGAATGGAAAAGCACCACCACCATCACCGCACTCGCCAGCAATATCAGTACTAATTCAAGCGTCCCGCCCATCTGGAAGTCCTTGTTTTCTTTGGTTGAGGTGGAGGGGTCGCCTGATCGGTCTGGTATACTCTCCGGCCTATCATAAAGCGTGCCACGCGAGCCGGCCAGAGCGGTTTCATGCGATGAACGATCGGTCGAAAAAAGTGCAGTCGACCCCGGCGCTCGAACTCGCGCGGAAGGTGCTCGCGATCGAGGCCGACGCGGTGAGCGCGCTCGCCTCGCGGCTCGACGAGCGTTTTCTCGACGCCATCGGTCTGATCCTTGCGTGCCGCGGGCGCGTCGTGGTGAGCGGGGTCGGCAAGTCCGGACACATTGCGCGCAAGATCGCCTCCACCATGGCAAGTACCGGAACACCGGCTTTTTTCCTGCACGCCGCGGAGGCGGGCCACGGCGATCTCGGGATGATCACGCACGATGACGTGGTGCTCGCCCTCTCGAATTCCGGCCAGACGGACGAGCTGCTCACGATCATCCCGTTGATAAAGCGCCAGGGCGCCAAACTCATCGCCATAACCGGCAACGCGGACTCGGCGCTGGCGAGAGAAGCGGACGTACACCTTGATGCGCACGTCGCACAGGAGGCGTGTCCGCTCAACCTTGCCCCGACCGCAAGCACCACCGCGGCGCTGGCACTCGGCGATGCCCTCGCGGTGGCGTTGCTGGATGCGCGCGGCTTCAATGAGCAGGATTTCGCGCGGGCGCATCCGGGCGGAGCGCTCGGGCGAAGGCTGCTCACTCACGTTTCCGACGTAATGCGCACCGGAGAAGCCGTCCCGAGCGTACCCGAAACGGCCTCCTTCTTCGACGTTCTTCTGGAGATGTCCAGGAAAGGCATGGGCATGGCGGCGGTCGTCGATTCGAGCCGGAAGGTCGGGGGCATATTCACCGACGGCGATCTGCGCCGCACCCTGGAGCGCAAGCCCGATCTCCGCTCGCTCAAGGTCACCGACATCATGAAGCGCGATCCACGCACGATCGCGCCGCACAAGCTCGCCGCCGAAGCGGTGGAATTGATGGAGCGCCACAAGATCAGCCAGCTGCTCGTCGTATCGGACGCGGGAGAGCTGGTCGGCGCTCTCAATACGCACGACTTGCTTCGCGCCAAGGTTATTTGATGCGCGAGGACCTGCTCGAGCGGATGCGGCGGGTGAAGTTGATGATCTTCGATGTCGACGGCGTGCTCACGGACGG
>JBGPOV010000127.1:0-10542 GCA_041488255.1 Gammaproteobacteria bacterium | reverse complement strand
TAGGCTGCGGGCAGCGCCCACATCGCGCTGGCGATCACGACGAAGGGCACCAGTCCGCCCGCGCTCAGCCAGAAAGGCGCTTTCGGAATCGGCGTGCGGTCTTCGGGTTTGGCCATAGCTCGGCTCCGGGAGGATGCGCGCATTGCGCCGGCCGCCAGGGTCGTCTGGACGAGGTGCTGAACCGTTCGGGCTGGGGAGCAAACGCGATCTGGGTCGGGATTGTAGCGCGAGCCGGTTTTCGAGCCTCAACGCGCCACCGATCGGTAGTTTTGTCAGGGCCCGCGCCTTGGGAGTGCTGGACCCATCGCCTGGCATTACCAAACCAGCTCCCGAGCGCCAGGCCGGGCTAGATCCACGACTGGCAGCGGACGCGGCGCTTGGGTCAGATGCCGGTTCAGCACCCGGTAGTGGTCGACGTCGAACAGCGGAAGGTGGGGTTGCTCCAACAGCGCGGCGAGTTCGTTGTCGGTACGCGCTGAACCGAGGTAACGCCATTGGTCCAATACATGGACCTCGCTTAGCGCCCGGTGAGGGTCGGCCTCGCACAGAGCGATTCGCCCGCCGAAGGGCCAGGGCGCCAGTCGCAGCCGGGCCAGCGCGCCGGCCAGGCGGACCATGTGCTGTGCGGCCGTCTCCCGGCCAACGCATGCGCCGCGGCAAGCGCCGTTCACGTGCGCGGAGCAGGGGCCGGGGCCGGACTCCAACCCGAGAAGGATGCCACACAGCTGCTGGGTACGGGCGACGCCGCGCAGCGCGGCCCAGGCATCGGCCCGGCTGCGGAATACGCCGTAGACCGAGTCGGGCGCGATGCCCGCTTCGCCCTGGAGATCGATCAGCTCCACGTTGCTCCCCGGGCTCCAGCGCAACGACCACGCCTCCGATGGCTTACGCCGACGGTTGTAAAGCGGTGCCAGGTCACGCAGCAGTGCGATCTCCCTTAGCGCTGCGCCAAGCTCGCCGGCGGTCTCGGTCCACTCGAGGGACGCGGTTTGCAGCGCGAGCCTCTGCATGCGATCGAGGGTGCCGTTGGCGGCAAAGTGCGCGAGCACGCGCGAGCGGAGGTTGACGCCCCTGCCGGCGTAAAGCGGCGTGCCGTCCGAGGCGTAGAACACGTACACGCCAGGGGCGTCGGGCAGGTCCTCGAAGCGCTCGGGATCAAGGCCGGGTGGCAGCCACGGGACTTGGGTGACAGCGGCCACGGCTTCGGCCAGACGGCGAGGCTCCACAACGCGCCGAAGCTCCCGAGCGAAGGCCCACACGGCCTGCGCGTCGCCCAGCGCTCGGTGCCGGGCGGCGCAGGAGAGCCCAAAGCGCTCGATGACGCTGTCCAGGTTGTGGTGGTGATGCTCGGGGAATAAGGCGCGAGACAGGCGCACGGTGCACAGCACCTGCGCGCGGAAACCGATGCCGAGGCGGCGGAACTCGGCGCGCAGGAAGGCATAGTCGAAGCGCGCGTTGTGGGCCACCAGCAGCCGGCCTTCCAGTCGCTCCAGCAGCTCGGCGCCGATGTCTTCGAAGCTCGGCGCGCCGGTCACCATCTGATCGGTGATGCCGGTGAGAGAGACGATGGCGGGCGGAATCGCGCGGCCGGGATCGACCAGCGTCGACCACTCCTCGATGAATTCGCCATCGACCACCTGCACCAGACCGACTTCCGTGATGCGATCGCGGTCTGCGCTTGCGCCGGTCGTTTCGAGGTCGAGGAATACCAACCGAGGGCCAAACATGAGCAGGGTATGGACTGACTGTTACCGGGAACGATCCGTCGGGAACGGCGCAACAGACGCAATCATTTCATACCGGCGGAGGAATGTATAATCGGTCCGCTTCGCACAGAAAAACCAGAAACAAGGTTCGCCAGGACCTCGGGAGGAGCCCCATGTCCGTTGCGCAATTCCGCCTCAGCGTTTGCGGGGATGAGCAATGAGCGCGGCGCCACAGCTCGCGCTGGAGGAACGCACCGCGCTGCCCGACGACCATGGGCGAGCCACGTTGATCGGGCGCGCCTGGGTTCCCGGGCCGCTCGCCGGGCCGAGCCCGGTGCTTATCCGCGACGGCAACGCGTTTGACTTGTCGCAGGTAGTGCCCACCTGCGCTGAGTTGATGAACCGCGACGACCCTGTCGCCATCGCGACCACTGCGGTGACGAGCGGACGCGCGACACCCATCGGCAGGCTCGCCGACATGCTGGCCAACTCGGCCGCCGATCGGCGCAATCCGAACCGGCCGCACTTCCTGTGTCCGGTGGACCTCCAGGCGGTGCGCGCTTGCGGGGTCACCTTCATCGCCAGCATGCTCGAGCGGGTGATCGAGGAGCAGGCGAAGGGCGATCCCGCCGCCGCCGAGTCCATCCGCAGCAGCCTCGGCGAGGAGATGGGCGGGGAGCTGCACGCCACCAAACCCGGCTCTGCCGAAGCCATGCGGCTCAAGGACTCGCTCATCCGGCGCGGCATGTGGTCGCAGTACCTCGAGGTTGGCATCGGGCCGGATGCCGAGGTCTTCACCAAGGCACAGCCGCTGTCGGCGGTTGGCACCGGAGCGGAGATCGGAATCCTGGCGTCGTCCTCCTGGAACAACCCCGAGCCCGAGCTGGTGCTGGTCATCAACCGCGCCGGGAAGGTGGTTGGCGCCATGCTGGGCAACGACGTCAATCTGCGCGATTACGAGGGGCGCAGCGCGCTGTTACTCGGCCGCGCCAAGGACAACAACGCGAGCTGCGCCCTCGGGCCATTCGTCCGGTTACTCGACCAGCACTACAGCGTGAACGAGCTGCGCAGGACCGAGATTCAGGTGGAGGTCACCGGCGTCGACGGGTTCCGGGTCGAGGGAAAATACAGCGTGGCCCAGATCAGCCGCGATCCGCTCGATCTCGCTGCGCAGACGCTCAACCGCGAGCACCAGTATCCCGATGGGCTGGCGCTGTTCATGGGCACGGCGTTCGCGCCGGTTCAGGACCGCGACGAACCCGGGCGCGGCTTCACCCACAAGCTGGGTGACGTGGTCACGGTCCGCTCGCCGACGCTCGGCGCTCTATCCAACCGCATCAACTACTGCGACAGAATCGCGCCGTGGACTTTCGGCGCATGCGAACTGATGCGCAATCTCAGCGCGCGCGGATTGATCTAGGCCGGAGAGCTCGTAGTTCGTCGAGGGGTATTGCGCCCGGCGCGCGCACAACCTCCAGCAGCCGCATGCCCGAGCCGTAGAGCAGTCGCGCGACCAGCCCCTGCGTTCCGGAGACACGATTCAGGACCGCGTCCACCTTCCGTTCGGTGAGCACTACGGGCAAGCGTGCCGGCGCCTTCGCGTGGTCCACACAAGGTCAGTCAGCCACGGAAGCTCGGATCCGAGCACCTCCCGGTATAGGAAGAGCAGCGCGCTTTTCGCCTGGATCTGCGTCGACGCGGCCACCTTCCCTGCAAGCGAGGTACGTCAGGAACGCCTCGAAACGGTCCGCCTATCACCCGAAATCGAGATCCCTTCCGTCGCGGCGCGCAGGAGCGCTTGCTTGGCAACCCATTGATTTGATGCTAGCGTGGTCCCAGATTGGAACAGCGTCCCCGGTCGGAAAGACGGAAGGTGGGCTGCATGATATGCGGATACCTTCCGTGTTGTAACGCAGACGTTTTCCGGCTATTACATTATGTTAGCCGGCTAATCCATGCCATCTCCTAAGCCGCGCGCTGCGATTTTACTTGGGGCAGGATCGTCGATCCCCGGTGGGTTTCCAAGCACAGAGGAACTCACGCGCCGAATTCTTCAAGGGACTGGCATCACCCACCACACCGACGGGACGTTCTACTTTAGTCCTTCCGGCGGTGCCGCCTCCGAACACGTGAAGCTTGTCGCAACAGCCACCAACCGATACCGCGACGAGATTGAAGGCTTCTTTCAGCAGCGCTATGGTAGATCCGCCAACTACGAAGATATCTACTACCTGGCGAGCCAGCTTGCGGATCATGAAGAGGGGGAACTAGACAATCCAGGTCTCAATCGCCTCACTGAACATCTGCGTCCTCTGCTTACTCCCCTCGTGGAGGCAGCAGGGGTTCCCGATGTGGCCACTTTCCGTGAGCTGACGAGAGAGACGGCACACTACATGTATGACACCGTCTGGCGGAGTTTGTCGATCACTCCCTGCCAGACTCACCAGCTCAACCCCATCGAGGCGCTGTGCCGATCCGTGCGATTTGAGCGCGTCGCGCTCGCTACCCTCTGTCATGACATCCATCTCGATGATTTCCTGAAGTCTCGTGATGTTGCCTTCGTCGATGGATTTTCCCAGCCAGAGAATGGCGTCCGATACTGGAGATCAGGACATCTTCTTGAGCCCTCACCGGAACCCTTGCTGCTGAAGCTTCATGGTTCTATAAACTGGTTTCGCCTAAGACCAGACGGAGGCACGTGGTATGACGAGCGGATCGGAATCGTGGCAGATGGAGACTACTGGCACACCCAGGATACCCAAGGCCGCTCGCAGACACCCGTGCCCAACCGGCCGCTCTTCCTGGTCGGAACATTCAACAAACTTGGAGACTACTCGCAACAGCTCTTTAGCGAACTCCTGAACGCGCTTCGAGTCTTTCTTTCAGCAGCTGATCGTGTCGCTGTATGTGGCTATGGTTTCGGAGACAAAGGGATAAACGCTGTACTCATCAACTGGCTGTATGGGGGCCAACATCGGAAGCTGGTTGTTATCCACCGCGATCCTCAGGGACTCCAAGCGGCTGCGCGGGGTGCCATCGCCAACAAATGGAATGACTGGAGAGACCTTCGCTGCCTAAGCACCATTGAGAAATGGATTCAAGATCTTGATGGCGACGAGCTCGAATCATGCCTAGCCGGCTAACAACCGCGTGTACCGGACGCGCGAAACAGCGGCGTCGTACTTTGCTGGCGTACTCTCCGCGCGCCGGTGACGCGGGGCGTTGGGCTGCTCGGAGAAGCCACAGGAGTTAGAAGGCATGGAAGACTACCGGGAAGACTACTGGAAACTTGCCGAGGTCGAAGATCGTTTCAATAATCTACAAGGCGGTCTTCGTGCGCTCGCGTCAACGTGGACCTTAGCAGCTTTTGCCGGATTGGCCGTGCTCTTCCAAGTAGCTGAAAAGGTGGCTTGGCTTGTTCCACCCTCGGTTCTCGCGTGGCTAGTGTGTGTATTGGCCGTTTTTGGGCTAGGACTTCTCTGGCTCATGGACCAGTTTGTATACCAGCGATTGTTGGCAGCGCCGTTCTTTTCGGCTCTAGTATTGGAGGAGGCGCACGCAGATCTTCCTCCGGTCCGCGCGCTCATGCTCGCTGGTTCATCCGGTGGAATGTCGAGGTATCTAAGGCTGTTCTATTTTCTACCCATCGCTCTCTTCTGCCTTCTGTCCATCGGAGTTGTTGTCGGAGGATTTCAGAACGGAGGGACCGTTTCAACGAGCCTTCAGATAGGCCTCATTGCAGGTTCATTGATCATCATCGTGGCCGCCTTAGGGCTTTATAAGCTTAGTTCGAGCGTCGGAACTCGTGCACTGGCGAAAGGCCTCGGCTTTGATTCGGCTCATCGCGCAGTTGACCCTAGCCGTCTTGCCCATACTGTGCAGGCCGCACTTGCGCATGCTGAAACAAGCCATTCCACCGTCGTTCCGAAATAGCAGTTTGAGCGATCGGGGACATCGGTAACAGAATAGACGCGGCCATCACAGTTCATCCACGTACTTCGCCATGCGGCGCCGCGTCTGCGCGTCGGGCAAACGCCCGACGCCTGCCGTCATGTTGTCCGCGAGGTGCTTTGGGTTGCTGGTGGCGGGGATGGCGCAGGTCAGCGCGGGGTTGGACACGATGTACTTGAGGAAGAACTGCGCCCAGGAGGTGCAGTCGAATTCCTGGGCCCACTCCGGCAGCTGCCTGCCGCGTACGCGCGAGAAGAGGCCGGCCTTCGCGAAGGGCCGGTTGGCGATGACGGCCACGCCCATCTCCTGCGCCAGCGGCAGGACGCTGTTCTCCGCCTCGCGCTCGGCGATGCTGTAGTTGAGCTGAACGAAGTCGTATTGCCGGCTCTTGATCAGCCGCTCCAGTTCATCGTAGGCGCCCTCATGGTAGTGCGTGATGCCGATGTAGCGCACGCGCCCCTGCTGCTTCCACTCCTTCAAGGTGGCGGTGTGGGTCTTCCAGTCCACCAGGTTGTGGATCTGCATCAGGTCGATAGTCCGGGTTTTCAGCAAGCGGAACGATTCCTCCATCTGCCGCACGCCGGCCTCGCGTCCGCTGGTCCACACCTTGGTAGCCAGGAACAACGACGGGCGCAGCGCGAGCTCGGCCGCGAGATCACCCACCACCTCTTCGGCCCGGCCGTACATCGGCGAGCTGTCCACCACGCTGCCGCCGTTGTCCACCAGGCCTTGCAATACCTCCTTGAGCGGAGCGCGATCCGACGCGCTGGTTCCAACATCGAAGGCCTGGTAGGTGCCCAGGCCGATGACGGGGATCTGCTCCCCGCTCGCGGGTATCGTGCGCTTGATGAGAGGGCCGGGAGCGGCCGGGCGGCCGGCTTTCGGCCCGCCCGCGGCCAGCCACGCACCGGTGCCAGCGATCCCTTTCAAGATCGTCCTACGCGATGTCATTGCGCTGCTCCCTATCATCTGGTCGCCTCCTGCGCGGTTTGAACGGCGCCCGGTGCGGTCAGTTCCTTGCCCTGCGCCGTGATGACCGCATGGCGCCGCGCCAGCCAAAGGCCGATCCCGGCCCACGCTGCAGCTATTGGCACGGACAGGAAGGCAATCCCCGCCAGCGCCATTCCCACCTGCTGCAGCCCAGTGAAGATCCAGCCGCTGGCCATGTCGCCGGCGCGGTAGACGGCGGTGTCCATGAAGTTCTTCGCCTTGTACTTCTGGTCGGCGGACAGCGCGTTGAACAGCGTCTCGCGCGCTGGCTTGGAAATGGTGAACTCGCCCACACGCCGCAGCACGCCGAACACGATCAGCACGGTGAGCGTGGGAACGAATCCGAGCGCCATGTAGCCTGCCACTGAGAACAGCGGAACCAGCACCAGCCCGGCAGCCAGGCCGAAGCGCCGCAGGAAGCGGCTGAACAGCAGCAGCTGCAAAACGAATGTGCTGGCGTTGACGGCGAGATCCAGGGACGCGAACAGCGCCGTGCGCTGCTCGGAACTGGCGATGGTCGCTTTGACGATCTGCTGCTGTTGGAAGTACAAAAAGGTCGACAGCGTGCTGTACAACGCCACGTACAAGCAGATACCCAACAAGTAACGCGAGCGCCCGACCAGCTTGATCCCGTCGAGCACCCCGCCGCCGACCAGCATGTCCCGCGGCGGTGCTTGGCCCGGCCCCGCCCGCGCCGCCGACCAGTTTCCCAGCCGTTGGATGCAATAGATGGCGACCAGGAGAAAGCCGGCGGAGACCAGTAGCAGGTTTACCGGCCCCAGAGACGACGCCAGTGTGGTAGTCAGGGCGGGCCCGGTGATCGCACCAAGGCTTCCGCCTGCCGCGATGAAGCCGTACAGGCGGCGCGCCTGGCCCGTGTCGTAGAGGTCGGCCATGAAGCTCCAGAACACCGATACCACGAACAGGTTGAACACGCTGACCCAGACGAAGAAGGCCTTGGTCGTGACCTCCAGCGCTGCCTTCTGTCTGAACACCAGGTAGAACAGCAGCAGATTGGCCACGAAGAAGAGATAGACGAAGGGCAGGAACTGGCGGCGCGGGAAGCGCGACGACACCCAGCCGAACAGCGGCGCCGCGGCGAGCATGGCGAAGAACGTGGCGGTGAACAGCCACGGCAGGTTGCCCACACCGGCTTGAATGCCCATCTCGTCGCGCACCGGGCGCAGCACGTAGTAGCCGCACAGCAGGCAGAAGAAGTAGGCGAAGGACCACAACACGGCGGCCCACTCACCGGGCTGCACCCGTGCCAAGCGGTTCAGCAGTCGATCGATGGCGGTCTCCCGGACGGGATGGTGACAATGGGATTGTATCGGCGAGGCTGGGGCCTCGGAGGGCCGGGGAGGGCGTCGGCGCCAGGCAACAGAACCCTGTTGACTTCCCGGAAAAGGGGTATCATGCGCGCGATGTTTCGGGTCAAGTTTTCGTCTGTACCGGTTAAGCCGTACGCGGTCTTGCAGCCCAAACATCTGAGCCTGAATGCATAGAGGCTCTGCCACGGGTCAAGGCCCACACATCAATTTCTAGATAGGAAACAGCAATGGCAACTGGTACGGTCAAGTGGTTCAACGAGTCCAAGGGTTACGGCTTCATCACGCCGGACGAGAAAGGCGAAGATCTGTTTGCTCATTTCTCGGCGATCAGCATGAGCGGTTTCAAGACGCTCAAGGAAGGTCAGCGCGTCAGCTTCGAGGTGACGACCGGGCCCAAGGGCAAGCAGGCTTCGAACATCCAGCCGGCTTGAACCCGTAGTACCTTCGCAAAGGCCCGCTTCGGCGGGCCTTTGCTTTTTGTGCGCCGCGCACGTGTGCTGAAGGCACGCGTCGGCTCTGGTAACCTACGCGCTCGCTTGCCCGCCGCGCCTCCCGCTCCATGTCCATTTCGCTCGAGGATGTCCGCGTTTCCGCCGCCGCGATCGCTGGCGCCGTCGTCGATACGCCCTGCATGCTGTCGCGGACGCTGTCGGAGGTCACGGGCGCGCAGGTCTTCCTCAAGTTCGAGAATCACCAGTTCACGGCTTCGTTCAAGGAGCGCGGGGCGCTGGTCAAGCTGATGTCGCTCACGCCGGATCAGCATGTGCGCGGTGTGATTGCGGCCTCAGCGGGGAACCACGCGCAGGGCGTGGCCTACCATGCCAGGCGGCTGGGCATCCCAGCGGTGATCGTGATGCCCCGCTACACGCCCGCGGTGAAAGTGGAACAGACGCGCGCCTTTGGCGCCCAGGTGGTGCTCGAAGGAGCCCTGTTCGACGATGCGAAGGCGCACGCGGTCAAGCTGGCTGAACAGGGTGGTCTCACCATGGTGCATCCGTATGACGACGAAAAGGTGATGGCGGGGCAAGGGACGATCGCGCTGGAGATGCTCGCGGCACATCCAGAACTCGAGGTGTTGATCGTGCCCATCGGCGGCGGCGGGTTGATCTCCGGCATGGCGGTGGCGGCCAAAGGCCTCAAGCCGGGCATCGAGATCGTCGGGGTACAGACCGAGCGCTTCCCGTCCATGTATTGCGCGCTCAGAGGCATCGAACCGAAGTTCGGCAGCACCACCATTGCCGACGGGATCGCCGTCAAGGAGCCGGGCCGGCTCACGCTGCCGGTGGTGCGCGAGCGGGTGAGCGACGTGCTGCTGGTGGATGAGGGCGATATCGAGCAGGCCATCGTGCTGCTGCTGGAGATCGAGAAGACCGTGGTCGAGGGCGCGGGCGCAGTGGGGCTGGCGTGTCTGCTGCGCCACCGTCAGCGTTTCGAGGGCAGGAAGGTCGGGCTCGTGCTGTGCGGGGGGAATATCGACCCGCTCATGTTGTCGGCGATCATCGAGCGTGGCATGGTGCGTTCCGGAAGGCTGACGCGGCTGCAGGTAGAGCTGCGCGATTTGCCCGGGTCGCTGGCTCAGGTGACGGCATGCCTGGCCGAGGCCAATGCCAACATCGAGGAAGTCCACCACCAGCGTGCTTTCACGCACGTACCGGTGCGGACCGCGGAGGTCGACTTCGTGCTCGAGACGCGCAGCCACGAGCACGTGCAACAGATCATAGAGGCCCTGGCCCGCGCCGGCTTCAGCGCGCGGCTGCACAACGACTAAAAGCCGTAACTCGCGATTCGTGATCCGTGACTCGTTCACAACGGATCGCCAGTTACGAGTCACGAATCACGAGTCACGAATCACGGAGTTTCCATGGCACGAGTACCGTACGTAGACGACCGCACCAATCCGGAGCTGCAGCCTGTCGCGGACCGCATCCGCGCGCAGCGCGGGGGCAGATTGCTGAACCTGTACCGGGTATTGCTGAACAACCCGAAGCTGGCCGACGCCTGGTTGCACCTGTTCACCGTCATCCGCCAGGAGTGTGACCTGCCGGCCCGCTACCGAGAACTGGTCATCATGGCGATCGCCGTGATCAACGGCGCCGATTACGAGTACCGGCATCATGCGCCCATCGCGCTCGAGGCCGGGCTCACGCAGGCCCAGCTCGATGCCCTGCCGCTCTGGCGCCAGTCGTCTGAGTTCGACGCGGGCGAGCGCGCGGTGCTCGCCTATGCGGATTCCATGACGCGCGAAGTTCACGTACCGGATGCGGTGTTCGAAGCGGTGGCATCCCACTTCAACCCGCGCGAAACCGTCGAGCTCACGGCGACCATCGCGGGTTACAACCTCGTATCCCGCGTCCTGGAAGCCCTGAAAGTTGACCACGAGTAGCAGCTTGCGCACCGGCCGGCAGCGATTTCTCTTTGCCTCACTGCTCGCGCTGGGGCTTGCCGCCGCGGCAGTGACGGCCCGAGCCGATCTTGAAGCGCTGCCGGAAATAGCTGGCGCCGCCAGGGTTGCCGTCTCCGGAGTCGGCGTCATGCTCGGCGGATACTTGTTCCAGCCCTCCGTG
>JBGPOV010000126.1:0-10592 GCA_041488255.1 Gammaproteobacteria bacterium | reverse complement strand
TCGCTGAGATACTCGGCCGTCAGGGCAGGAAGCGGGCGTTGCCTGGATCCCGAGAAGGCTAACGCGGCTTGACCCAAGTAGTAGAAGAACGTCGCCAGGTCTGCGTCGCCCGAATCCACCTGATACCAGATTCCCTGAAGCCTGCGAGCATTCAGCCAGCTCGCCACGAGGGTGGTTTTGCCGGCGCCGGGCGGACCCACCACGCAGATGGCGGCGTGGCCGTCCTTCGTGTCATCCAGTCTAGCGAACAGGCGACCGCGCGCGACCGCGCCATGAAGACGCGGGCGCGCCAACTTCGCGATGGGTGGTGCCCGCCGCATACCCTTGCCGCCTTAGGTCGACTCGCTCTGACGCACCTGCGCGTCCTCCCGCTTTACCCGGTCCGGCATCAGCTTCGTAGGGAGAGATTCTATGTAGGGCCGCGTGAGTTACCCTCTGGCGGCTTTCTCAACGCAAGGAGAGAGAGCCCGGAAGATGAACCAGGCGACCGTAGGCGTGAAGATAACGCAGTCGCGCCGATGTTGTACATGGCACTCGAGCTTAGCAACGAGACCTGGAAGGTGACGTTCGGTGACGGCGCGGACCGCCAACCGGTGTCGGTGCCGGCAAGAGAGCTGCCCAAGTTGCGCGAAGCAGAGGCCCAGGCGAAGGAGCGGTTTGGGATGCCCGCGGCAACGCGGGTAGTCAGTTGTTATGTAGCGGGCCGGGACGGATTCCGGCTGCACTGGCTCCCTATCGTGCCAACCGGAATCACGATCTAACTGAGCTACAGCCACCGCTTCGGGTAGGAACCAGTAGGAACCAGTGGCAAATCCGGGGATTTCAGTGGACCAGAGGGGACCCCTGCTCTAAGAGGGGAGCCTAGTTCGGCGCGGGGCGGCCTCTCTCGCGATCTAAGCTGTGAAATGAAAAAGGACGTCCCCTACAGGACGTCCTCTCGGACAAACTCGACATCCGTCGTCGGATCGATCTCGCCGGGTTCGGCTACTTCTTGTTCACCGCTTTCTTGAGCTTCGCGCCGGCCGCGAACTTGGCGACCTTCGAAGCTGGAATCCTGATCTCTGCCCCGGTCGCCGGGTTGCGGCCCTTGCGCGCGGCACGCCTGGCCATCGAAAAGGTCCCGAAGCCGATCAGCGCAACAGACTCCCCTTTGCTGAGAGCCCCGGTCACTGTTTCCATCAGCGCATCGAGCGTAGTCTCCACCGAGGCCTTCGTGCCGCCTAGCTTTTTAGCGATCGCCTCAACCAGTTCTGCCTTGTTCATCTAGTCTCCTTTCTTTTGGATGGATTCGCCTACCGTCTGACCCCAAGCCTCCACAGCAACGTTCCCCCCGCCCGACGAAGCTCACAGGCTCGCGTGCGGCGGTCATGTCCAGGTTGAAATGCTTTCTGCACCGGGGGTGCGCTCGTAACTGCGCGAAGAGTATTTTGGAAGCGCGTGCGTCGCAGTCATGTCCCTGAGCGCGAGCGCGCATTGTAGCAAAGACGCAGCGGCGTGTTGCGAGCGAAACACACGCAGGCACGTGCGAGCACGCGGATGCTGCACCTGCGCGGTGCGGACGATAGGGGTACATGTCTGCGCCACGGCGAGCTGACGCTCGTCAGCGACACTGGGTATACCCGCAGTCCACCGGTCGACAATACGATCGAGTACCTGAATCCCGCGGATGATCCGCGCAAGAGATAGCGCGGCGCGCCTGCTCATCGGTGGGCGGCGAGGATGGTCCTGATCTGCTCCAGGGCGGCGGGATCTTCGAGCGTGGTCAGGTCGCCGGGGTCGCGCCCTTCGGCCAGCGCCTGGATGCTGCGCCGGAGCAGCTTGCCGGAGCGCGTCTTGGGCAGCAACTGCACGAAGTGAATGCGCGCCGGGCGACCGATGGCGCCCAATTCCCGGTCCACGGTCGCCATCACTTCACGCTCGTGAGCCTGCGCCAGCTCGGCAGTGGCAATCTTCGCCGCGTCCTTGACCACGGCGAAGGCCACCGGCACCTGACCCTTTAATGCATCTTTGACACCCACTACCGCCACCTCGGCGATATTGGGGTGTGCCTGTACCGCCTCCTCGATTTCGCGCGTGCCGAGCCGATGGCCAGCGACGTTGATCACATCGTCCGTGCGGCCCAGGATGAAGTAGTAGCCGTCCTCGTCGCGCAGGGCCCAGTCGAAGGTGGTGTAGACCTGCTCGTGGCTGAACATGGAGAAGTAGGTCTGCACGAACCGCTCGTCGTCTCCCCACACCGTACTCATACACCCTGGCGGCAGCGGCGGCACGATGCACAGCACGCCCTTCTCATTCGGGCCTACCTCCTGCCCGGTCCCCTCGTGCTTGAGCGCGAGACGATAGCCGTACGCGGCGAAGCTCGGTGAGCCGAGCTTGCGCCGCGTCTCTTCCACCCCGGGGGCGCTGGTCAGTATCGGCCAGCCGGACTCAGTCTGCCAGTAGTGATCGATGACCTTGACCCCCAGCGCCTGCTCGATCCACTGGGAGGTCGGCTGGTCCAACGGCTCACCGGCGAGGAACAGGTACTTCAGGCTCGAGAGGTCGTACTTTCTGAGATAGGCCGGGTCCTGCTTTTTCAGCACCCGCACCGCGGTAGGCGAGGAGAACATCGAGGTCACGCGAAAGTCCTGCACGATCTTCCACCACGCCCCGGCGTCCGGCCGCACCGGCACCCCCTCGTACATGATGGAAGTCGATCCGTTGATGAGCGGCGCGTACACGATATAGGAATGGCCCACCACCCAGCCGATGTCCGACGTGGTGAAGTAGGCCTCGCCCGGCCGCGAGCAGTAGATATGCCGCATGGACGCGGCCAGCGCCACGGCGTAGCCGCCGGTGTCGCGCTGAACACCCTTCGGACGGCCGGTGGTGCCGCTGGTGTACAGGACATAGCTCGGCTCCGACGACTCCAGCCACGTAACAGGAACCTGGTCCGACAGATGCTTTGCGCGCAGCGTCGCGTAGTCGAGATCGCGATCCGGCGTCATTGACAGCGGGGCAGCCAGTCCGCGGTTGACGACCACGAGGTGCTGCGGCGGGGAGTTGGACATCCGGATCGACTCGTCCGCCAGCGGCTTGAGCGCGATCACCTTGCCCATGCGCATGGCGGCATCGCTGGTGATCATCACTTTGGCCCGCGCGTCGTCGATGCGAGCCGCCAGGCTCGCGGAAGCGAACCCTCCGAACACGACCGAGTGGATCGCGCCGATGCGCACCGTGGCCAGCATCGCGAAAACGGCCTCTGGGATCATCGGCATGTAGATCAGCACGCGATCGCCCTTGCGCACGCCCAGGTCCTGCAGCACCGCCGCGAAGCGGTTCACTTCAGCGTGGAGCTCGCGGAAGGTGTAGCTCTTTTGCTGGTCGACCTCGGTCGAGATCCAGATCAGAGCGCGCTGGTCAGCGCGGGTGGACAGGTGTCGATCGACGGCGTTGTGGCACAGATTGGTCTGCCCGCCCACGAACCAGCGTGCGAAGGGGGGCCGGCTGTAGTCGAGCACGCGCTCGAAGGGCCGGTGCCAGTCGACGAGCCGGGCCTGCTCGGCCCAGAAGGCGTCGGGCTGGTCGATCGACCGGCGGTAGAAGTCCCGATAGCTCTCCACCATGTTCTCCTCCCCTCGCTGGAATCCGGCCGGTGGGCGTCAGGCCGCGAGCTTCACCACGGTCCGGCCACGCGCCTGCGCCTTCAGGATCTTCTCGAACACCGCGGGCAGTTGCTCCAGCGTTACGGTGGTGCACATGTCACTCAGATGCCGGGGCTTGAGGTCGGAGGCCAGCCGCTGCCACACCTTCCGCCGCAGGGCCATCGGCGTATCCACCGAGTTCACACCGAGCAAGCTGACGCCGCGCAGGATGAATGGCATCACGGTCGTGCTCAGCGTGTGGCTCGCGGCCAGCCCGATGCTCGCGACCGTGCCGCTGGCCTGCATGGTGCTGGCGAGCCATGCCAGCACGTCCCCGCCGAGGTTGTCTACCGCACCGGCCCAGGTGGCCTTGTCCAGGGGCTTGATCTTGGACAGGTCCAAGCTGCCGCGGAGCATGACCTCCTTCGCGCCCAGCCGTTTGAGGTAGTCGGTTTCGGCTTCCTTGCCGGTGAGCGCCACCACGCTATAGCCCGAACCGGCGAGGATATCGATCGAGACGCTGCCGACACCACCGGTCGCCCCGGTGACGATGACGGGTCCGTTAGCCGGCTTGAGTCCCTCGTGCTCCATCCGCTCCACGGCGAGCCCGGCGGTGAAGCCTGCAGTGCCCAGCGCCATCGCCTCGAACAGGGTCAACCCCTTCGGCAGCGGCACGATCCAGCCGGCCGGAACGCGTACGTATTCCGAATAGCCGCCGTCATGCGCCACGCCCAGATCGTAGCTGGTGCAGATGACCTGATCGCCTTCCTTGAAGCGCGAATCCGTTGAGGAAATCACGCTGCCCGAGGCGTCGACGCCGCCGATACAAGGAAAGCGCCGGATGATCTTGCCCGCTCCTGTCGCGGCCAGGGCGTCCTTGTAGTTGACGCTCGAGAACGCGGTCTTGATCGCCACTTCGCCCGGGTCGAGCTCGTCGAGCGTTGTTTCCACCAGCCGCGCCTGGACCTTACCGTCTTCGTTGTAGATCCTGTACGCCTTGAATTTCGCCATCGTCCATTCCCTGTTGGTTGCAGCGCCGCCCGCGTCACGCCAGGTGCGGGAGGCTCAGATAGTGCGTGGTCTGCATCTCGATCAGCCGGCTGCGCGTGCGCTGCGTATCGGCCCCTCCCGGGACTGCGTTACAAAGACGCTCTGCCGGCTCCTCGGCGCTCAGGATCAACTTGACGTGGCGGTCGTAGAACTCGTCCACGAGCCAGGTGAAGCGCTTCAGGCTGTCGCCCTGATCGGAGCGAAAACGCGGCACACCCGACACCAGTACCGTATGGTAGCGCCGCGCGAGCTCGATGTAATCCGCCGTGCCGCGCGGCCCCTCGCACAGCGCTGCGAAGTCGAACCATATCGCACCGGGCGCGACGCGGCGTGCCGCGATCTGGCGACCCTCGATCTCGATCTCAACCCGCACCATCCCGGGCTCTCCCGCCACGCCGAGGAAAGCCTGTTCCAGAGCTCGCTCGGCGTCCGCGTTCAGCGGCTGATGATAGACGCCCGCGCGCGTCAGCGTACGCAGCCGGTAGTCATTGTCACCGTCCAGCTCTACCACTTCCAAGTTGGCTTTGATCAGCTCGATCGCGGGAAGGAACTGCGCTCGCTGCAACCCGTGAGCATAGAGCTCATCGGGATGCTGGTTGGAGGTTGTGACCAGCACCACCCGCTGCTCTGTCAGGCCCTCGAGCAGCCCGCGCATCAGCATCGCGTCGCCGATGTCGGTCACATGAAATTCGTCCAGGCACAGCAGCTGCGTCTCGCGCGCCACCCGCGCGGCGACCAGCTTGAGCGGGTCCACTTCGCCCTGCAGCTCGCGCAGGTCGTGGTGGATGCCCTGCATGAAGCGATGAAAATGGACGCGCTCCCTCTTCAATGGCGATGCCTGGCGGAAGAACTCGTCCATCAGGAAGCTCTTACCGCGTCCCACCGGACCCCACAGGTAGATGCCGGACACGCGCCGCGGCCGCGACCAGAGCCGCAGCCACGGACGCGTTTGGCGCCCCAGCTCGACGAGCTCGTCGTAGAGGCGCTGAAACGAGGAAAGCGCCCGTTCTTGCGCGCGGTCCAGAAAGAAGCCGTGGCGCTGCGCGATCTCACGGAAACGTCCCAGCAACGCCGTGGAGGATGGATCGAGCGCTGCCGGATTGCTCTGCGCTGAGGCGGTGCTCATGACACCGGGCGCAATCGAGTCAGTAGTTGAGCGTGCGCTTGTGGACCCCGAGCGCGGCCTCGTGCATCGCTTCGGACAGCGTGGGATGGGCGTGCACGATGCGAGCGATGTCTTCGCTGCTGGCGCCGAACTCCATAGCCACCACCGCCTCGGCGATGAGCTCGGAAGCATACGGGCCGATCACATGGACCCCGAGGATGCGGTCGGTGCCGGCGTCGGCCAGCATCTTCACGAATCCGGCCGTCTCACCCAGCGCCCGGGCGCGTCCGCTGACGCTGAATGGGAAGTGCCCTGCGCGATATTGCACGCCCGCCTGTTTAAGCTGTTGCTCGGTCTTGCCCACCCAGGCGATCTCGGGCGAGGTGTAGATCACCCAAGGTATCGTGTCCAGATTGACGTGGCTGTCCTGGCCCGCGATGGTCTCGGCCACCGCCACGCCCTCCTCCGACGATTTGTGGGCGAGCATGGGGCCGCGCACCGCGTCTCCGATGGCAAACACGTGCGGCAAATTGGTGCGATTGCGCTCGTCGACCTCGACGTAACCGCGCGCATCGAGCTTGAGGCCGACCGCTTCGGCCCCCAAGCCGCCCGTATTCGGCACTCGCCCGATGGCCACGATCAGCCGGTCATATTCGCTGACCTGGGTGTTGCCGTCCTTGTCCTGCCAGGTCACGGAGAGGCTCTTCTTGCCGGTCTTCACCGCGGTGATCTTGGCTCCGGTGTAGATCTTCAGGTCCAGGGTACCGTTGAATACGCGGAACGCTTCCTTGGCCACCTGCTCGTCCGCTGCGGGCAAGAACGACGGCAGCGCTTCCAGGATGTTGACGTCGGAGCCCAGCCGTTTCCACACACTGCCCATCTCCAATCCGATCACCCCAGCCCCGATCACGCACAGGCGCTTGGGTACCTCAGTGAAAGACAGCGCCCCCACGTTGTCCACGATGCGGTCGTTGTCCACCGGCGCCTCGGGCAGCTGGCGGGCAACCGAACCGGTGGCGATGATCACGTTGCCGGCCTCGATCGTCTGGACTTTGTCGCCATCGCGCACCTCGATGCGGTAGTTCTCGCCCACCCCGGCGAAGCGGCCTTGACCATGCAGCGAAGCGACCTTGTTCTTGCGGAACAGCGCGGCGATGCCGGCGGTGAAGTTGTCGACGATCTTGTCCTTGCGCGCCAGCATCGTAGCGAGGTCGAAGCTCACCTTTTCGACCTTGATGCCGTGGTCGGCAAACTTGTGCAGCACGCGCTCATAGTCCTCGGACGACTCGAGCAACGCCTTGGAAGGGATGCAACCCACGTTGAGGCAGGTGCCACCTAAGCTCGGCTTACCTTTCGGACTCTTGAAGTCGTCGATGCAAACGGTCTTGAAGCCCAGCTGGGCGGCGCGGATGGCCGCGGTATAGCCGCCGGGACCCGCGCCAATCACGGCGACGTCATAGGTTTCTGCCATTGAGCGTGGTGAAGGTGAAGGGTGGAAGGGTGAAGGCGCGAAGGGTCGAGCGGTCCGGGCAGTTACCCTTCACCCTTCACGCATTCACCCTTCACGGGTTCAAAGATCGAGCAGCATCCGCGCCGGGTCCTCCAGCGCGTCCTTGATCGCCACCAGCGACAGCACGGCTTCCCGCCCGTCGATGATGCGGTGGTCGTAGGACAGAGCCAGATAGTTCATGGGGCGGATCACGATCTGTCCGTTCTCCACCACCGGCCGCTCCTTCGTCGCATGGATGCCGAGGATGGCGCTCTGCGGCGGATTGATGATGGGCGTAGACAGCATGGAGCCGAACACCCCGCCGTTGGAGATGGAGAAGGTGCCGCCGGTCAGCTCCTCGATGCCGAGCTTGCCGTCCTGGGCGCGCTTGCCGAAGTCGGCGATCGTCCTCTCGATTTCGGCCAGGGACAGCTGGTCGGCGTCGCGGACGATGGGCACCACCAGCCCGCGCGGACTGGCCACGGCAATGCCGATGTCGAAGTAGCCGTGGTAGACGATGTCGCTGCCGTCTACCGAGGCGTTGATCACCGGGTATTTTTTCAGCGCGTGCACCGACGCCTTCACGAAGAACGACATGAAGCCGAGCCGCACGCCGTGGTCCTTCTCGAACCGCTCTTGATATTTCTTGCGCAGCTCCATGACGGGCTGCATGTTGACCTCGTTGAAAGTGGTCAGGATCGCGGCCGTGGATTGCGACTGGACCAGGCGTTCGGCGATGCGCTGGCGCAGCCGCGACATCGCGACGCGCTGCTCGGGCCTATCCCTCAGCACCTGGTTGACGTCGATCGGGGTGGGAACGGGGGCTGGAATCGGGCTCCTGGCGCCCGGCTGGGCTACCGGGTTGGGGAGCTTGGCGAGCACGTCTTCCCTGGTGACACGGCCGCCCCGACCCGTGCCCGGCACGGCGCTGAGGTCGACCTTGTTCTCGGCCGCCAGCTTGCGAGCCGCCGGCAGCGCGATGGGTTCGGCCGCGCGCTTGGGCTGTGTCCGGGCCTCCGGCCTCGGCTCCTTGTTGACAGACGACGGCGCCACGGCGGGAGCGGCCTTGCCTGGCGCGGGCGCCTTGGCTTCGGTATCGATGGTCGCGATCAGCTCGTTGCTCACCACCGTGCCGCCGTCGCCCTTGACGATCTTCGTGAGCATGCCCGCTTGCGGCGCGGGCATTTCGAGCACGACCTTGTCGGTCTCGATGTCGATCAGGTTCTCGTCCCGCTGCACGTACTCGCCAGCCTTCTTGTGCCAGGCGAGCAGTGTGGCTTCCGAGACCGACTCGGACAGCTGTGGAACCCTTACCTCAACTAGCATGTGTTCTCCGATCCCTCCGGGCCCGGCGGCGGCGGCCGGCACGGCCCTGTCAGACGCCGTGGGTGAGCGCCGCGTCCATCACGGCCTTCTGTTGCTCGTTATGCAGCGCCAGATAACCGGCGGCGGGCGAAGCCGACGACGGACGCAGTGCGTAGCTCAGTTTCTGCGTCGGCAGCAGGTGGCGCAGCAGGTAATGCTGGATGCGGTGCCAGGCGCCCTGGTTGCCCGGCTCCTCCTGGCACCAGACGATCTCCCGGGCCTGGGCATAGCGCTCGATCTGCGCCTTGAACTCGTCGTGCGGGAAAGGATACAGCTGCTCCAGGCGCACCACCGCGATGTCGGTGATGCCCCGCTCGCGGCGCGCCGCGCGCAGATCGTAGTAAACCTTGCCGCTGCAGAACACGACGCGCTTGACCTCGTCCGCTTTGAGATTGTCCGATTCACCGATGACAGGCTGGAAGCCGCCTGCGGCCAGCTCCTCCAGACTCGACACCGATTCCTTGTGGCGCAGCATGCTCTTGGGGGTGAAGATGATGAGCGGCTTGCGGAAGGTCCGGATCATCTGCCGCCGCAGCATGTGGAACATCTGCGCCGGCGTGGAAGGCACGCAGATCTGCATGTTGTAGTCCGCGGACAGTTGCAGGAAACGTTCGAGGCGCGCGGACGAGTGCTCCGGGCCCTGGCCTTCGTAGCCGTGCGGCAGCATCAGCACCAGCCCGCACATGCGGCCCCACTTGACCTCGCCCGAGGCGATGAACTGGTCGATCACCACTTGGGCGCCGTTGACGAAGTCGCCGAACTGCGCCTCCCAGACCACCAGCTCGTTCGGCTCGGCGGTGGCATAGCCGTATTCGAAGCCGAGCACCGCCTCCTCGGACAGTACCGAGTCGATCGCGACGAAGTCGGGTTGGTTCTCGGCGATGTGCTGCAGCGGTACCCAGGTGCCTGCGTCCCAGCGCTCGCGGGCCTGGTCGTGCAGCACCGCATGGCGGTGGAAAAAGGTGCCACGGCCGCTGTCCTGGCCCGACATGCGGACCGGGTACCCGTCTTTGAGCAGCGCAGCGTAAGCCAGATTCTCCGCCATGCCCCAGTCCAGCGGCAGCTTGCCCTGCCCCATCTGGCGGCGGTCCGCGATCACTTTCTCCACTCGCGAATGCAGCTTGAACTCGAGCGGAACGGTGGTGAGCTTTTCGGCCAGGGACTTGAGCTCCGGGATCGGCACCACAGTCTCCACTTTCTCGGTCCACTTGGCGCCCTTGAACTTCTCCCAGTTCACCGCGTAAGGCGGCCGGTAGTTGGACAGGATAGTCTTGTTCGTGTGGTAGCCGCCGTCGAGCGCGGCGCGGTACGCCTTGACCATCTGGTCCAGGTCTTCCGGTTGGATCACGCCCTGCTCCACTAGCTTGTCCGCGTATAGCTTGCGGGTCCCCGGATGCTGCGCGACGAGCTTGTACATCAGCGGCTGTGTCACCATCGGCTCGTCCTGCTCGTTGTGGCCGTGGCGCCGGAAGCAGACCAGGTCGATCACCACGTCCTTCTGAAACTGCGCGCGGAACTCGAGGGCGATCTCAGTGGCCAGCACCACGGCCTCCGGGTCATCGCCGTTCACGTGGAACACCGGCGCTTCGACCATCTTGACCACGTCGGTGCAGTACAGCGTCGAGCGGGCGTCGCGCGTGTCCGAGGTGGTGAAGCCGATCTGGTTGTTGACGATGATGTGCACAGTCCCGCCAGTGCGGTAGCCGCGGGTCTGCGAAAGGTTGAGCGTTTCCATGACCACGCCCTGGCCGGCAAATGCGGCGTCGCCGTGAAGAACAACCGGCAGCACCTGTCGGCCTTCGCGGTCGCGGCGGCGGTGCTGGCGCGCGCGCACCGAGCCTTCGACCACCGGGTTTACGATCTCCAGGTGCGATGGGTTGAAGGCCAGCGTCAGGTGCATGGGGCCGCCCGGCGTGATGATGTCGGAGGAGAAGCCCATGTGGTACTTGACGTCGCCGGC
>JBGPOV010000125.1:0-10644 GCA_041488255.1 Gammaproteobacteria bacterium | reverse complement strand
GGCCGGCGAAGGAGGTGCGGCGGCCGGCGAAGGGGGTGCGGGTGTGCTCGCGACGGGAATCGCGCCGAATGAGATGCGCAGGGTGGACAGGGCGTTGGCGTCGATCGCCGAGCCCACGGCCGGCAGCACCAGCTGGGTGGCCTTGTCCGGCGACACCTGCACCAGCCCCTTCACCTCGATGTCCATGCTCTTGACGGTGGTGGCTACCCCTGGGGTCTGCCGCGCTTCGGCCTGGATCGCGTCCATCACGCCCTTGAACGACGTCGCGAGGTTGAGCGGCGTAGCGCTCGACTCGGTGCCAGCGAGCTTTTTTTTCAGCTCTTCGATCTGGTTGGCCTGATCCGCGTTGGTTTTTTGCAGCGTCGCGACGGTACTCGTCAGCTGGTCGATGGTCGCCTTCTGCTGGTTCAGCGCGTCCTGCAGCTTGTTGCGCTCCGTTTCCTGGTCCTGCGCGTAGCTCTTGAGGTCCTTGATGATCGCCGGGAGCTGCTCCTTCACGCGGCTGTCGGTGGTTGCATCCAGGAGCTTGGCGAGACGGTTGAGAATGTCGTCGATATTGGCTGCCACGGCTCACCCCGTCTCAGGTACCGATGACGCGCACCGACCCGGTGACATCGTCCACCGCCACCACGACGGCCTTGGCCGCCTGGTTCACCGGATCGTATTGCAGGACGAACCAAGTGCGGGCCGCCGAGTTGAAGTTGATGTCGAACCGCAGATTGGCCACCGGAATTTTATTGCCCCCGCTGTCGGTGGTGGTGACGAAGCTGGCCGGACTGGCCAGCGCGGCCGCCTGTACCTGCTCGTTAGTCAATCGGGGCGGGATGGTCGATTGATCCGCACCGCGCGGCGGCGGCACCGGCACGATGGACAGCGTGATCTCGGACGAGGCTTGCGCGTCGTAGTTGAAGTGGTTCTGGTAGGCCGCGCTCACCGGCTGCGCGATTAGGCGACGCGCGACAGCGAGCGATGCAAGCGGGGCGGCCGAGATACCCTTGGCGGCTGAGCTCGCCGGCGCTTCCTCGACGACGGTGAGCGCCAGCTTGAGGCGCAGATCGACGCGCGGGAACTGGTACCAGGTGGCCTGCACACCCTGGCGCGACAGGACCGGGTCGGCATCGATCGCCTCCTGCGTCTTGACGGAGTTCTGGTCGAGCGCGGTCTGCGCCTCGGCGATGCCCTTGCCGAGCGCTACGATCACGCTCTCTATCGGTGACGAGAAGACCTCGACGAACTTGGCGAGCGGGTTGTCCGCCATGGCTCACCTCCGCTGGTCAAGCGAACTCGCTTACGCTTTGCACGCTCCGGCTAGCGGCTCACGTTGACGACTGGCGTGGGCCCCAGCGCGTTCACCGTGATCGTAGCAGGTACCACGCGGCTGGGCGCCGGCACCGGACGCAGGATCGCCGTCACGCTGCTCGATGCCTCGGCCGTGTAGGAGAACGTGTTCTGGCTCCGGAAATTGACGTTCGATCCGAACACCCGCAGGCCCGTCTGCTTCTTCCCATCGGTATCCGTCTCCTGCGTCTCGCGCAACTGCAGCGACACCTTGAGTTGAATGGTCGCCTCGGTGAACTGGTAGAACGTGGGTTCGATCCCGGCCTGCAACGCGCTCATCTGCACCGGCGCGGCAGCGGAGGCCTCCACCCGGGCCCCGGTGACGCGCACCGGCGCCTGGCCCGACACCGGCACGTCGAAGGGCGCAGGGGTGATGACCTCGGTCACTTCCGGGATCAGGTCCACCTGGATCTTCGTCAACTCGATGAGCGTGCGCAGCGATGTCATGTCGAGGGCATGCTGCCCCTCGGCGATGCCCTCGGCCACGCTGCGTAGCAACTCGCCGAACGGGACCTCGGCGAGCTCGTTGCCGACCTGCGTGATGGTAGGCATCGGCTGCTCCGCTATTCGCTCGTGTTGATGGTGGGCGGCGAAACCAGCGCGTTCACGGTGATGAACCGGGGCATGAAGCGGACCGGAGGCGGAACCGGCTTGAGCGTGGTGCGCAGCAGGCTCGAACCCTCAGCGGTATACGAATAGGTGATCGAGTTCTTGATGTTGACGTGCGAGCTGAAGGACGTGGTCACCGAGCCCGACGGCCCGCCGAAGAAGCTGAGCAGGCCGCCCCCGGCCTCCACCTTGGTATCGACCTCGAAGCCGATGTCCACTTCGGAGGAATGGCTGATGTCCAACTTGCTGGACAGCGAGATCTTCACCTCGATGATGGATTCGGTGAACTGGTAGAACTGCGGCACCAGCCCCGCCTGCAACAGGGTCAACTTGATCGGCGGAGAAGGGAAGACCTTGATGTCCACGCCAGTGGGCGTGATGGTCTTGCCGTCGCCGATGTCCACCGGGTCGAGCGGTTTGGGCGTCAGTACCTCCGTGATTTCCGGGATGAAGTCAAATCTTGTCCCCGCCAGGGTCCGTAACGTCCGCAGCGACGCCGCATCCAGTTTGCGCTGGCTGTTGGCGATGGCGTTCGCCATGCTGAAGATCATGTCGCCAAAGGGAACGTCGAGCAAATCCTTTCCGATTGCCATGATTGTCTCCTACCTTTCCGCTCGTGAGAGCACCGCCATGCTACCCGTTGAGATCGGGGTTGTTGCCTACCCCCCGCCGTCGATTTGCTTGCTGAGATTCTCGGCGAAGATGCGGGTCAGAATGTCCGCTGCAACGCCGCTGGGATTCAGGGTGACCGGCCCGAGAAAGTCGACTAGAGGATTCCTTGCCATCAGGGCTGCTCGACTGTCATCGATCGCAATGATAGGACCATTGCGTGTGACCATCAGGATGTACCCGCCGCATCCGCGCACGAAGCGCTGCAGATCGCGGGACGAGTCCGGCGTGTATTCACCGCGCAGGGTCACGATGTAGATCTGCATGGCCATGGCAAGTCATCCCCCGGCCGTGGCGGCGACGCTCGAAAGGTCGGCCCATTGTGCGGCGTGCAGGCGCCGCAGGCTGGCCGCAGCCTGTTCCTCGTTGGGCGCGTACACCCGCTGGCAATCCTCTCGCGCCAGTGCCGTGAGGCGCCTGACGCGCGCCGGATTCGTGAACAGCGCGCGTGCCAGGCAGACCGCGCGTTCCTGATCGTCTGTGGCCAGCTCGGCCCAGAGCATGGTTTGCACGCTCACGCGGGGCGTGCCGATGCATAGCGCGCCGTAGAGCGCCGCATCCACGAGCATTTCCTCGAGCAGGCTTCCTGCCACATTCAAGACGATCGTCGATTGCGCGAGCTCGTAGCGGGCACCCTCCGCGTCGGCCACCGCTACGCTCCGCAGCCGGTCTAACTTCGGCGCCTGCGACTGTCCGCGCCGCACGGGCATCCACCCGCGCAGCAGCGGAAAAATGCGCTGCAACGCCGTGAAGACGAAAACGTCGCCAGGCGCGACGCAAACGTATCCGGGCCGGCGCGGGACGCGCAGGCGGCCCAGTTCGCAGGCCTGCGGCACCACCGGGATGCAAACCTCCGTGTCCTGCCGCCTGGCATCGGCGACGATGGAGGCCTCCAGGCGCCCGACTTCCCGCTGCACCATGGTCACCGTCACCGACGCGCCGGGGATCGCGGGAAGCTCCCGCCGCACCCGGTTGTCGACCGGGGCCGTCCGCAGATAGGGGGAAGGCGCGCGCGAGGGCACCGCGCTACTTGCCGGATCGACCACTTCGACGCGTTGCATCGTTCGGTAGGGTGAGCGGACGATGCGTCGGCGCCCGCTCTCAAGGCTGCACAGCAGCCGATCCCAGTCGTCGAGCACCGCCTCCCAGCCGTAGGCGAGCGCAAACTGCCGCGCCCGGGCCGAATGCTCGCGCAGGAGCACACGATCCTCGTAATAGTGCGCGAGCTTGTCGGACGCATCTTTCACGTCGATCAGGGCGCGGCGGATACCGAACTCGGTCTCGCTCCACTCGCTCACCGCGATCGCTTGTCCGTGGCCCTCGACGAGTTCCAGGCTCGCGCTATAGGCGCTGGCCAGCGGCACCGCGCCGGCGGCCGCGGCTTGCAGCGTAGGCAGGCCGAATCCCTCGCCGCTCGAGGCGAGCAGGTGCACGTCCGCCGCCCGATAGCAGGCCGCGAGTTCGCTTAGGGGCAAGCCGGTGCCCTGCTTCATGGTGAACCCGGGG
Organism: Gammaproteobacteria bacterium; assembly: GCA_041488255.1. Classification (GTDB taxonomy): domain Bacteria; phylum Pseudomonadota; class Gammaproteobacteria; order Burkholderiales; family SHXO01; genus SHXO01. The sequence goes on along the minus strand of JBGPOV010000125.1, from coordinate 6,522 downwards.
CTGAATCTGACTTGGGCGTCGAGCCCCAGATGACGCAGGTCGGCGCGCAGGTCGTAAGAATAGGACTGGGACTTGGCGAACTCGTCGTCGGGATCGGTGTGCAAATGCAGCAGCACATCCGGACGCTCCGCCGCAAACCTCGCAAAGACGTCCAGCAGGCGGGGCAACATCTTGCGGGGCTGGTTGCGGCTATCGGAGAGCACCAGGAACTTGCCCTGGACGCCCAGCCGCGCCTTCGCCTGTTCCCGATCCAGCGGCGGGCAGAAGATATCGAGGTCGACGCCGTGCGGAATGTATTCGCAGTGGACGCCGCAGCGGTTGGCGATGCGCTGGCCGTACCGGCTCATGGCGATGGGCACGTCGACTTCGCGCAGCAGTTCGATCCAGCTCGGCGGGAGCCGCTCGTCCCGGGTATCGCCGTCGATCGGGAAGTACAGCAGCCAGGGGGTGTCGGTCAGCTCCATCTGGCGCCGCACGTGGGGTGCGGTGAAGAACGGCAGCCACCAGACGTCCGCCAGGGCAATCACCACATCCGGGCGATGCCGCACAAGGTACCCGTAGAGCGCGTCGCTCCCCAGGGGGTCGAGATGCGTCGGATAGACCTTGCAGCCGTTCCACTCGAAGGGGTTGCGCGTCTGCCACCCCAGGATGCCAACCCGGTGGCCGCGACGCGCCAGCCCTTCGCAGACAAAGCGAGTGACGTTTCCGAAGCCCGATGGCGTGTCCGGACTGTCGGACATCCAAAGTACGTGCATAAGCGTCGCGAGTTCGGCGCACAGCCGATTATTATTGTTCTTAACCTTACCCTATAGCTGGGGACGTTGCGACGGTCTAAATCTCACAAAACGGAAGATTTGGACTGTTTTGGCTTGCGTAAATGGCTCGCGCTCGTGAATATTGCGAACGTCCCACCCCCGGCCGGCGCGCGGGCCGAGCAGGTTCCACTAGTGCGTGCATGGGGCGTGCGGGTCGCTGCGTGGGCGGCACCGACAGCCCCTGCGCTTGTCGCAAAAAAATGACATCGACCTTGAGCCGAACGAACCCTGCGACGGCCTCGGCAAACCACATACTATCTATAAATGCTGCCGGGATTTCCCTGCGAATATGCAGGCAGGCCCTGGAACTGAAGGGCCTGCGCACCAGCAGGGCCAGTGTTGTTACCGGATCACCTCGTCGGCTCTGAGCAGAACGGAATCCGGCACTGTCAGGCCGAGGGCCTTGATGGTCTTCAGGTTGACGACGAGCTGGACCTTTGTGGGCCGCTCCACCGGAAGCTCGGCTGGTTTGGCGCCACCGAGGATCTTGGCCACGAGGACAGCACAACGCTCGTACGCCGAGGCCAGGTCGGGACCGTAGGCGACCGCACCGCCCGCTTCGGCAAACAGACGGGCCATGGATGTCGCAGGCAGCCGGTGCTTCATCGTCAGTTTGGCGAGTCGTTCGCTCTGCTCATAGATCATTGGCGAAGGCAGGATGATGAGCGCCTGGGGCCATCCGCGGAACGCAGAGAAAGCCCTGTCGAGGTCGTCCGGCTTGCGGACCTCGACAACCTGGAGCTGTACGCCGAAGGACCGGGCAGCACCTTGCAGTGCTCGCAGGTGCGTGGGGCCCGGGCTGGGGTCCCACAGGACCACGACGCGTGACAGGCCGGGGATCATGGCCTTCAGAAGCTCGAGCCACTTGCCCGCGAATCCAGGTGCGTCGAGAAAGACCCCGGTGAGGTTTCCACCGGGCCGGCCGTAGCTCTCGACATAGCCTTCGGCGACCGGGTCGGTCGTAAAATCGTTCGCGACGATCGGGATGGTGCGGGTCGCCGCGTAGGCGGCACGGACAGCCGGTGCGCTTGCGGCCAAGATGACATCGACCTTGAGCTGAACGAATTCAGCGGCGGCCTCGGCAAGCCGCGACGGGTCGCCGGGGGCATTGCGGAATTCAAGCGAAACGTTCTGGCCCTCGATCCAACCCTGGTTTCGGAGCGTTCGGTGGAACGGCTCCCACCATTGCTTTGCCGGGTCGCCAGTAAGGCCCTGGCCAAAACTGAGGATACCGACGCGCGGGATCTTCGCCTGCGCCCAGCTCTCTCCAGTCCATCCGAGGCAAGTCAGCAACGCAGCCGCAAGGAGCGGCACAGCAGCAGTTCGATGTTTCATCCCCCCTCCCGCGCCTCTTAGGGCCAGTGTGATCCCAGGGATGTCTCGGCCGGGCGATCACCCGAGTTCCGATACGCCCTCACAAAGTGTTGCGGCCACAAGAACAGCGGGCAAACCCGCGTTCTCGCTGTACCAGGCCCCTCACCCGGCCCTCACCCTCAACACGGATTCTCTGCTTCTTCTTCATCCATTGTACGGCCACGAGATCGACGGTGCCTCGGTTGCCGAAGCCACGCCCCGCACTAGCCAGCTCCCCCGGACTCGATCCGGGGGTTGGGGAGAGGGAGGCCAACGTCCGTCAAAGCGGCCCGCGCAAATTGACAATGCCCGATCGATGTTGTCATGATGAACCGCCGTTGTGTGACGCAGCACATCCCCCCACCACGCCGAACACGCTGCACGCACCCATCGCGCAGGCCGCCATCGCGGCCGGCAAGCACGTGGTCGGTAAGAGCACTCGGAAAACCTTGAGGGAGGCACCATGAGCCCAGCAGAAATCGTCGATCGCGCCATGGCCGTGGTCGGCGGGGAACGACCCGATGACTATGTCATCGCGCCCGCGAAGCATGCCGAGGAGCTGAAGGACGGGGCGCCCAGCCTGTCAAGGGTGTTGCATACGTCCAGGGTGGAAGCGCCGATGTTGCAGTACCAACGTCTCGATGCTGAGGCCGTGGACGCACAGCGCACATACAAGCGCGTGGTAATGCGGGCGAACGCAGCGGTCCTCGCGACGGCGATCCTGAGTGCGGTGCTGATGGCGGTCGGGTTGCTGGCGGCGCAAGCCGGCGGCAGCGACAAGGCCGGCAGCCTGGCTACGCATCCAGTGAGCGGCCTACAGGTCGTGCTGATTATCCTGGGGCTGTCCGCCCTGCTTACGGGGGCGCTCGCGTCCATGTGGCTGACGCGGGTCCGTACCGGGCGCCTGCTCGAGACCTGGATGCGCACGCGCGCCATGGCTGAACAAGCGCGCCTGGCTTATTTCGAGGCGATCGTGGACGCACCCGCCGACGCTTCCTCCGAACTTCCGTTGCCCCTGCTAAAACTGGAGTACTTCCGCCGCTATCAGCTCGACGTACAGATTGCTTTCTACGCCCGGCGACGTGTCGACCATCGCAGGTCGGCTGAAAGAACCGTTACGCTTGCCAGCCTTGCAGCTGTCCCAGCGTCGCTCGCCACTGCGGCTGGAGGGCTGCTCGGTGCCATGGGTGACATCCGGTGGCTGCCACTTGCCGCGCTAGGGTCAGTGGGTGCGGCACTGGCTTTCTTTGCCTCCTCCCGCGAAGCCGTCACCGGTGATAGCGCCACTGCCGAGAGGTATGGCGCAGCCCTCTCCAAACTGGAGCTGCTACGTGGCCGTCTTGACGAGGTGCGGTCGGCCGCGATTGCAGGGGAGCCCGCCACGATCGTGAAGGATTTTGTCAAGTTGGTCCACGATGAACTGTCCCGCGAACAGGAAACTTGGCTCAAGGAGGGCGAAACTGCGCGGGCTGGGCTCACCGAGCAGCTCGACGCCGCCTTGAAGAAGACGGGCTCGGAGCAGCCGACGCCCGCCAAGCAGATAGTCGCGATGCAGGCCGGTCCGACCCAGTAGCTGCCAGCGGCGAGCTTGGCCGACATGAGAGAGCTTGCGCTGCGGTGAATAGGCCGGCTATCCCAGCCTGGGCCGGGGTTCGTATGGTCATCGCGTCGGGCTTAGGATAGCCTCGGGAGCAGGTCCCAATTGTTGTCCATGCGAGGGGTGTCGAGAATGGCTGACGAGAAGAAATGCTTCGTGGTCATGGGATTCGGGGAGAAGACAGACTACAAGACGAGCCGTGTTCTGGATCTGGACAAAACTTACAAGCACATCATCAAGAAGGCGGTGGAAGAAGCAGGCCTCGAATGCGTCCGTGCCGACGAGATTCCCCACTCCGGCACCATCGATGTTCCGATGTACGAGCAGCTCCTCGATGCCGACTTGGTGGTTGCCGACCTTTCTACCTCGAACCTCAATGCTGCCTACGAGCTCGGTATTCGTCACGCACTCAAGCCGCACACCACGATCGTCATTGCCGAGGAGCAGTTCAGTTCTCCGTTCGACGTGAACCACATCGTGATCCGAAAGTACCGGCACGACGGGAAAGCCCTCGATATCGATGTGGTCGAGCGGTTCCGAGGGGAGCTCAAGAAGGCCATCCAGGAGATCATGAGCAGGAGCCAGACGGACAGCCCGGTGTACACCTTCCTCAAGCCCCTTAACCCACCCGTCCGCGGATCGACCGAAGGAACCATCCAGCCGCCGGCAGCCGCCGAAAGCAGCGCAGCGAAGACAACAGCGCAACCCGAGAACGCTGCCTTGGCGGTGCTTATGGACCAAGTGCACAAAGCAAAGGCGAACAAGGATTTTCTGAAGGCGAAGAGTCTGCTCGAGACGGTTCGGGAGATCGCTCCCAGAGAAAGCTATGTGGTGCAGCAGTTGGCGCTGGTGACCTACAAGTCGAAACATCCCGACGAGCGCAAGGCGCTGGAGGAAGCGCGGGGCATCCTCGAGCAGCTCGACCCTTTGCGCTCGAACGACGCGGAGACCTTGGGGCTGTGGGGCGCCATTCACAAGCGCATGTTCGAAATCTCCAAGGAGCGGAAGCAGCTCGACGCGGCTATCTTTGCTTATGAGAAGGGCTACCGACTGCTCGGCGATTACTACAACGCGATCAACTGGGCCTTCCTGCTCAACGTGCGGGCATCCTTGTCCCAGCCGGCCGATGCAATCGCCGATTTCATCTTGGCGCGTCGGACGCGAGCCGACGTGCTGGAGATCTGCAAGAAGAAGCTCGAATCACTCAAGGAGTCAGCGGAGACGGGAGCGGAGCGTTACTGGCTCTTGGCCACCATGGCCGAGGCGGCCATCGGCCTGGGTGACGAGCCCGGGTCGGCGCAGTACCTGGATCAGGCGACCAAGGTAGCGCCCGAGTCGTGGATGCCGGATTCCACCAACGAGCAGCTCTCCAAGTTGCGCGGGTACCTGGCAGACTCGCCGCTCAGGCACCTTGCGGCCTGACACGCGAGCTCCGGAATAGCACGAGGCTTACCCGACGGCACCTCGTCCAACTGCCCGCGCAGGTGCTGTCACAAGGGCCAGCCAAGCCACTGGCATACGCCGCGCCCCATCACCCACTCCAGGTCCTCGCCTTTGAGCCAGGGAAGCTCTTTGGTGAACAGGTCGATGCACTCGCGGTACGTGCAGGGCATGCGGCTAAGGTCCGTGCCCCAGAACGTCCGGCGCGGGCCGAAAGCGTCGAACAATCTCCGAACGGCGTCGTGCAGATCGCGGAACGGATAAGGCTGCGCCGAAAGCGCTGGCAACCCCGACGCTTTCACCGCCACGTTGGGGTGCTTCGCTAGCGCGCATACGGCCGGGAGGTCCTCCAACACCCTCGGGGCCTTCCCGCGGACGTGCAGGCCGGCGTGGTCGATGACCACCCTGAGGGCCGGATGCCGCTCGGCGATGCGGCCGATGCTTTCGAGCGATCCCGGCGCGAGAACCATGAGGGGGATCGCATGGCGCTCTGCTGCGGGCCACAGCCAGTCGGCCGTGCCGTCGGTAAGGAAGGGGCGGTTGTGCTCGTTGTGGAAGGTGAAGCGCATGCCGAGCATGCCCGGCTGCTTCTTCCAGTCGGCCACCAGGGCGCGGCTGCTCGGATCCTGCAGCGCGACGCGCCCCATGACCGCGAACCGGTCCGGGTACCGGCGCGCCGCCTCCAGCGCCAGGTCGTTGCGGTCGCCTTCCCAGGAGGGCGGCACGAGGATCCCCCGGCTCACGTTGGCCAGATCCATCTCGAACAGCAACGTCTCCTTCGAGATCGGGTACGGCCGCTGCGCCTCGCGCTCGCGGCCCGGCGGCCACGGGCGTTCCGGCGTGTTCGCGCCCCAGAGATGGAGCTGGGCATCGACGATGTGCATGATGTGGCGGCCTCGGTTTGTCGGCGTTCCGCAGGTTCGGGGTCAGGTGACGGCGGGCGATTCGATGCCCGGCGTAGTCACCCGACGTAGCTCGCGGCGATTCCTCGCGTCGTCGAACGGCCGCGCGCGATGCATTGTATCGCGGTTGTCCCAGATCACGAGGTCCCCGGGATGCCAGGCATGGCGGTAGACGAACTGCGCCTGCGTCGCGTGCTCGAGGGTGTCGCGCAGGAGAGCAACGCCCGCCACCTCAGCCCATGAAATGGCGCGGCAGCCACAGGGCCACGCCCGGCGCCACCATCAACAGCGCGATCAGCGCGACCATCGCGAACACGAACGGCAGCGCACCGCGGATCACCTCGTTGATCGAGCCGCGCTCGCGCATGCCCTGGACCACGTAGAGGTTGAGGCCCACCGGCGGCGTGATCAGCGC
>JBGPOV010000124.1:0-10664 GCA_041488255.1 Gammaproteobacteria bacterium | reverse complement strand
GGTCGCATGGAAGACATCCCGCTCCCCGATGCCTCGGTGGACGTGGTAATCTCGAACGGGGTGGTGAACCTTTCGTTCCGCAAGCGCCGGGTCGTCGAGGAGATGTTCCGCGTGCTGAGGCCGGGCGGCCGGATCTCGATTACGGATATCGTCAGCGCCAAGCAACTGTCCCAGTCAATAGTCAACGACCCCAAGCTCTGGGCCAGCTGAATCGGCGGTGCTCTCCCGGAGGGAGAGATGTTCAGATTGCTGGAAGAGACGGGCTTCAGTCGTGTCCGGGCGGCCGTTGTCCCGCGGTTCCGGTTTCGCAAAGAGTCGACGCAGAATTCGGCCGAGGCCTACGGCGTCAAGGCGGTCATGATGACCGCATTGAAGCCGGCGCCAGACTGACGCAACGCCCGTTAGGCGTGCCCTAAGCAAGCGCTCGAAGCTGGCGGCGCGCCGCAGCGTACGCGCGGTCCGTTAGGCGTCAAGTCAGATTCAACAACGCGGAGTAGACGTCATGAGTCCGCTGACCGAAACAACACGCCGCCGCCTCGACATTCAGGGATTCGAACGCGTGGATGATCGGGCGCTCGGAGAGGTCGCTCCGTGGCTGCGGCTGGCTTTCGGGCTGTGCGCCGTCATGGCCGGCGTGGGCACAGCCATGGCATCGCCGACCATTCTGTTGCTGTTGGTGCCGATTGCAGGTCTCGCAGCGCTGTTCCCGATCCACCCCTTCGATCTGATCTACAACTACGGGATTCGCTTCATCACCAAGACCGCCCCGCTTCCGCGGCGAGGCGCACCGTCCCGCTTCGCGTGCGGCTTGGGAGCGGTGTGGCTCGTCGCCACTGCCTGGGCCTTCCAAGCGGGCCGGCCCTTGGTTGGATACGCGCTGGGCGGGCTCCTCACCGCGGTCGCGGTCCTGGTCAGCACCCTAGATGTGTGCATCCCGTCTCTCGTATATCGGTCTGCCTTTGGGTTTCCACCCCGGCGCCAGGCCGCGCGGGGGCCTCGCGCATAGCACGTGATGAGCCGCACCAATGGGCCTGTGGTCCTCTTCGGAGGCGGCCCCGTCGCTACCGCAATTACCAACGAGACGTTCCTCTATGACTCGCGGGCTAACGAGTGGGAGCAGGTGTCAGGCGCGGAGCAAGGCGATGGCGCTATCACCGCGACCCACCGGTGAACGTCTCACCGAAGTCCACTGAGTTCATGGGATGCATGATCGGCGACGTGCGAGGTGCCCTGGTGCTGGTATGGCGCATCGCGCCGGCCGACGTCGAACCGACCCAGTCGACGCAAACGCACGTAATCCCGAAGCGAACGTGCGAGGAAGCCGGATGGCAAGGAACGATCGGCATGATTCACAGCGGTTCGCCGAAGCATTCTAAACGCATGCCGGCGACGTTCGACCGCCTGATGCACGTACAGGGGGTCGGGAGAGGAGCCTTCCTCCGCGTGGGTTCGAGCCCCGGTCGTGTCCAGAGGACATCGTGCGAAACTCACAACGAGACTCACAACGCGAACGAGCCCGCCTACGCCCCCGCCCGGGCTCGCACGCGCGCCATCTCTTCCCGGTTGGGCCCGAACATCCCCGGCGCCGCACCGCCCGCCAGCCGGCATAAAATGGAGAGCTGGCCGCGATGGTGGATGTTGTGAAACAGGACTGCCGACCACAGGAGGTCGCGGATCGGTTGCTCGTCGCCGCTGAAATACTTGAGCGTGCGGTCCAGGTCCGCCGGAGCGAGCCGCCGCACCCGCCCGGCCGCCTCGGCGTGGACCCGCTCGTAGCCCGGGGCCAGCGCCTCGATTGTTTTCGGCCGCTCGATGCCGGGCGGCTTCATGCCCGGCGCGAACGAGCCCTGCTCGATGCCGTAGCTGACGTAGGCGTCCGCCTCGGCCAGGTGCCAGGCCAGCTCGCCCAGCGACCGCCCGCCGGCATCGGGCCGGAAGTCGTACTGGCCCGGGGGCAAGGCCTTCAGCAGCACGACGGTCTTCTTCGCCTCGAGGTCCCAGACCTCCAGGAACGTCTGCAGTTCGTTGCCAGGCATTGATGAGTACTCTCCTCTCAAAGTTGGGCGAATCCCTCGAAACAAACTGATGGCGCGACCGACTCCAACGAGCGACCGCAACAATGACTTGATCAGTGAGTGGTGCAGGCGGCGGCATATGTCAGTGCTGGAGAGATGCGGTTCCAATCAAATTGTCAGAACGGCCAAACCCTAAGGCACCAACGGCCCTGAATAGTATAACGCCCTTCCTTAAGCGGGCGGCACTCCAACAAGGGAGCGACACTCCAACATTCCCTCTCCAGAAAAAACAGAAATGCCAGACAGCATACCTGGCTATCTGGCATTCCGTTACTCCAGTCGGGACGGCGGGATTTGTCGCGTCCGGCCCGTCAGGGCCGGCGCCGCGCGCAGCGCGGCGAGCGCAGCGGAGGCGCCGCAGGCGCCGACGCTTCACCCGCGACCCCCTGAACCCCATACGGTCGGTTAGTCTGGCGAGTTACGACACTAAGTAGCAATCACGCGGTGTTCTGGGCGTCGGTGTTGCAACTCGGCAGGCTGAATGCGACGCGTAGTACCACGAAACTCACAACGAAACTCACAACACGACGACACTCTGAAAGCTGTCCAGAGGGTTGCTTTCGCGCCGGCCGGAGGGTCACCTTGTCCGCTTCGTCAGCAACCGGATCGGGCACGCCCGCCCGGAGCGGTTAATACTCTCCGCTACGTGCTACCGACGCTCCCGGCCATTAAAGGAGCCCCTTGCTTAGACCGGTGTGGGCGTTGACGCCTGGCGAGGCGCCAGGGCAGCTAGCACGGCCGCCGTGAGGATGAGGGCCGCGACATCACCCCAGAGATGACCCATCTGACCTTGGTCGGTAAAGGAATGGACCGCCATTATTGCGGCGTGCACGAGGCTGGACCAGACGGTGAACCAGATGATGCTCAGATGGCGGGCTGGGTCCCGGGCGGCGAGCAAGAGGAACACGCCCAGCGTGGCGTAGATACCCCAAATCATGTGCAGGTACGCCGGCTGCTCCGGTGCCCAGGCCCAGCCGCTCGGCCAGAGGCGATTCAGTACGGGTATGCCGAAGATGAAGATGAGCCCGAAAATCGTGAGCACCGGCTTCAAGACGGGAGACGGAGAGGGCGCGCTCATAGGATCCTCCGCGGAAGTCAGGAGAGATAGGGCCGAGCTGTGCGGCCCGGTTCCCGCCGCAGGCAGGGGAACGGACGGCTTCATGATCGCTGACCGAGGACGCCTGTCCGAGCGTTCGCGCTCGCGCGTCGGTCGGTCAGCAAGCCTGCGGTCGTGAGAAGCATCCCGAGCGCGACGATCCCGCTGAGCACCAGAAAGAGCGGATCACGCGACTCGAAGTAGAGCCCGACGATCGTGCCGAGAAGTACGACCCGTACCATCAGCGTCGTCGGGTAGAGCACCTCCACACGGTACCGCACGATCTGCCCGACCAGGAGGGCGAGCGCCACCATGAACGCGCCCAGCAACCGGGCGAACACGACCGGATAGCTCGCGGTCGCGCCCAGCAGCCGCAGGGCGAGCTCCGGGGCGACGAGCAGCCCGAGTCCGCCGACGCTCAGGTAGCCGATGAGATAGAAGAAACTCAACCGCGTCCAGCGCATCACGTTCCTCCCTCGACGATGATTCGCGCGACCTCTTGGGGCCGGTCCAAGCTCGAAAAGTGGCCGCAGCCTCGAAGCGGCACGCTGCGGGCGCCGGGGATCGCGCGCAAGTTCGCCTCTCGTTCCTCGGGTCGTGACCAATCATCATCCCCGTACGCGAGCGTGACTGGCACGGTGATCGCTGGGTAGCGCGCGCGCGCCGCAATCCAGCTGTTCCAATTCAGGCACAGGGAACGGAACGCGCGGGCGTGGCCGGGGAGCGAGCCACATTGATACAGCTCATCGACCAATTCTGATGGCAGCTGGCGAGGGTCGTGCAGCCCACCCTCCAGCACGCGCCGCAGCACCCCCTTCGTCCCCGTACGGGCGACGATCGCGCCGACCACTGGCCAGAGCATCGCGGTGAACAGGACGTTGGCCAGCGTCGAGCTGCGCCGGATGCCACCCCAGCGCCCGTAGTCGTAGGGGTTCAGCGCCACCACCCGGGCCACGCGCGGGCTGTGTCGTGCTGCCAGGCCAAGCGCAATCGAGGCGCCGATGGACTCGCCGACGATAACCGCGTCCCGCAACCCACACGCCATGAGCAGCTCGTCCACCGCGTCGGTGAAGTAGTCGGCCGTGTACGCCACGCGAGGCGCCGTCGCGCGACCGTGCCCGGGGAGATCGGGCACGATCACCTCGATGCGCGTCGTGTCGAGCTCACGGAGCAGTGGAAGGAAGTATTCGAGCTGGGTGCGCAGCGTGTGCAGCAGCACCAGGGGCTGGCCCGCGCCCTTCCGCAGGTAGCGAAGCTCGCCGCCCGCGACCCGCGCGCTCCTCAGGTCATCCATGGAGCGCGCCGCTTCGGGATGGCGCATCGGTAACCGCATGGCGTCTGGCGCAGATCGGTCTCCAGTCAGCAGCAATAGTTGCATATACAAGCTCATCGTCGACCTGTCAAGAACCCGGCGTCATCGTCGTCCGGGCGTTACATTGGCTGCCCATGCCAGCGAGCACCTGGTGAGCGCGCCGCGTTCGATCGTGCCGCTTCCCTGTCTCTGCGCGAACCTGCGGCGGGCGGCGCGGGCGGTGACCCAAGTGTACGATCGGGCGCTGCGCCCGGTCGGCCTGCGCGCGACCCAGCTCACTCTGCTCCAGGCGCTCGAGCGGGGCGAGGGAATCACGCCGTCCCGACTCGGCATGCAGCTCGCGATCGATGCGACGACACTGTCGCGTACGCTGCGGCCCTTGCAGCGCCGCGGGTGGATCGCGATCGCGCCAGCCGCGGATAGGCGAGAGCGCCGGCTTCACCTGACGCCCGCCGGTCGCCGGCAATTGGCGCGTGCCCAGAATAAATGGAAGAGAATACAGGTCCGCCTCCGCAAGCGATTGGGGCGCGGGGAGTGGAGACGGCTGATGGTAGCGCTCGAGCGCGTGACGGCCGCGGTGCTGGATGAAGGGCCCGATCCGCGGTACCACCGGCGCCGCCGAAAGCCTTGAACCAACGGGAAGTCGAAGTGAGCGCGATCTTCAATCAGGCGGGACGGCGGGATGTGACGCATCCGGCGCGAAGCTGAACCCGCGACCCCTGAACCCCAGGCGAACCGCCAGGGGAGCGAGTTACCACACTGAGTAGCAATCACGCGAGGTCTTGGGCATCAGTGTCGTAACACGAATCCCGAAGATCAACCGAGTGTCGTAAGTAACTCACAGCAGAACTCACAGCACGCGACCCCCTGAAGCGTCATCAGGGGGTCGCTTCTTTCTCTGGGCGGAAACGCACGGTTTCGATGAGCGCAGTGAGTGCCGCCGGTAGCTGCCGTTGAGGGGGTAGTAAACGAACAAGTCCCACGCCGTCGATCGCTGCATGGACCATGATCTCCACGTCATCGACGATCAGCGGGCCGTTCACGGCGACCGGGAGGGACTGCTTTGCCCTTCTGGAACTGCCGTACAGGCCGTCGGAGCCGTGTCGAAGGTTGATGCAACTGTCGGCGCTGAGGGATCTGGGGCGGCGCGATCGCTAGGACGCGATCCGCAGCTCCCGCAGCAGCGCCTGAAACCTCGGATCCGACCGCAGCGGATCGAGAATGGGATCGGTCTTCAGGAACACCAGGGGCGGGAAGCGCTGCCGTGCCGCCCGGCGCAGCCACGCGATGGCGCGATCCCGGTCCCCGAGGTTCTCGTACACTTTGGCGATCTCGATAGGGTCGGTACGGCGGCCACGCGATGTTGAGGTCATTCGCCGGAGCACATCCAGCGCCTGCTGCCTCCGGCCAGCTCGGGCATAGATCCACCCACACGACTCGGCCGCAACTCCCTGAGGGGCGATGGCGATGCCCGAATCGCACTGCGCGAGTGCGGTCTGCTGCATCCCCTTGAGCGCGTAGTCGGCCGCCATGACCAAGTGCGCAGCGAACTCCGTCGGCGAGAGGTCCAGGGTCCGGCGGAGCTCTGCGATGGACTCGTCGTAGCGGCGCGCAAAGACTAAGTCAAATCCAAGGCTGAAACTCGTGGCGACAGAAAGGGGATCGAGCTCGACGGCTTGCCGCTTCAGCCGAATGGCGTCGTCGAAGCGGCCGGCGAACGTGAGGTAGCTTCCGTACCAGCTCTGAATCCAGGAACTCCCTGGCGAGAGCGCCAGGGCTCGCCGGAACTCCTCGTCCGGACCGACGAAGTCGAGGTCGTTGACGAACCGGATCCAGGCAAGCGTTGCGTGGGGCAGGCCGAGGGTCGAGTCCAGCTCGAGGGCCCGCGTCGCCGCGGCCTTCGCCAGAGGGGTAACGTCAGTGGCCGGTGCGTTATCGAAGAACGCCCAGTCGGCGTAGCATACGGCGAGGCCCTCGTACGCTAAGGCGAACGTCGGGTCCTGATCGATCGCCCGCCGATGGAATGCGATCCCGCGTTGGAAGCCGTCCTCGGCCCACGACTCGCAGTGGTACTTGCCCCTCAAGTACAGGTCGTTCGCCTGCGGGTCGACCGCCCGAGCGTTGGCGAGTCGCGCGCGCTCCTCAGGGGTGAGTGCGATGCGCACTTCCCGAGCGATCGCCTGCGCCACGTCGCCATAGAGCGCCAGCACGTGTCGCCGGTTCTTCACGAACGTATCGGCCCAAAGGTGCCTGTCGGTGGACCCCTCGATCAGCTGGGCGTTGATGCGCACGCTGTCGCCCTCCAGCACGACCGACCCTTCCACCACCGCGTCGACGCGTAGCTCACGCGCGATCTCGGGCACCCCCTTGGTCGAGTTGCGATACTTCAATACCGAATTGCGCGAGATCACGCTCAACGCGCGGATCTTGGCCAGCTCCGTCACCAACGCGTCATGCATCCCTGCGACGAAGTACTCCTGGGCGGTGTCGCCGGTGAGGTTTGCGAGCGGCAGCACAGCGATGCGCTGGAAGGTCGATGCCGTCGCACTGCGACGCAGCGCAACGGCCCCGAGGCCGAGGGCGGCCAGCAAAAGCGCAACGCCCAGCCCAGCCGCAATCAATCGCCGCCGGGGGCGCGCCGGCTCGGGGCCGGGTGCCGCTGCGCTCGAAGGTGGGAGATCCCGGATCGCGGCTGGGGCAGTACTCGGTTCCTCCCGCCGGAGAGCCTCCGCGAACGCCCGCGTCTCGGCCGATGGCTCGAGCTCGTATTCCTGGGTGAGCCGAAACGCGAACGCCTCGTAGGCGCGCAGCGCGGCGGCCCGATCGCCGAGCCCATGCAGGAATGTCATCAATCGCCGGATCACCGCCTCGTCCGCCGGCGACAGACCGACCGCCCAGCGCGCCCAACGCGTGGCCTGCACCACGTCCCCGGCGGCGGCACGAGACTCTGCCCACGCCCAGGCGCCTTCGGCGGCACGCTCCCGCAGCCGCTCGCGCTCCCGGTCCACCCAACGCCCGAACTCGGGCGCGTCGCCGAGCGAGAAGCCGTTGAGCAGACCGCCGCGGTACAGCGCCAGTGCCTCCGCAAACTGCTCGGTGTCGAGCGCCGTCTCGAATGCGTGCACGTCGCACCACACCACCTCGCGGGAGATCCCGACCTCGTCGTCACCCCGCGTCACGATGGCCTGCTCGCCCAGCGCGTTCCGCAGGACGTAGAGGGCCTGGCTCAAGGCCGAGCGGGCCTTGGCCTCGTCGAGCTGGGGCCAGAACAGCGCGAGCAACGTGTCACGTCGATGCAGGCCATAGGGAACGGCAGCGGCGAAGTAGAGGAGGAGGGCCGTGCGCTTCGATTGGCGGGCGAGGGCCGTCAGGTCGCGTCCGTCCGATGCACTGAGCTGCAACGTGCCGAGAAGCCGAAGCTCGACCACAGCGCCACCCCGAGAAGCGAGCCCCTGATCAGCCTGTGAGACTCCCGTCAGAATGCTGTGAGGGTGCCCCGCGATACTAGAGCAAGGTACCGGCCGGACCCGGCGCCTCAAGGGCGACCTAGGAGCCGTTTGCTATCCCACCATCCTGCGTTGGAGGCCACCATGCGAAGACTCGCTTTCACCTTCGTTCTCCCTGTGCTCCTGGCATGCAACCGGGAACCGGTCGCGCCTGCCATGGCCGGATCGGCACCCAGCTTCATCGTCAACGGCACACCGACCGGCAACGCGTACGCCAGCGTTGGGACGCTGTTGTTCGACGTCAACGGCGACGGCAAGATCACCGGCGGCGACGAGCATTGCAGTGGCAGCTTGATTGCAGCGACGGTATTCCTTACGGCCGGCCACTGCATCGTGTTCACGCCGCCGGGGACACAATTCTACGTGTCGTTCTCGCCCGATTTGTATGCGGGGTCGTTCAGCTACGTCACCGCGACCGGCGCGGTGTTCGACCCGCAATTCGGACACGATGAGCACTGGGGGGACGTGGGGAACCTCCACGATCTCGGGCTGGTGTTTCTGCCCCCGGGCTCGACCACGGGGTTGACGCCGCTGCGGCTGCCGCCGGCGGGGCTGCTCGATGCCCTCGCCGCCAAGGGTGGTTTGACCGACCAGTTGTTCGTGAATGTCGGTTACGGCACCTCCGCCACCCTGACCGGCAAGCCCGGCTTTCCGTTCGACGGCGTGCGCAAGGAGTCGCAATCGGCGTTCAAGGCCCTCCAGCCCAACTGGCTTGGGCTCTTGGAGAACCCCCGGGCCACGGGGCTGGGCGGCGACTGCTACGGCGATTCGGGCGGCCCCACGTTCTTCGACGGCAATCCGGACATGGTTGTGGCCACGGTGTCGCTCGGCGACATCCCCTGCCGGGCGAGTGCGTGGCACTGGCGGCTCGATACGCAGGAAGCGCGGGGGTTTCTGGGACAGTACGTCACGCTGCCGTAGCACCGCGACCCCTGACGCGTAGCCAGCGCCGATCGCTGGCGGAGCGGACGCGGTGGGGTGGGGAAGTGCGGGGGCGTCAACCCCACGCGCACGATTAGTCGGGGGAGTTACAACATAGAGTAGCAACTACGCGATGTTCTGGGCATCGGTGTTGTGACTCGGACCCCGAAGATCGACCGGGAATCGTAGCAGAATCACAACGGAACTCACAACGCACTTGAGCACAAAGACACACGAAAACCAATCGGCCCCCTGAGCGAATCAGGGGGTCGACTTTCTTTGACGACGCTCGCCCCGTGAGCCTGGAGACCACTCACAACGACTACCGGGGCTTGCCCCATCGCAGGCTCCACAGTCCGCGCGCCGAGAGGATGAGGGAGAAGAGCCCGGTCACGCCGAGCGCGAGGAGCGTCCAGACGAAGACGTAGTCTCCCCTGGCCCTGGCGGCCTCGTTGGTGACCACCGTTCGCGCGAGGATCATGTGGAGGACGGGCATGCCCGACGCAAGCAGCGATCCGACGAGCATGATGATGTACCCCGATCGCCGCTCGGCGAGCACCAGCGTTCCGTACAGCCAGACGAAGAGGATGAGCACCGCAATGAGGTTCCAGGCCCCTCTCACGGCCATCCCGCCCTCGCGGAGGACGTCGTCCGTGAAATGAAACGTCATCAGGACGATCGAGAGCAGCGACGCGATGGTCAACATGACGTTGTGTCTCATGTGATATCCTCCTTGTGAGATTTCATCGCCAGATGGAGGCGGTCGCAGCGTTGGCCTGCTCCTCCCACCGCTGTTCGTTCACACCCTTCACCAGGAGCCAGAGTACCATCGCCAGTGCCCCGATGACGCCGGTGCCCACGATCCAGGATTCCAGCCGGAGTGCCAGCGGCTCGTACAGATAGAGCAGCCACCCCAGGCCTCCGACGACCGACACCACACCCAGGGCTCGTGGCAGGAAGGTGGACCGGAACACGAGGTAGCCCGTCACGAGCGTATTGAGTCCGAAGAACACCATGGCGATGGTCTCGACCGTGTAATTCACCCGGAGCGAGAAGAACGCCAGTGCCTGGAGCTGCGTCGGGTCGAAGACACTCAGATAGTGCGCGCCACCCAGGATGAGCAAGGGGGCGAAGAAGAAGAGGCGGGCCAACGTCTTGATGGTGCACCCGATGAGCCCGAAGGCCGCCGCCAGCGCCGAGCCGGTCTTGCTCACCGGCTTGAGCAGGTCGTATAGGAGCACCGTCATCGCGATCTGGCATGCCATTTCAATGAGGTAGATGGCGAACGCGAGCCGATACAGCGGCTCGTGCGTCAGGATGTTGTTTGCCGTGGCCGTGGCGTCGCCGGATACGATGAGACTTCCAGCGATGAAGCCCTGGGCGAATACTCCCCCCACCATGGTAATCAACAGAAGGAGACCAACGAGCCTGGCCTTGGTCTGCGGCGACATGTCCGCCGGTCGCCCTATCGTTGCAGTGGTATTCACGCGACCTCCTTTTCTTCCGCGGTCGAGGCGAATGCGAGCAGGTCACCTGGCTGGCACTGCAGTGCCTCGCAAAGGGCCTCGAGCGTGGAGAAGCGGACCGCGCGCGCCTTGCCGGTTTTCAGGATGGACAGGTTGGCGAGCGTGATGCCGATCTTCTCAGACAGCTCGGTCAGCGTCATGCGGCGCTCGTGGAGCATGTCGTCGAGCTTGACGATGATCGACATGGTCAGACCGTTCCTTCGAGTTCTTCGCGCATGCGTGCGCCCT
>JBGPOV010000123.1:0-10694 GCA_041488255.1 Gammaproteobacteria bacterium | reverse complement strand
CCGGGAACGATGTAGGCGTGCTCGTCCAGGCGATCGTCGAGCGCGCCGACGAACATCGGCACGTCGGGATGGTGCTCTTGGAACACCTGCGTACCTTCGGGTGAAGCCACCAGCGCGAGGAACAGGATGTCCTTGGCCGCCACGCCCCGCTTCTTGAGCACGTCAACCGCATGGGCGGCGGAGTAGCCGGTGCCGATCATCGGGTCGCAGACGATGAAGGCGCGGCCTTCCACCTCGGGCAGCCGGACCACGTATTCCACCGGTCGGTGGGTCTCGTCGCGGTACAGCCCGATGTGCCCGACGCGGGCCGAGGGGATCAGCTCCAGCAGCCCGTCGGCCATGCCGATGCCAGCGCGAAGCACGGGCACGATGGTGAGCTTCTTCCCCGCGATGACCGGCGCCTGCATGGTGGTGAGCGGCGTTTCGATGCTGCGCGTGGTCAGAGGTAGATTGCGCGTCACCTCGTAGCCCATCAGCAGCGTGATCTCCCGCAGCAGTTGGCGGAAAGTACGCGTGGAGGTGGTCTTATCCCGCATGTGCGTGAGCTTGTGCTGGATGAGCGGGTGATCGAGGATGAACAGGTTGGGGAAGCGAATGTCCTGTTTCATGGCAGGCTCGGGTCGTTGGCGGTGACGGCGGCGGGAAACTCGGACATCCGAGCCGCGCGAGGGGCGCTCAAGTACAAGTTTAACTCATGCAAGCGCGAGGCTATACCGGGCGTCCCGGGCACCATCCGGGCTGCGCTTCGAGCTGTGGCGTCGCGCTACCTATTCCCTCACCCTGTGGGAGAGGGGCTGGGGGTGAGAGAATGCGCGGCGCTGACGCCTATTTCCACATCACATCGCTGCCGCGCTTCGCCGCACGGGTCAACAGGTCGATGAGGGGGTAGGCTTGCTGACGGAGCGAGACCTTCGGCTCCGCTTCGGCGTTTCCGGTGTGTCGCTCGGGCGGGGGCGGGGACGACCCGGAATCGGCTGCCACGGCTGCTTTGAGGCGATCCAGAGCCGCCGGGATATCCTCCGCCAGGATTGCGCTGGGCACCGTCCCGCTGTGGCCCATCATCTTGAGGAGCTTGACCGCGACCTCACCGAACATCGTGAAGCCGCCGACGTCGCTGTCGAATCTCACGAGCATCTAGAAGCCTTCACAGAGCTACAATCGCCCCCTTTTCCCTCAAGTCTGATATCCGATTCTGAGTTCGGTTCTACCCAGCGTACCGCAATCGAGCGCCGGGGGCGATCACCGGCGCACCGGTCGGGTTATGATCCGCCTGCGTTGGCAACGCGCCGGGCGGGACCCAAAGACGCATCGGATTGCGCGCGAATGGACTTGTGAACAGACGGTCGGGCCCGCATGTCAAAGCGGTTCTATCAACGTCACTTGGGAGTGTGCAGAGCGCCATGAGAAGCTTCAACGCGAGTTTGGAGGGTTGGATGGCACACGCCGCGGCGGGCGCCTGTGCGGTCATCATCGGTCTGGCCATCGCGGTTCCGGATGCCGATGCGGCGCGGATGGGAGGTGGCAGGAGTTTCGGCCGGCAGTCTCCCAATGTGACGAGACAGCAGTCGGCGCCGGCGGGCCAGGCCGCACCCGCCCAGCAGGCGGGTCAGCGGCAGGCCCCACCGCCCGGGGCGCAGCCCCAGCCGGCCGGCAACCGCTGGCTGGGCCCGCTCGGTGGTCTGGCGGCCGGCCTGGGCATTGCGGCGCTGCTGTCGCATTTCGGTATGGGCGGGGCTTTCGCCGAGGGCTTTGGCAGCGTGATCATGCTCGCCCTCCTGGTGTTCGCAGCGCTGTTCGTATGGCGGATGCTGCGCGGCTCCAGACCTGGCGCTCGCATCGAGCGCGCCACGGAGCCGGCCTATGTTCCTGCCGACCCTGGCGCCGGGAACGCGTCCGCCAGCGTCTACAACCCGGCGCCCGGATCGGTGATGCCGGGATCGGTTGCGTCGCTGTCATCGACGGCGGTGCCGTGGGGTGTGCCGGCCGACTTCGACACGCCTGCGTTCATCCGCAGCGCCAAGGTCAACTTCATCCGGCTGCAGGCGGCATGGGACGCCAAGAACCTGGCCGACATCCGCGAGTTCACCACACCGGAGGTGTTCGCCGAGATCAGGCTGCAGATCGAAGAGGACAAGGCCGCGAACAACCGCACCGACGTCGTCGCGCTCGAGGCCGAGCTGCTGGGCATCGAGGAGAGCGCCGCCGACTACCTCGCGAGCGTGAAGTTCACCGGTTCGATGCGGGAAAACGACCGCGCCAGCGCCGAGCCGGTCGAGGAAGTGTGGAACCTGGTCAAACCGAAGGACGCCCGCAGCGGCTGGCTGCTGGCCGGGATCCAGCAGATCCACTGACGTTCGGAGCATGAAGATCGCGGTCGTCGGTACGGGCGCAATGGGGTCCGTGTACGCCGGGCTGCTGGCGTCGGCCGGACACGAAGTCTGGGCCATCGACAGCTGGAGCGAGCACATCGAGGCGATCCGCAGCCAAGGGCTACGCGTCGAGGGCGCTTCCGGCGATCGGACCGTGCCGGTGCACGCCACCACACGACCGGCGGACGCGGGCGTTTGCGAGCTCGTGATCATCGCGACCAAAGCCATGCACGTGGCGCAGGCGGCCGAGGCGGCGAAACCGTTGCTCGATGCGAAGACCATCGTGCTGTCCATCCAGAACGGCCTGGGCGGACCGGACGCCGCGGCTCGCGTGCTCGGGCGCGAGCGCGTCGTCGTGGGTGTCGTGGGCGGATTCGGTGCCTCGATGAAAGCGCCGGGCCACGCCCATCACAACGGCTGGGAGCTGGTGCGGCTGGGCGAGTTGGGCGGGCCGGCCACGCCGCGCCTCGAGAAGATCGCGCAAGTGTGGCGCTCGGGCGGCTTCAAAGTGAAGTGCTTCGACGATATCGACCAGCTGGTGTGGGAGAAGCTGATCTGCAACGTCTGCTTCTCCGGCACCTGCGCGTTGACCGAGCGCACAGTCATCGAAGTCATCGAAGATCCCGACACGTGGCGGGTCGCGTCGGGCTGCGCGACCGAAGCGTTCGAAGTCGCGACGGCACGCCGGGTCAAGTTGGACTTCCGTGACCCGGTTCCGTACGTGCGCGAGTTCGGCATGAAGATCCCCAATGCCCGCCCCTCGATGCTGCTCGACCACATGGCCGGCCGAAGCTCGGAGATCGACGCCATCAACGGCGCCATTCCGCCGGCGGCCGCGGCGGTTGGACTGCCTGCACCCTACAACGAGGTCGTCAGCAGCCTGGTGCGCGCGAAGGAGCGCCGCATGGGCGTGCGGCGGAGCTGACGGCGAGCGCATGCCCCCACCCCAGCCCTCCCCCTCACGAGGGGGAGGGAGGGTAAGGAAGACCTCTCACGAGGGGGAGGGAGTTCTCTCAAATCACTCAACAGGAGACCGACATGCTCAGAACATTCATCCGCGCGCTTTGCAGCTATGCCACGATGCATATGGTGCCCGCCGGCGCCGCCGGCCCTCAAGACTGCAGCGGAACGATCACCGTGGAAGAGGCGCTGAAAGCCGAGGAGGCGCGCTTCGCCGCGCAGATGGCCGGTGACGTCGCCGCCATGCAGCGACTGTTCGGCGACGACCTGGTGTACATCCATTCCAGCACCCTGGAAGACACCAAGGCCAGCTTCATCGAGTCCATTCGCTCTGGAAACGTCAAGTACCGCAGCATGAAGCGCGGCGATGTAAAGGTGCGCACCTATGGGTGCATCGCAATCGTCAGCGGCCGCGCCAGCTTCGAGGTGACGGCCAGGGGACAGGAGCTCGCGCTCGATCTCTTGTACCACGCCGTCTGGGCCAAGCGCGCTGCGGGCGCGCAGTTCGTGTCCTGGCAGGCGACCCGCGTCATGCCCAAGTAGTCATTTTGGAGATGATCATGGCAAGGGTGAGGAACCTCCTAAACATCCCCTCTCCCCTTGCGGGAGAGGGCTAGGGTGAGGGGTTGTGCATCCCATCGCGCTCACCTCCCACCCGACGACCCCCTGCGAGACCGTCCAGCGCATCGAGGTGCAGGTTCTCCGGACAGCGGACGAAGCTCTCGAACTGCGATACACGATCCTGGGCGACATCGCTCGCCTGCTGATTCCTGCTGAATGCACGCCACGCCCGGCCGATAAGCTCTGGCAACACACCTGCTTCGAGGCGTTTGTCGCCGCAATGGGCACGACGGGCTACTACGAATTCAACTTCTCTCCGTCCACCGAATGGGCGATCTACCGATTCACCGCATACCGCGAGGGCATGACCGCCGTAGAAGCTACTCGACCGCCGCACATCTCGGTACACCGTTACGCGGATCGTCTAAGCCTCGATGCCGCCATCGACCTCGAGTCGTTGCGCGACAGAGCCGGCCTGCGGATCGCACTGTCTGCCGTCATTGAAGACCAGGAGCACCGCTTGTCCTACTGGGCGCTTGCGCATCCGCCCGGCAAGCCCGATTTCCATCACGCCTCCGGCTTCGCACTCACACTTCCTGCTTTCACTCCCTCTCCGTCCGGGAGCGGGCCGGGTCCTACCTCGACTCCCTCTCCCTCCCGGAGAGGGCGGGGGTGAGGGAAGGGATGCTGGCTAGGAAACTCAAATGAAATTCGGCCTCGACCGCCTGCTCGAGGAGGCCCCCTTGCGCCGGCCGCTCAAGGGCCGCCGCGTGGCGCTGCTCGCCCACCCGGCATCGGTGACGCGGGAACTCACGCACTCGCTCGATGCGCTCGCGGCCATGCGTGACCTTCGCATCGTCGCAGCCTTCGGACCCCAGCATGGCCTGCGCGGAGACAAGCAGGACAACATGATCGAATCGCCGGACTACCGCGACCCCGAGCACGGCATGCCGGTGTTCAGCCTGTACGGCGCAGTGCGCCGTCCCACCGCCTCGATGATGGACAGCTTCGATGTGCTGCTCGTCGATCTGCAGGACTTGGGCTGCCGCGTCTACACCTTCATCACGACGCTTCGCTATGTGCTGGAGGAAGCGGCGAGGGCGCACAAGACGGTGTGGGTGCTCGATCGGCCCAACCCGGTCGGGCGGCCCGTCGAAGGCTTGCGTCTGCGCGCGGGTTGGGAAAGCTTCGTCGGCGCCGGTGCGCTGCCGATGCGTCACGGGCTCACGATGGGCGAGCTGGCCCGCTGGTTCGTCACTACGCTGCGCCTCGACGTGGACTATCGGGTCATCGAGATGGATGGGTGGCAGCCCGCCCAAGCGCCGGGATTCGGCTGGCCGTTGGGCGAGCGTACCTGGATCAACCCCAGCCCCAACGCACCGAATCCATGGATGGCGCGCTGCTACGCTGGCACCGTGATGCTCGAAGGCACCACCTTGTCCGAGGGGCGGGGCACCACGCGCCCGTTGGAGCTGTTCGGCGCGCCCGACCTCGATGTGCGCAAGCTCATCGAACAGATGCGGGCGCTCGCGCCGCAATGGCTGCAAGGCTGCCGGCTGCGGCCCTGCTGGTTCGAGCCCACCTTCCACAAACACGCCGGCAAGCTGTGCGCGGGCGTGCAGATGCACGTGGAAGACGATGCCTACTACGATCACAACGCCTTCCGCCCCTGGAGGCTGCAGGCGCTCGCGTTCAAGGCGCTCAGGCAACTACGTCCCGACTACGAACTGTGGCGCGACTTCGCCTACGAATACGAGCGCAACCGGCTGGCGATCGATCTCATCAACGGTAGCGAGCTGCTGCGCCGCTGGGTCGACGACCCGAGCGCTACGCCAGCCGATCTCGATGCACTCGCGGAACCCGACGAAACTTCCTGGCGTGAGGAACGCGAGGCGGTGCTGTTCTATCGCTGATTTTCTCCCTCTCCCCTTGCGGGAGAGGGCAGGGGTGAGGGGGCGCTCGCCGCCGAGAAAACCGCCTTCAGCTCCTTGACCGGGAGGATCTCGCGCACCCACGTGAAACCGCCCGTCTCCTTCATCTCGCGCGCGCCTTTGAGAAAGGCGCCAAGCGCGAGCCGCGACAGCGCCCCGCCGACGCTGATGCGCTTCGCGCCGGCCTCAGCGAGCTGCGCAAGCGTGATCGACGGATCGGCGGTGCCCATCAACACGTTCACCGGCTTGCCCACCGACGCGACCACCTCGCGGATCGTGGCGAGGTCGCGCAACCCCGGCGCGTACAGCACGTCGGCCCCCGCCTTCTCGAACGCCTGCAGCCGGCGGATGGTGTCGTCGAGATCGATGCGGCCGTGCAAAAGGTTCTCCGCCCTCGCCGTCAGCATGAAAGGGAAGGGCAGCGACCGGGCCACCTCGACCGCGGCGTGCACCCGCTCCACCGCCAGCTGGAAGTCGTAGATCGGATTGCTCGGGTCACCGCTCGCGTCCTCGATCGAGCCGCCTACAACGCCCGTGTCCGCAGCCAACCGGATCATCTCGGCCGCCACCCGCGGTTCATGGGCGTAGCAGTTTTCCAGGTCGGCGTTGACGGGCAGGTCTGTTGCCTCCGAAATCGCGAAGCAATTGTCGAGAACCTCGCCGCGGCTCACCGCACCGGTTCCATCGACGCGCCCGAGCATGTTCGCCAGCCCCAGGCTCGTCGTCGCCAGGGCCTCGAAGCCGAGCGACGCGAGCAGCCGGGCGGTGCCCGCGTCCCACGGGTTCGGGATGATGAAAGCGCCCGGCCGCGTGTGCAGAGCCCGGAACGCCGCCGCTTTCTCTGCTTGTGTTCGCATAACAATCTCACACGTGCTCGGGTTTCAACTCCCTCTCCCTCCGGGAGAGGGCTGGGGTGAGGGAGCCTACACCTTCTCGACGTCGATGCGCTTCATGCGACGCACGCAGCGCGCGAGCTGCTCACCCATGCGCTCCCGAGGTAGCCGGCAGCGCATCCCATGGCCGGGCAGCAACCACTCGAAGCGGTAGGCCGCCAGCCGCTGCATCGAAGCGGTCTGCTCCTCCCAGTCGTACCAGCAGACGCTGCGCGACGCGACCACGCGCTCGCGCCCGGCATCCCACCAGGCGTGATCGCCGGAAAAAAGGAATCGCCCGCGATACAGCATGCATGTCGAGCCTGGCGTATGCCCAGGCGCCGGAATCAACAGCACCTCGTCGTCGAACGCGATCGGCTCGTTCCCTTCGAGCTTGATCTCCACGTCGCGCGTGCCGGAGGTGACGTCCGCGCCGTGCAGGATGCGCTCGCAGCCGAAGCGGCTGTGGAACTTGCGATGGTCGGCGACGTCGTCGCGGTGCGTGAGGAACATCCAGCGCACGCCGCCGAGCGCCTCGATCCGCTCGGTGAGTGGCGTGGCGTAGCGGGGCGAGTCCACCAGGATGTTCCCGCCCGGGCGTACGATCAGATAGCTGCGCGCCCCATAGCTGGATTCGGCGGCCCACCCGCAGTAGTAAACGCCGTCCTCGATCGGTTCGGGGAACGCGGCCCGTGCCGCGCCGAAGGCGTGCTTCGCCTCGGTGCCGATGGCCGCGACCGGACAGGCCACCAACGCCATCCTGGCGCGTTGCACCTCTGCCTCTTCGCCCGGCTGGCGCCACACGTACGAGGCATCACGCCCCTCCGCGAAGGTCTCGGGCGCGACCTGCCGGCAGGTCCCGCAGTCGATGCAGGTCGAATCGACGAAGAAGTCGCCGGCGACATTGGTGGCGAGCCGTTTAGTGAGAGTGGCCATGGGGAATTCTAGTCCCAGTACTTAGAACGCGGATGGCCGCATTCGTTTGCCGTCATCCCAGCGCCACAGCGTTAAACCCTCTCCCCTCGTGGGAGAGGGAAGAGTGAGGGGGGAACTCGCTACCCGCAATCTCACCCTCACCCTGGCCCTCTCCCGTCGAGGGAGAGGGGAACTAGGTTTAGACTCCCTCTCCCCCTGTGGGAGAGGGCAGGGGTGAGGGATGCGATGTGCACCCTCACCCTCACCCTCACCCTCACCCTCACCCTCACCCTCTCCCGTCAAGGGAGAGGGGAACAGCTTTAGACTCCCTCTCCCCCTGCGGGAGAGGGCAGGGGTGAGGGGAATGTGAGCGACCCTACACCTTCTCGAAATCGATCCGCTCGTCCACCGGCAGCCCCTGCAGGTAGCGCCGCAGGCAGTCGAGCGACATCTCTACTGCGCCCAGGCGCACCCACTCACGGCCGCCGAGGATGCGGCTGCGCCGGGTTGCGATCGCCTGCGCGGTCGCGATCGCGATGTAGATCGTCGCCCCGAAGTCGATGCGGTCGGCGCCATCGTCGAGATCGATCAGCACCGCCACCGCGTGCGAGGCGCCGATCTGAAGACGCGCGGCGCGCGCCACGAACTCGACTGTCTCCAGCGTCAGCTCGCCCGCAGCCGGAGTTCCGCTTAACCCGACGCCCGCGCACACCTCCGCCAGATCACGCGCCACAATGCCCCGTCGAAAGATCTTCTCCGCGCCCGGCAGGGGAGCAATGCGCGCGGCGATCGCGCCGCCCGTGAACGTCTCCACTACGGCCAGCGAGGCCTGACGACGGGAGAGCGCCTCCAGGATCACGCCTTCCAGCTTTTGATCGTCCTCGGCCAGGATGAAGTTGCCGAGCCGCTTGCGCACCTCTTGTTCGACCGGCGCCAGCTTGCGTCGGATGTCTTCCATGTCGGTGCCGCGCACGGCGAGCTTCGTCTCGAGCTGGGGGTAGTGGGCCCGGAAGCCGAGCTTCAAGCCCCCGTCGGGCACGAGCGCTTCGATCCCTGCGAGCAGGCTGTCGACGTGCGATTCTCCCAGCCCGTACGAGTGGAACCGCTTCAGGAAGCTCACCGTTTGCCGGCCGCTCTTCGCAAGCAGCCGCGGGATGATCTGTTCCTCGAGCATGCGATGCAGCTCGCGCGGCACGCCCGGGGTGAAGAAGAAGCGCGCCTTGCCGATGTCGAGCGCGAAGCCGCAGGCGGTGCCGATGGGATTGTCGAGCAGCTCCGCCCCCGCCGGCAGCATGGCCTGCTTGCGGTTGTTGGGCGGCATCACGCGGCTACGCCGGCGGAACAGCTCCTCCATCTTGGCGAACCACTCCGGGTTGAACACCAGCTCGACGCCGGCGGCCTGGGCGGCAACCTCCTGGGACAGATCGTCGACGGTGGGCCCCAGCCCGCCGTTGACGATGACTGCATCCACGCGTTCGGCTGCGATCCGGAACGCCTGCAGCAGGGTCTCCCGATCGTCGCCGACCGTCGTGCCCCATCGCACCTCGAGCCCGACATCCCCGAGCTTCTGGCTGATGTAGGTGAAGTTGGTGTTGACGGTCTGGCCGGTCAGGACCTCATCGCCGGTGCAGATGATTTCGATACGCATAGCTCGGGAGGGTAGCATCTGCCCCGGGCACGCGGCAACGTGGGATAGTGGAGTAGGGGACTCACCACGCAAAACTCGCGTTCGCGTAGGATGGCAGCGTGTTGAGTGAGCTCGACGTATTGAAGGACGTGTGCGCCAGGCTCGACCGGGCGGGGATCGAGTACATGCTGACCGGCTCTATGGCGATGAACTACTACGCACAGCCGCGCATGACCCGCGACATCGACTTGGTCGTGGCTGTGGAGCCGCACGAAGCCGAGAAACTGGCTGCGGCATTCGAACCCGACTACTATGTTCCGGCGGAGCTGGAGACGAGTATTCGCGACCGCGCGATGTTCAACCTGCTGCATCTCGGCAGCGTGATCAAGGTGGATATGGTCGTGCGCAAGGACGAGCCCTATCGGCATGCCGAGTTTCAACGGCGGCAACTGGTCAGCCTTCCTGGCTTCGAAACATGGATCGCTGCGAAGGAAGACTTGATATTGTCGAAGCTGGTCTGGGCGAAGGACTCTGGCTCGGAGCTGCAGCTTCGCGACGTGCGCAACCTTTTGACCTCCGATGCTGACTTTGCGTACATTCGCCAGTGGGCTGCGCCCCTTGGCGTGAGTCACTTGCTCGAGAACATCCTGGATGAAAGAGACGACACCTGAGATCGAGAAGCTGGTGCGGGAGCGGTATCTGGCGATGGCGCCCGTGGAGCGCTTCTTGATCGGTGTCCAGATGTTTGAGACCGCTCGCAGCATGGCCATCGCGTCCTTCCCTCGTGAGCTTTCCGCCGAGGAAATCCGGTGGCGCCTGTGCGAGCGCCTGTACGGCGCCCTTGCCCGCGAAGTCTTCGGCGAAAAGGCTTGAGGGGCACTGGTACAGTCGGCGGGGCGGGTTGCGCTCCCAAATTTTGCTAGCTCATTCACATATACGCGAGTGCATCCATTACAGCATTCAGAGTCCGTATGGCCACCAGATCCAAAGACATACTGCCCCTAAACCAGGTTCGCGCACGGTTCACCGAGTTGGCCGAAGAGGTCCACATGTTGGAGCGGGAGCACATCCATCTCGCACTGCTGGAAGAGGCATCCAGAGGGTGGGAAGACGTGGTGCAGGGGCGAACGCTCAGCGTCGCTCAGGTCCGCGCCAAGTACATAGCGGCCAAGAAGCGCTGACTCGGCCTCGACGTCCGTGACCCGCATTGATCCCCCGTGCGGGGAAGCAACCATCTCCCCTCTCTCGCTCGCGGGGGAGGGCTAGGGTGGGGGCAGCGAACGCCCGCTGAGCATCAAAATTGACCAGCTTCACCAAACTCCCCTGCGACGAAGCCGCTGTCCTCGCGGCGCCGTTCAGCGCGCCTTGCGCACCGGCCGCCGCGCCCTGGATCCTCGCCGCGACCATCCTCGCTTCGAGCATGGCCTTCATCGACGGCACCGTGGCGAACATCGCCCTG
>JBGPOV010000122.1:0-10886 GCA_041488255.1 Gammaproteobacteria bacterium | reverse complement strand
GCAGTTTTCCTTCCCCGGCCACATCGGCTCGCACGTGACGCCGGAGACGCCGGGATCGATCCACGAGGGCGGCGAGCTCGGCTACAGCCTGTCGCACGCGTACGGGGCGGCGCTGGACAATCCCGATCTCATCGTGGCATGCGTAGTCGGCGACGGTGAAGCAGAGACCGGGCCGCTCGCCACCGCCTGGCACTCCAACAAGTTCATCAATCCGATTCGCGACGGCGCCGTGCTGCCGATCCTCAATCTCAACGGCTACAAGATCGCCAATCCAACCATTCTCGCGCGCATCAGCCACGAGGAGCTGGAGGCGCTATTCGTGGGCTACGGCTACAAGCCCTATTTCGTCGAAGGCTCCGAGCCGAGCGAGATGCATCAGAAGATGGCTGCCACGCTCGATACGATCGTCGCGGAGATCCGCGTCGTTCAAAAGAAAGCACGTGAGAGCGGCAAGGCCGAGCGGCCGCGCTGGCCGATGATCGTGCTGCGTGCGCCGAAGGGATGGACCGGACCCAAGGAGATCGCGGGCCACAAGGTCGAAGGCTCCTGGCGCTCGCATCAGGTGCCGTTCTCGGACGTGCGCGGCAATCCTCAGAACCTCAAGCTGTTGGAAGACTGGATGCGAAGCTACAAGCCCGAGGCTTTGTTCGACGCCAGCGGCCGGTTGCTGCCGGAGCTCAGAGCGCTGGCGCCGGCGGGAGCACGGCGCATGGGCGCCAATCCGCATGCCAATGGCGGGCTGCTGCGCAAAGAGTTGAAGCTTCCGGATTTTCGCAGCTACGCCGTGGACGTGGCGCAGGCGGGAACGGTGCTGCACGAGAACACCAAGCCCCTGGGCGAATTCCTGCGCGATGTGATGCGCGCGAACATGACGAGCTTCCGCGTGTTCGGCCCCGACGAGACCGCCTCCAACCGCCTGCAGTCGATCTATGAGGTGAGCAAGAAAACGTGGATGGCGGATCTATTGCCGGAGGACGCGGACGGCGGGGAGTTGACGCGCGACGGACGCGTGATGGAGATGCTGTCGGAGCACACCCTGGTGGGGTGGCTGGAGGGTTACCTGCTGAGCGGCCGCCACGGCTTCTTCCATACCTACGAAGCCTTCGCCCATGTGGTGGATTCGATGTTCAACCAGCACGCCAAGTGGCTGGACATCTGCAAGAACCACGTGCCGTGGCGCGCCTCGGTGTCGTCGCAGAACATTCTGCTGTCGTCCACCGTCTGGCGCCAGGATCACAACGGCTTCTCGCACCAGGACCCGGGCTTCATCGATCTGGTGACGAACAAGAGCCCGACGGTCACTCGCGTCTATCTCCCGCCGGATGCGAACACGCTGCTCGCCGTGGCCGATCAGTGTCTGCGCTCGACCGACTGCATCAACGTCATCGTCGCCGACAAGCAGAAGCACCTGCAGTTCGCCACCATCGAAGAGGCCATCGTGCACTGCGCCAAGGGGATCGGAATCTGGGCCCGGGCGAGCAGCGACGAAGGGCAGGAGCCGGACGTGGTGATGGCTTCTTGCGGCGACGTGGCGACGCAGGAGGCGCTCGCCGCCACAGCGATCCTGCGCGAGCATCTGCCCGATCTCAAGTTGCGCTTCGTGAACGTCGTGGATCTGTTCAAGATGCAACCCGCGGCCGAGCATCCTCATGGCTCGACCGAGCGCGAGTTCGACAGCCTGTTCACCGTCGACAAGCCGATCATCTTCAACTTCCATGGGTATCCGTGGCTGATCCACAAGCTCGCCTACCGCTTCCGCAACCACGAGAACCTGCACGTGCGCGGCTACAAGGAGAAGGGCAACATCAACACACCGCTCGAGCTCGCCATTCTCAATCAGGTGGACCGCTTCAACCTGGTGATCGATGTAATCGACCGTGTACCGCGCCTGCAGAGCAAAGCGGCGCATCTCAAGGACAGCATGAAGAACGAAATCATCCGCAACCTAAGTTACGCGCACGAGCAGGGCACGGATCGTACCGAGATCACCAACTGGACCTGGCCGGCCTGAGCTGGCGCCCCTCTGGGCCTCTACGTTGCTGAGCTGCTTGCTTGCCGACCCAGGGCCGGGACGGGCGTGCGAAGAAGGTCATGCGCGGAGCGTGCCGCGGACGCGGTCTCGGGTGCTCGGCTCGGCTGGAACGATGGCGGAGTCGCGGACCAGCTCGACGTGGTGACCGCGCCAGATGACGCGCCGGCTGCTCCACGCCCTGAGCCAACAGAAGAACAAGAGGTAAGATCGCACGATCTCGAGGGGCACCCAGTACCAGCGCGGCGCGACGCCGCGAAGCGTGCGGGTCGTGACTGCGGCGCATACGATCTGAACCATCACGGCAGACAGGAAGGCGAGGCAGAACAGCTTTGTCGGTGAGGCCAGACACGCCAACGTGGTGATCACGACGGGCGACAAAGCCGGCTCGAACGCGAACCCCACCGGCGCCAGGGCGCGCCTGGTCTGCGCCCAGCGCGTGTGGCGCTCGATCGTTCGCTCGAGCGAGCAGTCCACGTTCCGGTTCTCTACCGGCCAGAGCGACACGCGTACCTGGTAGCCGGCCCGCGCGAATGCCCTGCCCAGCATGTGATCATCGGACAGAACATGCGCGACGCGCGCGAAGCCGCCGATGCTCTGCAGCGGCTGGCGCCACATTGCCATCGACTTGCCGAGCGTGATGGTCCTGCCCAAGACGAAGGCCGAGGCGACGATTCCTGGCGCGATGATCGCGCCGAGTTGCAGGTTCTCCATGGCTGCGCCGAGCGTTCGCTCTCCGCTGCCTGCGACGATGTTGGACACGGTGCCGACGCCCGGGCACGATAACTCGGCGAGGAGCGGATCGAGGTAGCGGGGCGTGACGCGCACGTTCGAATCGCAGACCACGACGACCTCGCCGCTTGCGGCGCGCTCGAGCGCGAGCAGCTGTGCCACCTTCGGGTTGGTGGCAGCGTCTGGATCGGTGACGATCAGGCGGGCCCGCTCATCGCCCACCCTCTCGACAAACCTTCGCGCCACGGGGTAGGCGCCATCCTCGACGGACGCCACGCCCAAAACGATCTCGTAGTCCGGGTAGTCGAGCTTCGCAAACGACGAAAGGTTCTCGTCTAATTCGTCGTCAACGCCCGCCAGGGGCTTCAAGATCGAGACGCGCGGAGTGTTCTGTGGCGCGCGAGCCGGTGTTCGGCGGCGCATCGCGACGAGGAAACCTGAGACCATCGCCAGGTAGAGCGCCGCCGAAGCCGCCTCGAGCGCGAGAAGGGCGCCCTGCACGGCATCCATGGCCGCGCAGCTTGACCTGCGAAGGTGTCAAATTCTGGACAAACATGTGAAACTTTTTCTTGATTACCATGAAACTCAGCCGAACTTAGAACACCTTCCTCCGCTTGCGGGAAGGCGGGGATGGGGGAAAGATTCGTTTAGAGCTAGCGATAATACGGGTCTGCGTTAGAACTTCTCAGGGATGTACTTGAACGGATAGTCCGGCTCGCGGTAACCGCCGGGCTTCTGCCGCTTCGGCAGTTCCACCTTCTCGCGAGGCGCCTCCTTGTATGGGATTTTGCTGAGGAGATGGGTGATGATATTCAGGCGGGCGCGCTTCTTATCGTTCGAGTTCGCCACGTACCACGGCCCCCACGGCGTGTCGGTCGCCTCGAACATCTCGTCGCGCGCCCGGGAGTAATCGTACCAGCGGCTGTAAGATTTCAAGTCCATGGGCGACAGCTTCCAGATCTTGCGCCCGTCGTCGATGCGGGCCGCGAGCCGGCGTGTCTGCTCTTCCATGCTCACCTCAAGCCAATATTTGACGAGGAGGATGCCGGATTCGATCATCAACTTTTCGAAGGCCGGGACCTGCCCTATAAAGCGCTTCGCTGTCTCTTCCGAGCAAAATCCCATCACTCGCTCGACGCCGGCACGGTTGTACCAGCTGCGATCCCAGATCACCACCTCGCCCGCCGCCGGCAGGTGCGGCAGGTAACGCTGCGCATACATCTGGCTTTTCTCGCGCTCGGTCGGGGTGGGCAACGCCACGACGCGAAACACACGCGGGCTCACGCGCTCGGTGATCGCCTTGATGGTGCCGCCCTTGCCCGCGCCGTCGCGGCCCTCGAACACGATGCACACCTTGAGGCCTTTGTGCACCACCCACTGCTGCAACTTGACGAGCTCAACGTGCAGCCGGGCGAGCTCTTTGGCATAGTCTTTTCCCGTGAGCTTTTCGTTCGGCTTCGAGTTGGCCGGCTTCGTGGCCGTTCTGGTTCTGGCAGCCCTGGCTTTGCCTGCTCGGGGTTTCATCGTTTCATCTCCGTTCTTCTGTGTTTGCTTTCGACTCGACCGACGCTGCCGCCCTCGGTTCATCAGCCGCGTTCGAGGACCTACGCCGCTCGTACTTCTCGACCGCCGTCTGCAGGTTGAAAAACATCCGCTCCCGGTCCAAGAGCTCGCCGATCCTGGAACGCTTGACCATCGCGAGCACGTCCGGGGTTAGGGCCGCGAGCCACAGCGTAATGCCATCGCGCTGCAGCTTCTCTTCCGCCTCGGCCAGCATCTTCAGCGCAGTGTATTCGATATCGAACACGGCGCTGAAGTCGATCAAGACGACGGACGGTTTCGTCTGCTCGATCAGTAGCCACATCTTGTCCCCAACGCGCTGGGCGTTGGCAAAGAAGATCCGCCCCTCGGCTCGCATGATCAGCAAACCGGGCCAAATCTCGTCGTCCGGATGCTCATCCGAAAGCGGCCGGAAGGCATCTGTCCCGCGTTTGCGGCCAAGCGCGTACACGGGTGGATCGTACGCCTGATAGGCAAGCGCGAGCAGGGAGGCGATCACCGCCACGAGAATACCCTTCAGCGTGCCCAGGACAGCGACGCCGGCGAAGGCGATGACAGCCCAGTAGAATTCAGTCCTGCGGACGCGGATGATCTGCCGAAACTCCGCGGGTCTGATCAGGCCCACCGAGTAGACCACGACCACTGCTGCCAGCACCGCGTTCGGCATGAGTGCGATGAGCGGCGCGAGCAGCAGCAACGTCGCAAACGCGGCAGCTGCAGTAACGAGCTCGGCGAGCTGCGTGCGTGCGCCCGCGCTGCGATTGACTGCTGTCTGTGTCGTGCCGCCGCCGGCCGGCATAGCGCCGAAGAAGCCACCGGCAACGTTGGCCATGCCGATCGCGAGGAGCTCCTGATTCGGTAGCGGACGGGGCTCTCCGGGTTTCGCGAATGCGCGCGCGGCGGCGATGCTCTCGGTAAAGCTCATAAGCGCAATACCCAATGCGCCGGGCCACATCTGCGCGGCGAGGTCCAGCTGCGGCCGGACCAAGGACGGAAGGTCGCGCGGAATGCTGCCTACCGTTTCCACGCCCACGTGCGGTAACCCAAGCAGCCCAGAGGCGGCAATGCCCACAGCGACGGCGATGAGCGGGGCCGGCGCTCGCGGCACGAAGCGCTCCAAACCGAACATCAACAGGAGCATGACCAGGGCCAGCACGGCCGTGGTCGACGAGGTCTGGGGCAGATGCTGAACCATGGCCAGAATATCCCTGAAGAACCCCGTCTTCTCGATGTGGAACCCCAGCAACTTCGGGATCTGATCCACGACGATCACCAACCCGATGCCCGATTTGAAGCCGGCCAGTACGGGATCCGAAATGAAGTTGGCGACGAAGCCGAGCCGCAGCAGGGAGGCCATCACCAGCATGGCGCCCACCAGTATGGCCAAGGTGGCGGCCGCCATCGCCAGCTCCGCGGCTCCGCCATTCGGTACCGCTTCACCCAGCTCGGCCGCCGCCAGGATGGCAAGCGTCGTCGTGGTGCTGACGCTGAGCGGCCGCGATGTGCCCAGCACAGCGTAAATCACCATCGGCACGAACACCGTGTACAAGCCGACCTGGACCGGCAGGCCGGCGATCGTGGCGAACGCCATCGCCTTGGGAATGACCACCGCGGCCGCTATCAAGCCGGCGGTGACATCCGGGCGCAGCCACTCCTTCGGGTAGCGGCGCAGCCACGCCAAGCCGGGAATGAGACCGGGCTGATTAGTTTCTCTGTTCAATTTCGGGGGCCTCCGAGACTGCCGTTGAGCCTAGGCCATCCAGCACGCCTACCCTTGAGCTATATCAAACCAGTCGTACGCTAACCTACATAGAGTCCTAGTTGAAATCGCGAGACCTCATGGTACTGATAGCATAGGTGCAAAATCCCTAGTCAGTCTCCCGTCACAGGCCAAGAGGCACCCATGACCGCCGAACACACACGACTGCAACAGATTCGCGAGCAAGGTACCCCTTGGAAGAAGTGGGGGCCTTACTTGAGCGAACGCCAGTGGGGAACCGTACGCGAAGACTACAGCGACTCGGGCAATGCGTGGGACTACTTCACTCACGACCAGGCCCGATCGCGGGCTTATCGCTGGGGCGAGGATGGGCTCGCGGGCATCTCCGATGACCGGCAATTGCTTTGCTTTGCGCTGGCCCTGTGGAACGGGCAGGACCCGATTCTCAAGGAGCGGCTGTTCGGCCTGACCAACAGCGAGGGGAACCACGGCGAGGACGTCAAGGAGTACTACTTCTACCTCGATTCGACGCCGACGCACTCGTACATGAAGTATCTGTACAAGTACCCGCAGTCAGCCTACCCCTATGACGAGCTCGTCACGACCAACCGGCGGCGGAGCCGGAACGAGTTGGAGTACGAGTTGCTCGACACAGGCGTGTTCGATGGGAATCGCTATTTCGACGTGTTCGTCGAATACGCGAAAGCATCTCCGGAGGACATCCTCATCCAGATCAGCGTGCACAACCGCGGTCCGAGTCCCGCAACCCTGCACGTGCTTCCCACGCTCTGGTTCCGCAACGAGTGGTCCTGGGGCGGGAATCCTCCCCGGCCACTGCTTCGCCAGGCCGCGACGGGCAATGCCGGCAGCGTGATCGCGGCCTCGCATGAGAAGCTGGGCGAACGGTTTTTCCATGTCGAGGGTTCGCCCGCGTTGCTCTTCACGGAGAACGAGACCAATACCGATCGCCTCGTGCACGTTCCCAATCGGACTCCCTACGTCAAGGACGGGATCAACAACTACATCGTCGAGGGCCGTCAGGACGCGGTGAATGCCGAGAAGACGGGGACGAAGGCGTCCGCGCATTATCGGCTGACGGTGGGGGCAGGCGAATGCCGGATCCTTCGCGTGCGGCTGAGCGACGCGGCGCCGGCTGCCCTGGCTGGGTCAAAGGACGCGCGAGGCGGTCCGTTCGGCAGCTTCGAGGCGGTGATGAAGGCGCGCCGTCAGGAGGCGGACGAGTTCTACGCCTCGGTCATCCCGTCGTCGCTGAACGCCGATGCGGCCAACGTGATGCGCCAGGCGCTGGCAGGCATGCTGTGGTCCAAGCAGTTCTACTACTACGATGTCGACAAATGGCTCGAAGAGCGCGGCGCAAGCCGTTTCAAGACGAGCCGGCGCGCGGCTCCCCGCAACGAGCACTGGCACCACATGTACAACGCCGACGTCCTGTCGATGCCGGACAAGTGGGAATACCCGTGGTATGCGGCGTGGGACCTGGCGTTTCACGTCCTTGCGCTGACGCTGGTGGACGAGGACTTCGGCAAGCAGCAGCTGGACCTGATGCTCAAGGGGCAGTATCTGCACCCCAGCGGGCAGCTCCCAGCGTACGAGTGGAACTTCGGCGACGTCAATCCGCCCGTGCACGCCTGGGCCACCATCTTCACCTACCGCCTCGAGGAGCTGCGGCGCGGGCGAGGCGACGTCGAATGGCTCGAGCGCTGCTTCCACAAGCTGCTGCTCAACTTCACCTGGTGGGTGAACCGCAAGGACCGCTCCGGGAACAACGTCTTCGAGGGCGGGTTCCTGGGGCTGGACAACATCGGTGTTTTCGACCGCAGCGCTCCGCTGCCCACTGGCGGGTATCTGGAGCAGGCCGACGGCACGGCCTGGATGGCGCTGTTCTGCCAGAACATGCTCGAGATCTGCGTGCAGCTGTCGCTGCACAGGCCAGCCTATGCAGAGATGACTCTCAAGTTCATCGAGCATTTCCTGTACATCGGTTCGTCGATGATGCATGCGGGCGAGGACGTCGGGATGTGGGACGAGGAAGACGGGTTCTTCTACGATGTGCTGCGCCTGCCGGATGGCACGGCCCAGCGCCTGAAAGTCCGTTCCATGGTCGGGTTGCTCCCGCTGTGCGCCGTCACCGTGTTCGAGGGGCAGCTCATCAAGCAACATCCGGAGCTGATCGAATACCTGAGCAGATTCCTCGGAGCGCGCCCGGAGCTCACAGCCAATATTCACGACCCGGCCAAGCGCGGTCGAGGGGACCGATTGCTCGGGGCGATCTTGAACGAAACCAAGCTCCGGCGCGTGCTCGCCAAAATGCTCGACGAGAATGAGTTCCTGAGCCCCTACGGGATCCGCGCGCTCTCCCGCTACCACGCGGAGCATCCCTACGTATTTCAGGTAGGGGGTCAAGAGTATCGGGTGTCATATCTTCCAGCGGAGTCGGACACCGGCATGTTCGGTGGCAACTCCAACTGGCGCGGCCCGATCTGGATGCCCGTCAACGCTCTGATCATCCGCGCGCTGCTGCAGTATTACACCTATTACGGGGATGATCTCACCGTGGAATGTCCCACCGGCTCCGGGCGGCAGATGACGCTATACCAAGTTGCCGAGGAGATCGCACGCCGGCTGGGGAGCATCTTTCTACGCGACAAGAATGGCCAGCGGCCGGTCTACGGAGGAAACCGCAAATTCCAGGAGGACCCGCACTGGCGCGACAACATCCTGTTCTACGAGTACTTCCACGGCGACAGCGGCGCCGGACTCGGCGCAAGCCATCAGACGGGCTGGACCGGGATCATCGCACGGGCGATGCATCTGTTCGCGACCACCACCGCGGAGCAGGCCCTGGAACTCGGCAAACTGGCCGCCATTACGGAAGTGGAGCCGGCGCGTAGCGGCCAGCCCCGGAGCGCGGCTACAGGCCGCGGGGTCTGAAATGGGCGGGCGGCTGTACCCCTCGCTCTACCAGATCAACACGCGCGTCTGGATGACGGAGCTGGCGCGGTCCCTGGGCAAGCCGGCCACGCTGGATGACATCCCTGACGGCGAGCTGGACCGTCTTGCCGGCATCGGGTTCGACTGGATCTGGTTGTTGAGCGTGTGGCAGACTGGGCTGGCCGGGCAGCAAATCTCGCGTGCGAACCGCGAATGGCGAAAGGAGTTCGAGGAGACGCTGCCGGACCTGCGCGAGGAGGACATCGCCGGCTCCGGGTTTGCGATCACCGGCTACACCGTGCATTCCGCTCTGGGAGGGGACGCCGCACTGGCTCGCCTGCGCGAGCGCCTGCGGCAGCGCGGCCTGCGGCTGATGCTCGATTTCGTCCCGAACCACATGGCCACGGACCACCCGTGGGTCGAGCAGCATCCGGACTATTTCGTGCACGGCAGCGAGATCGACTTGACTCGGTCGCCACAGAACTACGGCCGCGTGAAGACCTCCCGCGGCTCAGATCTGCTTGCGTACGGACGCGACCCGTATTTCCCCGGCTGGCCCGACACGCTGCAGCTCGACTACAGCAACCCGGCCACGCAGGCCGCGATGATCGCTGAGCTCGGCAAGATCTCCGGGCAATGCGACGGGGTGCGCTGCGACATGGCCATGCTAGTGCTCCCCGACGTCTTCGAGCGCACGTGGGGCAAGCGGCCCGAGTCGTTCTGGCCGAAGGCAATCGCGTCGGTCCGGCAGCGGCATCCGCAGTTCCTGTTCATGGCCGAGGTCTACTGGGACCTGGAGTGGACGATGCTGCAGCAGGGCTTCGATTACGCCTACGACAAGCGTTTGTACGACCGCTTGCGCGAAGGGCATCCGCGAGCCGTGCGAGGACATCTCCTGGCCGGGCTGGACTACCAGAACCGCTTGGCGCGCTTCCTCGAAAACCACGACGAGCCCCGGGCAGCAGCCACCTTTCCGCGGGGCCTTCACGAGGCTGCGGCCGTCGTCACGTATCTGGCGCCGGGCCTGCGCTTCTTTCACCAAGGCCAATTCGACGGCCGCGTCAAGCGCATCTCTCCACACCTCATTCGGGGTCCGGTTGAAGCCGTGAATTCAGCCGTCCGGCAGTTCTACGAGCGGCTGCTCGAGCTGCTGCGGCGCCCCGTCTTGCGGCAAGGCGAGTGGCGGTTGCTGGAATGCGCTCCCGCCTGGGAGGGTAACCGGTCCTATGACGCTGTTATCGCTTACGCCTGGCAAGAATCCAGTAGCAATCGGCTGATCGTCACCGTGAATTATGCGAGTCATCAAAGCCAGTGCTATGTCCGGATGCCGTTCGCCGGTCTTGCTGGCGGGCGATGGCGGCTACGGGATCTGCTGGGCACGGCGCAGTACGATCGCGACGGAGATGACCTGCAATCTCGCGGACTTTACCTCGATGTGCCGCCTTGGCAGGGTCATGTGTTCGAGTTGATGAGCGTGTAGCGTGCGGCGTGAAATGGCGTTACCGCGGAGTCGTCCCGGAGAAGACACGCGGCGAGCGCTGTCGGCATTGCCCCGCCTCGACAACCTGTGCATTCCATGGGTACGATGGGCGGTGCACCTGGAATGGAGGAATCTACCGATGCGTATCGTTGTAGCAAACCTTCCGGACGATGTCTCGGAGGAGGGGATTCGCACGGCGCTGAGCCCGTTCGCGCCGGTGGAGAAGATCAAGCTGGTCAAGGACAGCGGAACGCCCTCCGCGCTCATCGAGATGGAGATGACGCGTCCGCAGGCTGAGACCCTGGCGAAACGCATCAACGGGCGCATGTTCCAAGGCCGGGAGCTGCGTGCGTGGGTGCCGGTGATGGACTGGTGAGTTAGACCATGGCCATCTCACTTTTCGAGCGCGTTGC
>JBGPOV010000121.1:0-10934 GCA_041488255.1 Gammaproteobacteria bacterium | reverse complement strand
GCCGGCGCATCAGCATGATCCGTCCTTCCTTCTGATCCAGCAGGTGGCGTTCGAGGTCCAACCCACGGGCACGCCGGTGGTTTGGCGGGTGTTGTTCTGGTCGATGGTGAACACGAAGTTGCTCAAGCCCCCGCACGCCTGCCCCGTCGCTGTGATCGTGTACAGCTGATCGTTAATGTTGCAGGCGTAGTTGAAGTTGCAGGTGTTCGCCAGCGGCGGTGCGACCGTATTGGCTACGCAGGCGCCGTTGTAGGTGCGGGCGTCCTGGTACCACTGCTCCATCTTCACCCGCTGCGACGCGAGGTTGGCGTAGGCCTCGGCCAGCCTCCCGCGCGTGACGTAGTCGCGGTAAGCCGGAAGCGCGATGGAGGCGAGGATCGCCACGATGGCGACCGTCACCAGCAACTCGATCAAGGTGAATCCGCGAACCTGTTTCATTTAGTTACTCCTTGCCCATGGGCAGTGCGAAGTCTATTCAGTCAACCGGGTGCCCCGCAAAAACCGCCGATGAAAGGGCGCCGCAAGAGAACAAGCGGCCGTGAACGGTCGATTTCGCGCTATGAGCGGTATGCGTCATTGAAGTGTTAAAGTCGCCCGAGGCCTTGCGCCGCCGTCAGGCTGCAAGACAGGTGCCAGTGAGCAAACCGGGGCCCGGAAAGTGGCGATGCCGTGCTCCGCCGTCGCGCTGCGCAGCGGTGTGTAGACGGGTCAGGGGCTTGCGCGCAGGTCAACCGCGCGTGGACTCGCGAGCGGTGGTTCGCGCTCGGAGCTTGGGTCCACGCGGAGGTCGGCCTCGGCAGGAACTCGCCGTCGGACGTCAGGGAAGGTCGCAGCCGGGCGCTGCAACCGTTCGATCGCCGCCTGGATGCCAATTAGACACAGTCCAATCCATCCGCTTATAATCTGGCCGCATGGACTATCGGCATTACTCGCGGGACAACCTGGCGGACGTGTTGCGTGCGCATGGCATAAATCCCACCCACCAGCGGATCGAGATCGCCCACGCGCTTTATTCGCGGCAGGAGCATCTGTCGGCCGATCAAGTGCTGGCGATCGTCAACCAACGTCACCCTGAGACCTCGCGGGCGACGGTCTACAACACGCTCAACCTGTTCGTCGAGAAGAAGCTGATCCGCGAAGTCATCGTGGACCCGAGCCGGGTGTTCTACGATCCGAACACCTCGGCCCACTACCACATCTACAATGTGGAGACGGGCAGGCTCACCGACATCGACGCCGCCGACGTGCGCATCGAAGGCTTGCCGGAATTGCCTCGGGGTATGGTGACCGAAGGGATGGACGTCATCATCCGCGTGCGCCGGGGTTAGGATTCCTGACCGGCAGACGTAAGGTCCCTCTCCGGCAGAGATAAGGTCCCTCTCCCTCCGGGAGAGGGTAGGGTGAGGGCCCCGGGAGAGGCAGTAGACATAAGATCCCTCTCCCCCTGGGAGAGGGTAGGGTGAGGGCACGGTGAAGGCCTCGGGAAACGGCAGAGCCTGCCCCGGACTTGATCCGGGAGCGAGGGTCCCCTCAACGTCCCTGGTAACGCGGCGCGCGCTTCTCCAGAAATGCCTTCACCCCTTCCTGAAAGTCCGTCGTCTTTCCCGCTTCGCGCTGCAGCTTCGCCTCCAGTGCGAGTTGCTGCTCCAGCGTGTTGGCGGGCGAGGCGTTGAGCGCTGCCTTGATCAGACCGTAGGCGCGGGTGGGCCCTGCGGCGAGCCGCTCCGCCAGTCCGCGCGCCTCGCTCATCAGCTTGTCGTCGTCTACGCATTTCCAGATCAGCCCCCAGCTTGCTGCCTGCTCCGCGCCCACGGGCTCGGCCAGCAATGACAGGGCCATGGCGCGGGCTGCCCCGACCAGGCGCGGCAGCACGTAAGTGCCGCCCGCATCCGGGATCAACCCGATGCGGCTGAACACCTCGATGAAGCTGGCCGAGCGCCCGGCGATCACGATGTCGGCGGCTAAGGCGAAGTTGCAGCCGGCGCCTGCGGCCACGCCGTTCACGGCGCAGATCACAGGAATGCGCAAGTCCCGAAGCCCGCGTACCATCGGGTTGTAGCTCTTCTCCAGCGCGCTACCCACGTCCACGTTGTCTGCGCCCCCAGACATGGCGCGTTCATTCAGGTCCTGCCCAGCGCAGAA
This sequence comes from Gammaproteobacteria bacterium, assembly GCA_041488255.1. Taxonomy (GTDB): domain Bacteria; phylum Pseudomonadota; class Gammaproteobacteria; order Burkholderiales; family SHXO01; genus SHXO01. The sequence continues at coordinate 8,792 of JBGPOV010000121.1, read as the reverse complement.
GCCGCGCCCGTTGCCGGTGATGAGCAGCGCCCGGGCTGCGTCGCCGGCACGCACTTGATCCAGGGCCGCATGCAGCTCCTGGTGCATCCGAGCGGTGAACGCGTTGAGCTTTTCGGGCCGGTTCAGGGTGATGCAGGCCACCGCCTCGCGGATATCAAATAAAATAGTGTCGTAGGGCATGGTTTGGCTCCTCTGCTGTGCTTGCCCGCATGATGCGCGGGGAGCGTGCCCGCCTGCAAGCGTGCATCCGTACGCGCCAGCAAACAAGGAACCTATCGCCCATGGCCTATCAGAACATCCTCGTCGAAACCCGCGGCCGCGTCGGACTCATCACTCTGAACCGGCCCAAGGCGCTCAACGCGCTGTCTCCCGAGCTGATGCGCGAGCTGGGGGAGGCGCTGACCGGCTTCGGTTCCGACGACAGCGTCGGTGCGATCGTCATCACCGGCAATGAAAAGGCCTTCGCCGCGGGCGCCGACATCAAGGCGATGAAGGACTGGGGCTACATGGACGTGTACAACGCCGACTACATCACCGCCGAGTGGGAGACGATCAACCGCATCCGCAAGCCCGTGATCGCCGCGGTCGCCGGCTACGCCCTGGGCGGCGGCTGTGAGCTCGCGATGATGTGCGACTTCATTCTAGCCGCGGACACCGCCAAGTTCGGGCAGCCGGAGATCAACCTAGGGGTCCTGCCCGGCGCCGGCGGCACTCAGCGGCTTCCGCGCTTCGTCGGCAAATCCAAGGCCATGGAGATGGTGCTCACCGGCCGCACGATGGACGCGGCGGAAGCCGAGCGTTGCGGGTTGGTGAGCCGCGTGCTGCCGCCCGACCGGCTGCTCGAGGAGGCTATCGAGACTGCGGAGAAGATCTGCGAGCTGAGCCTCCCGGTGGTGATGCTGGCCAAGGAGTCGGTGAACCGGGCCTTCGAGACCACGCTCAGCGAAGGGGTGCGCTTCGAGCGCCGGCTGTTCCATTCCTGCTTCGCGATCGAGGACCAGAAGGAAGGCATGGCGGCCTTCGTCGACAAGCGCAAGCCCGCGTTCAAGAACCGCTGAGCGGCTCGCGTTGCCGCCGCAGGGTGGGCGGCTTATAATCCGCGCCCACGTGCCGTTGTAGCTCAGTTGGTAGAGCAGACGCTTCGTAAGCGCCAGGTCCTCAGTTCGAGTCTGAGCAACGGCACCAAACTGACTGCGATCGCTTTTCTTGGCATCGGGAGCGCAGCTGGCCTGGCGCTCTTAGCCATCATCCTAGGGCGTTGATGCTAGCGCCGTCTGCATCGGCCCGAAGCGGCTCAGGGAGAGCGACGCTACCTGGCGCGCGAGTTCCTCCTCGTCGCGTACCTCCACCTGCGTGCACTCGTGTTCTTCATAGTGCCACCAGCGATGGACTTTGTGGCAGGTAAAGCCGAACGTTCCGATGTAGAGCAGTTTGGCGTCGGAAGGCACCTCGAGTTGAGACGCGCTAGACTGGCCAAACCCTAGAGCGGCGCGCTGAGCGCCTGGCATCGCGAACCTCGTCCGGTACGCGGCAAAGGCCAGCTGGTACGTGCCTGGCCGCAGTGTCAAGAATCCCCAGCCCGCGTCCCTAAACGTCGACTCGAGCTGCCCGGCGCCGAAGGTGCGATCCGTGTCTAGGGGTCGCGGCGGTGGGCCGACGTTGACCAAGTAATGCCACTTCCATCGAGGCAGAGTCGACAGCGTCGCCTGCATGGGCTTGCCATCTTCATCCACCGCGATCCTGAACAGCACGACCGTACCGAGGGCGTCAACGCCGCGCGGGCCGTCTGCCTTGGGCAGGCTGGTCATCTGCTTTGTGCTGCCCGCACAAGCTACGACGAGGGTGGCGATGGCGATCAGCAGGAGGCCCGGTCTGAAGCCGAGCGCGCTGGGCGGTAGCATGTGTCACCTCGTCGTGTAACGGATTGGCGCCGGCCCGGTTGTGATGACGTGCGACTCGCCGCGGTCAGAAGCTCTTCTTCAACCCCACGAAGATACCGTGCGGCATGAGCTGCAGCACCAGCGGCTGGTCCCGCTCGTGCGCATACCAGCCGGCCAGCCCGCCCACGGCCCAACCCCCTATCACGTCGGTTTGCCAATGGGCCTGGGCTTTGATCCTGGCTATACCCACGTACAGCGGCCAGATGGCGAGCAGGTAGAGCGCCGGCTGGTCCGATCCGTATTCCAGCATGTAAGGCGTGACGAGCGCCGCCGCCTCGGCTGCCTCGCCGCTCGTGAAGCTGCAGTTCGAGCTGCACGTGAACCAGTTGTTCGGGTTGGGATTGTCACGGGGGCGTGTGCGCCGGAAGGTCGCCTTGAACACTTCGGTCGACACTCCGGCGATGATTTCGGAGTCGAGCCCGCGCCAGGCCGTGTTGCCCAATCGCGTCTCGCCCCCCTCGTATAGCGCCAGGCCAATCTGGCCGACGTTGAAGGCCAGCTGCAGCCCGCGGTAGACGTTCGGGTTCCAGATGCCCGACTCGTCCAGAGGCACCAGATGATCGATGTCGGCCCGTGCCGAAGAGACCGTGACTAGGGCAAAAAACACAACCACGGGCGATCGCAATGCCGAGACGTTCATTTGGCCTGCCCTACATCGTTCACGGCAGCGTCGCCGTCCGTCCCGCGACGCTCCGCGCCATCTTTGTCTTGGCACCGCCCGTCGCCAGCGCGGTGCCGCCCGAGCCAATAATGAGAGCGACGGCGAAAACTACTCGACGAATCGAGCTCATCTCGAGGCCCGATGCCGCCGAGTATCGCCCACCGTTGCTTGCGTTTTCCTGTCGATCCAGTGATGTCTTTCCAAGAAAAAGCGGGACGATACGGGGTCCGTGGTCGGTCCGGCAAAAGTACAGCGCATGACATGAGTGGGTATAATCGGCCGCAGAGGGGGAGCGTCCCCGGATTTGGCCTGCGGGAGGAGATCCCAGATGAGAGCCAGGACTTTCCGTCTGTCGCGAAGGCGCGTGCTCAGCGCGGGGGTATCCGTCGGTGGCGGCGCCTTGCTGGCTGGGACGCTGGACAGCACCGCCCAGCAGAAACCCAAGGCGACCCTCAAGAAGCGCAGCAAGGAGGCTGTGGGCTACCGGGACGAGCCGTACGAGGGGCGCAGCTGCGCCAAGTGCGTGCTCTACGCGGGCCACGGCGAGTGCGTGCTGGTGGAAGGTGAGGTGAGTCCTAACGGTTGGTGCCTGCAGTGGACACCGGCCACCGTGGGCCGGCTGCGGCAGCACTCCACGGCCTGACCCGTTCTTGGCCACGCGATTCTGACCGCCTCACCTGCGGCCGAGCGCGCTGGCCGGGCACCTGTGATCCCGACGTCGATGGCCATCCGAAGCCGTTTCGAGCGCGCCATCCACAACCAACGGAGGCGGCCGTAGAGCCGCTCCATGTCGACAACGGAGGAGGAATGAGCCGAGCCTTTGTGAAGGGGGACGACAGCGATCTGTCCGGTGAAGAGGTCCCGGAGCGTCCCATCAGCCCGTACCCGAATTACGTTACACCGCTGGGGCTCGCGCAGCTGCGCGACCGTTATGAGGCGCTGATCGCACGTCATGCGCAGCTCAAGGCGGCGGGCGAGGACTTCGACAAGCCCAAGCTCACCGAGATCGAGCGCGACCTGCGCTACTTCTCGCAGCGGCTGGACAGCGCCATCCCGGTGGACGTCAGCAGCGAGCCGCAGGACGAAGCGCACTTCGGCGCCACGGTCAAGGCCGAGACCGCGGAGGCCGAGGTGCACGAATTCACCATCGTCGGGGAGGACGAAGCCGACGTGGCCACCGGCAAGGTGAGCTGGCAATCGCCGCTCGCCAAGGCGCTGATCGGTGCACGCGTCGGCGACACCGTGAGGTGGCGGCGCCCGGCCGGCGACACCGAGTTGGAAATTCTCGAAATTCGCTACCGCTAGGAACATTCGGCGGGAGCGGCGCTCCAAACGTCGCAGTAGGCCAATTGCCCCCGCCTCGGAGGCTCAGGCGGCGAGGATCGTTCCCGGAGGAGGATGAGCATGACGAATTATTCCCGACGCAATGCACTCAAGGTCCTGGGCGCTGCGACGGCGGCCGCTACCGGCGGAGCCTTGATCAACCGCCCCGCAGCGGCCGCCGACCTCAAATATACGCCGGAAGCGGGTGCCCAACTCCGCGTGCTGCGCTGGAAGCGCTTCGTTCAGGGTGACGAGGACCAGTGGATGGCGAACACCCGCAAGTTCGCGGACGTGACCGGCGTGAGCGTGCGGGTGGACAGCGAGAACTTCGAGGATATCCGCCCGAAAGCGGCGGTGGCGGCCAACGTGGGCAGTGGACCCGATATCGTCATGGGATGGTTCGACGATCCGCATCTATACGCCGACAAGGTCATGGACCTCACCGAGCTGGCCGATTACCTGGGGGCAAAGTACGGCGGCTGGTACGACATCGCCCGGCGCTATTGCGTGCGCGACGGCCGCTGGATCGCGGTCGGGATGGGCATTCTCGGCGGATGCATCACCTACCGCCGCAGCATGGTGGAGGCGGCGGGCTTTAGAGAGATTCCCTCCGACCTGCCTAGCTTCCTCAAGCTGCTGCAGGCGCTGAAGGCCAAAGGCACGCCCTGTGGCTTTGCCCTGGGTAATGCGGTGGGCGATGCCAACGCCTGGTGCCACTGGGTGGTGTGGGCACATGGTGGAAAGATGGTGGACGAAAACAACAAAGTCGCCATCAACTCCAAGGAGACCATCGCCGCGCTGGAGTATGCGAAGGCCATGTACGAGACCTTCATCCCGGGCACGCTCTCCTGGCTCGACCCGAGCAACAACAAGGCCTTCCTGGCGGGGGATATCAGCCTCACCCTGAACGGGATCTCGATCTACTACGTGGCCAAGACATCCAAGGACGCGGCGGTCAAGGCCCTGGCTTCAGACATCTACCATACGCCGATGCCGGTGGGGCCGGTTGGTCGCTCCACCGAGCTCAACGTGTTCACTCCCTGCTTCGTGTTCAAGTACAGCAAGTACCCGAATGCGGCCAAGGAGTATCTGCGCTTCATGCTGGAGAAAGACCAGTACGAAGCCTGGCAGAGGTCGTCTCTGGGCTATGTGCAGCAGACGCTCAAGGCGTATCGGTCCAACCCGGTCTGGACCGAAGACCCGAAGCACACACCATTTCGCGACATTCCCGACCGTACCGTGGACGATGGCTACGCGGGCCGGCTGGGGGCGGCCTCCGCCGGAGTCATTGCGGACTACGTGATGGTGAACATGGTGGCGGAGGCGGCCTCTGGCGCGGCCAGCCCCGCGGACGCGGCGGCCAAGGCCGAAAAGCGGGCCAGGCGCTACTACAGAACGTGATGCGTGGTTCGTGGCTCGTGATTCGCAACGGATGAAAGGCGATTCAAGTCATGCATGACTTGGTGGTCAAGCGCGCACTGATCTATGACGGGCTGGGCGGCGCCCCGATGCACAACGCGGTGGCGGTGAACGACGGCCGCATTGCGGCCGTGGGCGAGGACCTCGGTGCCGCGCGCGATGTCGTCGATGCCGACGGGCTGGCGCTGATGCCCGGGATCATCGACACCCACACGCACTACGACGCTCAGATCACCTGGGACCCGCTGGCCAGCCCGTCTCCCGGATTGGGCGTGACCACCGTGGTCATGGGCAACTGCGGCTTCACCATCGCGCCCTGCCGGCCGGCGGACCGCGACCTCGTGATGCGCAACCTCACGCACGTCGAAGGCATGTCGTTGGACGCGCTGCGCAGCGGGATCGAGTGGAACTTCGAGAGCTTCCCCGAGTACCTGGACGCCCTCGAGCATCGCGGCGTGGGGCCGAACGTCGCCTGCTATGTCGGCCACTCTTCGGTCCGCACCTTCGTGATGCGGGACGACGCGACCCAGCGCGCGGCCACCCTCGAGGAGGTGAGCGCGATGCGCCGCCTGGTGGTGCAGGCGATGGAAGCGGGCGCCTGTGGCTTCTCCACCACCCGCAACCCCCAGCACAACGGTGAGGCGGGCATCCCGATGCCCTCGCGTCTGGCCGACGAGCGGGAGCTTGTAGCCTTGTCGGCAAGCCTCAAGGACGTAGGCCGCGGCATGCTGATGATGACCAGGGGCGAGCTCACTCCCATCGCGTTTATCGAACAGCTGGCGCAAAGCGCCGGGCGCCCCTATCTGGTGGCGGCGCTCCTGCACAGCAATCTCATGCCCGAGGGGACGTTCGAGGATCTGGCCCAGATCGCCCAGGCGCGCGGCCGCGGCAACCGTCTGTATGGCGCGGTGTCGGCTTGTCCGCTCACCTTCGAGTTCACCCTCCACGAGCCCTACGTGTTCGAGGGCCTGGTCGCCTGGCAGCCGCTCATGCAGATGGACGAGGCGGCGATGAAGAAGGCGCTGGCCGCGCCCGCTTTCCGCGCGGCAGTGAAGAACGAGCTGTCCCAGCGCACGCGCCGCCTGTTCAACGGCGAATGGGAGAAAATGTTCGTCACTCAGGCGGCCCGCCCCGAGAACGCGCACCACGAGGGCAGCTCGATCGAAGCGCTGGCACACCGGCAGCGCAAGGACCCGGTGGATGTCCTGCTCGACCTCAGCCTGGCGGAGGGCCTGGACACGCTGTTCAGCGCCACGCTGCTCAACTCCGACGAGGAGGCGGTGGGTCGGATGCTGCGCGACCCCGACAGCGTCGTGTCCCTGTCCGACGCGGGCGCTCATCTCACCTTCTTGTGCGATGCGGGCTTCGGCTTGCACCTCCTGGGTCACTGGGTGCGCGAGCGGCAAGTCATGCCCCTGGAGCAGGCGGTCCATAAGCTCTGTGCTCAGCCTGCGGACCTGTTCGGCATCCGCGACCGCGGGCGGGTCGCACCGGGACAATGGGCCGATTTGATGCTGTTCGATCCGGCGACGGTGGGCCGTGGCAAGCCGCAGCGCGTGTTCGATTTGCCGGCGGGCGCCTCGCGCCTGACCACGCCTGCAGTCGGGGTGCATGGCGTATGGGTCAACGGCCAGCGCGTGGCCGATGCCGACGGCGTGGTACCCGATGCACCGAGGGCCGGCCGCGTGCTGCGCGAGTTTATAGGGTGAGATGGGAGGCCGCACCCGTAATTCGCTCGCACAATCGCTCGCAGGCCCCCAGGGCCCTTTGCGTGTCACCTAGTCAAAGGGTCCGGGAGACTTGTAGCCTCCCAACCCGTTCAAAACGGGGCCGCGAGGATGCAGGTTCGAACAGTAGGACGTCGGTACACCAGGCAGCTGTCAAATGAGCTCCCATAGGCGCCGAGATACGGCCCGTTCTTGCTCCGCCGCTTGTGCTCTTCCAGGCTATGGTGCAGCGTAAGGAACGAGAAGAGTACAAACCCGCAAATCGCGTCGCCAAGCAGCACCCGATCCCCGGCACTTCCTAGCGCGGACCCCTACCTCCTGGAATCCGGGATGAAACGCTTGGTGGCTCTCAGAAAGCCCAGACGATGAACTGTGTTTGCGGCAATAACGTGTGCTTGCCGGGGGACCGAACTTCACTCTTGGGGCACCGACAATATCCGCTGCCATGCGATACAGGCCTTCTGCGGGGGCTGTCGGTACGGCGCTTGACTTAGATCAAGCGCCGCAGAACGGGTCGGGCCTATAAGGAAGTTATTCGGGATTGTGCGACTAGCCAACCGAGGGGTCAGGATTCATGCTCCTGACTCGGCTAAAACGCAGTATAGAGAGCGGGTGGACATCTAACTTTTGGCCGATGTCGAACCTGCGGTTGATCGGTTACAACAGCGGTGCTTACGGAGAGGGAGGAGAGCATGGTAACCATCACTACGCCGAGCGTGGGCGTGCACGGTGTGTGGGTCAGCGGCCAGCGCGTGGCCGATCCCAACGGCGTGATACCCGATGCACCGAGGGCCGGCCGCGTGCTGCGGGAGTTCGCGGCCTGAGATAACGGGCGCAGGATCGTTAAATGCTCCGCTCCACTCGCCTATAACGTTAGTCCGGCTTGTGCATGCCAGGGTCAGGGTGCACAGTGCACGTAAGAAAATAAACCACGACTCGGCCCGCCCGAGGTTGGGGTTGCGGTGGTCTGTAAGTTTGATGAAAGGCAGGACTATGGCATACCTTGTCAAGTTTCTCGGCAAGCGCCTGCTCATCCCGCGTACGCAATCTAAACGGTATCACTTAGGACACGTGGACGGTCCCGCGGCAGGGTGGTACTACACCGCGGCCTAAGCACGGAGGAGGAAAAATCATGGCCATCGCGACGTTCGGCGACTTCCAGGTCGACATGAGCAACCCGAACTTTCTGGATCCAATCGTGGGGAACAACTTGGACGGGCGTCCCTTCCCGCCGACTGTAACACCCACTCAGATCATAGAGAACTTCCCTTCCGGAGCGACTATCGTCCTCCAAGGCATGTTCACCCTCGGACTGAGCAGCCCGATCACCGGCTTCGAACTGGACAACCCCGGGAGCTTTCTGGTGCTGCGCGTTACGGGACTGACGGGGCTGACCTTGAATACCTTCTTGACCTCAACCGAAGCCCAGGTCGAGGACTTGATATTCGGGCAATTGAACGAGGTCTTTACCCAGGGCTTTGACGACACTGTGATCGGAGACAATGCGAGCGAGATCGCGCACACCGGCGCCGGGAACGACATCATCCGGGGGAACGGAGGCAACGATGTCTTGGACGGCCAGGCCGGCGCCGACCAGATGTATGGCGGGCCCGGTAACGACACGTACTTCGTGGACAACCCCGATGACAAAGTCATCGAGCTTGCTTTCCAAGGCGTAGATACCGTCAAGAGCAGCATCAGCTACACGCTAACGCCCAACGT
>JBGPOV010000120.1:0-11342 GCA_041488255.1 Gammaproteobacteria bacterium | reverse complement strand
GCGTTGGACGGTCGCCCGCCGCTCCGCATCGCCGAGTTCTTCAACATCTTCCTCATCCGGAACTACGGCGTCAGCTTCGGCATGTTCAACAATGGCGGCGGCGTCAACGCGATCGCCTTCTCGCTCCTTGCCGCGGTCATCGTCGGCGCTCTCCTCGTCTGGCTGTGGCGCGCGGCCGACGGCGTCATCGTGCTGGCGATCGGTCTCATCGTCGGCGGCGCGGTCGGCAACGTCATTGACCGCCTGCGCCTCGGCTCGGTGGTCGATTTCCTCGATTTCCATATCGGCGAATGGCATTGGCCGGCTTTCAACCTCGCCGATTCGGCGATATGCGTCGGGGTCGGGCTGATGCTTATTGACGGCTTGCTACGGCGTCGGGAAGCGGCTAATTAATAGGCGTGGTAAAGCGTTTCGTGCTCGTCCCGCGCCTCGTCATGCTCGCCGCCGCCGCGGCGTTGATGGGGTCGCTTGGCGCCTGCAGCGGCATCAAGCAGTCGCTCGGTCTCGACAAGCAGGCGCCCGACGAGTTCAGTGTCGTGGCGCGCGCGCCGCTCGAGCTGCCGCCCGATTACAGCCTGCGCCCGCCGCGCGCCGGGACATTGCGTCCGCAGGACCTGACGCCGACCGAGACCGCGCGCAACACCGTGTTCCGTGCCACCGATGACAAGGCGGCCGCCGTCGCCGTGCCGCAAGCGGGGCAAACCGTCGGCGAGGCCGCGCTGTTGCGGCAGGCGGGGGCGGAGAAGGCGGATCCCAACATTCGCCGAATCGTCAATCAGGAGAACACCCGTTACCTCGAGACCGACCGCAGCTTCATCGACACCCTCGTATTCTGGCAGAAGAAGCCAGAGCCCGGTATCGTCGTCGACCCGGCAAAGGAATCCGAGCGGCTGCGCCAGAACGCCGCGCTCGGCAAGCCGGTGACCGATGGCGAGACGCCGATCATCGAGCGCAAGAAGAAAGCGCTCTTCGAAGGCATCATTCCGTTCTTCTGACCCGTTCGGCGGAGCGGCGGCGCAGGGAGTGGGGCGCCGGTCCAAGATCGCGCGCCGGACCTTGGCCGATCCCGCCTCGTTCGGCTCCGGAGACAAGCATGCAAAAAACCGCCTTCCGAGCGGTGCTCGCCGCTCTCCTTCTCGTCATGTCTTGGACCGCGCCGTTGCGCGCCCAAGACGCGGCGTCGCTCAAATTCGGCGCCGAAGGCTTTGCGCTCGAAAACGGCATGCAGGTCGTCGTCATCCCCAATCATCGCGTTCCCGCGGTGACGCAGATGGTCTGGTACAAGGTTGGCGCCGCCGACGAGCCGCGCGGCATCTCGGGCATCGCCCATTTTCTCGAACATCTCATGTTCAAGGGCACCAAAGAGGTACCACCCGCCATGTTCTCGCGGCTCGTCGCGCAGAATGGCGGGCACGACAACGCCTTCACGGGCGAGGATTACACCACCTTCCACCAAACCGTGGCGGCCGACCGGCTCGAACTCGTCATGAAGCTCGAGGCCGACCGCATGACCGGGCTCGTCCTCAACGACGCCGTCGTGCTGCCCGAGCGCGAGGTCATCATCGAGGAGCGCCGCTCGCGGATCGACAACAGTCCCTCGGCCTTGCTCGATGAGCAGGTGCGCACTGCGATCTTCCTGCATCACCCCTACCGCATTCCGACGATCGGCTGGGAACATGAGATGGAGCGCCTCTCGACCGCCGATGCGCTCGCCTTCTACCGCACCTGGTATCATCCCAACAACGCCGTGCTCGTCGTCACGGGCGATGTGACGGTGGACGGTGTCCGCCGCCTCGCCGAAAAATATTTCGGTCCGATCCCGGCGCAGCCGGGTGTAGGCGCCGAGGAGTAGGTTGTCCTCGACACTCTGATCGGCGAACAGCTGGCGGCCCTCCAGGATCTGGCTGATCCCGAGCGCTGTCACCCGATGCGCCGGCGTGCGCGTGATGGCTTTCCCCTCCATCAGGATTTCACCGCCGGTGACCGGCGCCAGCCCCGAGATGGCCATGAGCGTGGAGGTCTTGCCGGCGCCGTTGGAGCCGATGATGGCGGTGATCTCGCGCGGGCGCGCCTCGAGGTCGACGCCTCTCAGCGCCTGCACGTGGCCGTACTCCACCCGCAAGCCGCGTACCTCAAGCATGGGCCGCCTCCAGCCCGGTACCGAGGTAGGCCTCGATCACCTTCGGGTCGCGCTGGACTTGGGCCGTCGTGCCCTCTGCGATCTTTTCTCCGAAGTCGAGCACCGACACCACATCGGAGATGCCCATGATCAGCTCCATGTGGTGCTCGATGACGACCTGCGTCACGCCGGCGTCGCGGATGTCGTGGATGATTTTCGCCAGGCGCTGGATCTCGGTCGGATTGACGCCAGCGGCAGGCTCATCGAGCAGGAGCAGGCGGGGCTGCAGCGCGAGCGCACGGGCGATCTCCAGCAGGCGCTGCTGGCCGTACGGGAGGTTGCGCGCAGGCTCGTGTGCGCGCTCGGCGATGCCGACGAACTGGAGCAACGCCATCGCCTTGCGGCGGAAGTTCTGCTCCTCGTCGACCGCTCCCGGCGTCTGGAGCAGATGCTGCCAGACGCCCGCATGCAAATGCAAATGAAACCCCACCATCACGTGATCGAGCACGGAGAGCTCACCGAACAACCGGATGCTTTGGAACGTGCGCGTGACACCGAGCTTGGCCATCTGGTGCGGCCGCATCCGTCCCAGGACGTTGCCCTGCAGCAGCACCTCGCCGCTGCTCGGCGGATACAGCCCGGTCAGCACGTTTACTAATGTGCTCTTGCCGGAGCCGTTGGGACCAATCAGCCCGTGCACAACTCCTGGCTGCACGGTGATGTTCACGCGATTCAGCGCCCGGATCCCGCCGAAGTCACGGGTCAGGTTGCGGGCCTCGATCACCGGCTCGCGGCCGTCGTGCCCGCGGGGGAACGTGAGAGCGCCGGGCTCGGGCTCGACCCGCGCCGGCGGCCGGCGCCAGCGCCGCACGACCGGAAGCTTGAGCAGGCTCCCGACGATCCCATCGGGCAGGAAGATGATCGTCACCAGGATGATCAGACCGTTGATGTAAGGTTGGTACACGGGCCACTTGGCGAACGTCGTGGGGATCAGGTTGAGGATCACGCTGCCCACGAGCGGGCCGTAGAGCGTGCCGCTTCCGCCCATGAGCACAGAAGTGAGGAACGAGACAGACAACCCGAACACGAACGTGTCGCTGTTGATGAAGCCGTTCTGGTGGGCGAAGAAGACGCCGCCCAGCCCGGCATACACCGAGCTGATCACGAACGCCAGCACCTTCCACCGGTACACGTTCACGCCGACGGTCTGCGCTGCGATTTCGCTGCCGCGCAGCGCGAGCAGCGTGCGCCCGACGCGCGAGCCCAACAAATTGTTGACCAGGAGCTGGCACAGCAGCGCAGCGCCGGCGATCAGCCAGAAGTATTGGGTCGGCGTCATCTCCTCGCCGTCGGGAAGCGTGGGCGCCGGGATCGCTGAGATGCCCATGGGGCCGTTGGTCAGCCCCTGCCAGCGGTTCGACGTCACCTCCATCATGAAGCCGAAGGCGAGCGTCACCATGGCCAGGTACGGCCCCTTGGCACGCAGCGAGGGGATGGCCAGCAGCGCACCGGCGACCCCGGCGAACACCACGCCGATTGGTGCCGTGATCCAGAATGGCCAGCCGGCGCGCGTCGCGAGCAGCGCGGAGGTGTAGGCCCCGATCGCGTAGAGACCCGCGTGGCCGAGAGAGATCTGTCCCGTCCATCCGACGAGGATGTCGAGCCCCAGCGCCACGATGAACAGGTAGGCGAGCGACTGCAACACCAGTATGAAGAACGGATCATGGAACACGAGCGGGAGTGCCAACACAATCGCCGCGACGACGAGGAAGCGGATCCAGTCCCGCGGCCGGGTGTGGGCGAAGACCGGAAGACGCATCAGACTTTCTCGATCTCCTTGCGCCCCATGAGACCGGTCGGACGCACGGCGAGGATCAGGAGCACGAAGAGGAAGGTGATCCCCTCCTTCAGGTTCGAGCTGATGATGCCGAAGATCTGCTCGAGCACGCCTACCGCAAGGCCGCCGATGAGGATCCCGATCGGGTTCTCCAGACCGCCTATGATGGCGGCGGCGAAGGCCTTGATGCCCGGCACCGTGCCCATGTACGCCCAGGCGAACGTGATCGGCGCGATCAGCACGCCACCCAGGCCGGCCAGCGCCGAGGACAGTACGAAGGCCAGCACGACCATGCGCTGGACGTTGATGCCCATCACGGCTGCAGCCCTGCGGTTGTATGCGACGGCGGTCAGAGCTTTGCCGAGCACGGCGCGCTTGAGGAAGAACTGGACCAGCAGCACGGTGCCGATCGAGCCGAAGATGATGAACAGCTCCTGCGGGAAGATGCCGGCGGGCCCGATATGCAGCACCTGGTCGCCGAACGGCGAGGGGAACTTGATCTGCTCCGGGCCCCAGATCTGCACGGCGGCGTTCTTCAGGATGATGCTCACAGCGACCGTGCTGAGCACCCAGGACAGCGACAGCGCGTGCCGCAAGGTGGTGCGGATGGCCACGCGCTCGAGGCCCACACCCATCACGCTGAGGAGCGCAATCGAGGCTGCAACGGCTATGGCGTACGGCGCCCCGAGCGTCACGTAGCAAGTGAGCCCGAACAGCGCACCGATCATCAGGAACTCGCCCTGGCCGAAGTTGAGCGCGCCGGTGGTGACGAAGGTGACGTAATAGCCCTGGGCGATCAGCGCGTAGACGCTGCCCACCGAGAGGCCGCTCAACAGCGCCTGCCAGAGCTTGACCAGCATAGCTAACGGCGCCAGGCGTCAGGTGCGGGAAGCAAGGCGCTTTCCGTACGGTGCCGTGGCGAGCGGAGGTTATTCGGCGCGGACCAGCTTGCCGTTGTGCCAGACGGCGAGGAAGCCGCTGTCGCGCCCCAGCGATTCGTGATTGTCTGCGCTGAAGGGACGCGGCTTCATCTTAGTCACGGCCTGGGTGAAGTCGTCGATGCCCTCGACGGCATCGCGGATCTGGCGGCGTACCTCCTTCAGGTAGGCGCGGTCCTCCAGGCGAGCGGGATCGGGCGCCACTTTGTCGAGCGCACGCAGCACCAGGCGAGTCGCGTCGTAAGTCTGCGCGGTCGCAACCGGGTGGAAGTCGCCGGCGTCGGCAGCGTACTCCTTCTCCACGACGGCGTGGAACTTCTTGGCGTTTTCGCTGTGATCGATCGTGTATGAGGTCACCGTCATGATGCCCTCGATCAGGTCCTTGCCGCCGAGCTTGAGAAAATTGGGCGCGATCAAGGCCCAGGTGGAGGTCCAGGGGACTTTGACTCCAACTTTCTGCATGCTCTTGGCAATCTGCACACCGGCCGGCGCCAGCGAGTAGGAGATGATGAAGTCCACGTTGCCGTCCTTCATCTTGGTCAGCTGCTGGGTCATGTCGGTGTCGTTCTGGTCGAACACCTCGGGCCCCGCGGCGATGTTGAGATTGGCGTCCTTCAGCAAGCGCAGAGCCGTGTCGCGCCCGCTCTGGCCCCAGCCGGTCGAGTCGTGCATCAGGCCGATCCGCTTGTAGCCCTTCTTCTGGATGTAGTCGACCATGAACGACGTCTGGATACCGTCGTTGAGCGAAACCCGGAAGATATAGCTCTTCGGCTCCTTCGCGTAACGCTTGATGATGTCCTCGGCCGTGGCGATGGGGTCCATCAGCGTCACCTGCTGCTTCTGGGCGATGTCGATGATGGCCAGCGCAACGCCCGAATTCACCGGGCCGACGATCGCGAGCACGTTGTCGCGGGTGATGAGGCGGGTTACGTTCTCGACGCCCTTGGCCGGCTTGGTCTCGTCGTCGTAGATCACCCCCTCTACCGGCTGCCCTTTATACCCGCCCCTGGCGTTGTACTCCTTCAACGCCAGCTTGAAGCCCATCAGGGAGGCTTTGCCGTAGTCGTCGGTGCCGCCGGTGAGTGAGACCGAGAAACCGATCTTGATCGGCTCGGCCCCGAAAGCGGCCCCCCCAGCGGCCAGCCCGAGCCAGGCGATTACCCCCCACGCCGCTTTCCGCGGCCAGCGTCGTGCGCGCATATTTGATTCTCCTCCGACCCCCGGCCCTTTGCCGCCGCATCGGCGGGGCGCCGGCGGCGGAAAGACGCGGTGCAATGTTGTTTTTCCCGATTACCTCATGAGGCCCAGTTGAACGTGGGCCTCCTTCCCCGCTTGCTGGAGGAAGGTCGGGGGGAAGACTCTTTTCTCACCCCTCCCCACCCCTTACCCTCCCCCGCAGCCTTTGGCTGCACGGGAGCGGGTGCTTTCCCTCGCCCGAAATCCTGACCCGGAGGTTTAGCCTCGTGGGTAATCTATATCTCTTTTTGGGGATACGCAAACATTCGGGAGCACCAAGGCCATCGGCGGTCACCCTGTCCCCGGAAAGTCCGCAGAGCATGATCACTCGGTCGCGCGAGTGCAGGCCGAGCGGGATCATCGGCGCAGATGCGCGTGCGCGTAATGCAGCCGCAGCAGGTCGATCCCATAGTCGTTGCCGTTCGGCGTCCTCACGATGATATGTACATGGAACTTCGCCGGCTCCGCGTTGGTCAGGAATACGCCGGCGTGGTGGTCGAACTCGATGAGCACGACCGGACTCTGGATCCGATAATAGAAGGGGCTGGTCTCCTCGTGCCCGCCGATCCAGCAGAAATGCGTGTCCCCGAGATGCCGCTCGATCTCCGCCATCCGTGCCGCCCGCGGACGGGGCGGAAGCGCGGCAACATAGGCCGCGATGAGATCGAGCAGCTGGCGTCGCTGGACCGCGGAGAGCGCTGAGCCCTGGAGCCCTTCATAAGGGATGATGCGGTTGTCCTGGTGGGCGCCCCCCAGATGGAGATTGTCCGCGAAATGCCGGCGGCCGGGCGGCAGGTCTCCGCCGACCATCGAATGGGCGACGATGGCCTGGCGCTGCTGCGCCGGCGACAGCGAGCGCATCAGCGCGAGCCCGGCGCGCTCCTCGTCTTCGAACAGGCTGACGCCCGAAAACGGTCCAATATCCGCGTAAGCCGGCTCCGCCCCCAGGAAGGCCGGCGTCAGCACCATCTGCCGGCCGAGCACGAAACAGCTCAGCGTGAGATGGTGCCCGAAGAGCTGCCAGCCCCACGGCTCGCTCGCCGAGGGCGCGCCGAATAGACAGAACGTATAGCTCCATTCGCCAAGCACTGCCGGGCTGCCGACGAGATCACCGAGAAACCGGTTCAGCCGCATCACGGCGCGTGAGGTCTCATAGCCCTTGGCGCTCAAGCTCGCGCGCAACACGTCCATGACCGCCTCGCGCACGGAATCCGGCGCTTCATCGAGGCGCAGCCCGTAGTTTTCGACATAGAGCTCGGTGTTCTGCCAACGGCGCCACAGGTCGGACTCGACGGGAAGCTCATCGCCACGCGCTGCGCGGGCGACACGGATCCGAGCAGAGCCGTCACGGCTGCGATCATCGCCGGCGTTGGTGCCTCGCTGGGCTGCAGCGGAAACAGGCCCGGCATGACATGACCATCAGTCGTGATGCCGGTGAACGGCGCCTTCGCCAGCTCTGCCCAGCCGCCGAACAGTTCCTGAGCGCGCGGGCTTTGCATTCGGGCTTCGGCATGCGCGCGCGGCGTGGATCCGGCAATTCGTGATTGCCCCGGGGCAGGAACGAACGGCCGATAGTCGGGCCGGCTCATGCGCGTCCAAGACCGGGGATAGGTCCAGCCGGGATTGCCGCGCTATGCTCGATAGGCGATTCCATGCTCCAGATGTTCTTCATGGGCTCCCATCTCTCATCCGTGTGGGGTCGAGAGATCATATCTGCTGTCCTGTGCGTCGCAACAGCTGAGGCCGACCCGAGAGTGCAACCACGGTCGGTGGGATATGATACGATGCCGATGACCTACGATGCCCTCATCGTCGGCTTCGGGCCGGTGGGTGCCACCATGGCCAACCTGCTGGCGCGACGCGGGCTACGCGTCGGCGTGGTCGAGGCCGAGCTCGAGATCTACGACAAGCCGCGTGCGCTGACCTTCGATCACGAGGTCATGCGGATCTTTCAGGCCTGCGGGCTGGCGGATCGCATCGCGGAGTTCACGGCGCCTCATCCCGGGACCCACTATCTCGGCATCGACGGACGCGTGATCAAGAAATTCGAGTCGATGCCCCCGCCTTATCCTCTCACCTGGCCGCCCACCAGCACATTCGTGCAGCCGGAGATCGAAAGGGTGCTCCGCGACGGTGTCGCCGCGAGCGCGGCCGTCGATGTGCTGCTCGGTTACCGCGGTGTCGGTTTCACGCAGGACGATCAAGCTGTGACGCTCACGGTTCGAGACATCGAAGGTAAGGAGCGCGTTCTGCAGACGCGCGCTCTGCTCGGCTGCGATGGCGCCAACAGCTTCGTGCGCAAGCTTCTCGACATCCCGCTGGAGGATCTGGGGTTCGACGAGTGGTGGATGGTCGTCGACACGCGGATCCGGCGTCCCGTCGATCTGCCGCCTCGATGCTTTCAATATTGCTGGCCGTCGCGGCCGGCGACCTTCATCCCCGGGCCCGGCAATCTGCGCCGCTGGGAGATCAAGCTGCTCCCCGGAGAGCGGCCCGAGGAATTCGGCCGGTACGAGAGCGTCGTCCAACAGCTCTCCCGCTTCGTCGATCCATCCTGCGTGGAGATCTGGCGCTCCGCGGTCTATCGCTTTCATGCGCTGCTGGCCGAACGGTGGCGGCATGGCCGAGTCTTTCTCCTAGGCGATGCATGCCACCAAACCCCGCCTTTTCTCGGCCAGGGCATGTGCGCCGGGATTCGAGACGCGGCAAACCTCGCCTGGAAGCTGGCGATGGTGCTCCAGCACGACGCGCCTGACGCCCTGCTCGACAGCTATGAGCAGGAGCGCAAGCCGCATGTCCGCACCCTGGTGGCGACCGCCAAGGAATTCGGCCAGATCATCGGCGAGCTCGACCCCGCAGCGGCGCGGATCCGCGACGAGACGTTGCGGGGCCAACTCGAGCGCGGCGAGGCCGAAACAATCCGCCAGCGCTTTGTCCCCGATCTCACGACCGGGATCATCGACCGCCACCCGGGAGCGCCCGGAGCCGGCAGCCTGTTTGTGCAGCCCCGTGTCCAACGCCAGGACGCAACGGACGACGAGATCCTTCTCGACGATCTTCTCCAGTTCCGCTTCCTCATCGCGACAACCGCAGCGGAAGCGCAAGCATGGCTGACTCCCGAGTCGCGTGAGGTGTGGCGCCGCCTGGGCGGGGAACGAATCGTTATCGCGCCACCCGAGCACACGCGCCAGCCGGACGGCCTAGCCGGCGACGACATTAAGTATCTGGCGGAGACCGACGGCCTCTTCGCTGCGTGGATGTCACAGCACAGCGGCGCCGCCGTGGTGGTTCGCCCGGATCGCTACGTGTTCGGGACGGCGAGAGATGCGGCGCAGTTGAACCGTCTAATCGCGTCCGTGAGTCGGCACGTGTCGGCACAACGTGGCAATGACCGCGGTGGATGATGGTCTCAGATCAGCCCCGCTGCGATGTTGACCACCAACGCCAGCAGCGTCGTGTTGAAGAAGAATGCGATAACCCCGTGGATAAGCGCGAGCCGACGCATCGCGCTGGAGCCTATGGTCACGTCCGAAGTCTGCGACGTGGTGCCGAGCACGAAGGCGAAATAGAGGAAGTCGGCGTAGTCCGGCTGTGGATTCCCCGGAAAAGTGAGGCAGTGCTGTTCGCTGCCCGCCGGATCCTCGTAGAACTCGTGCGCGTAGTGCAGCGCGAAGGCGGTGTGGACGATGAACCAGGAGCACAGGATCGTGACCACGGACAGCGCCAGGTGCAGCGTCTGAACGCGAGGCGGATAGCTCTTCACCCCGATCAGCTCCAGCACGATCGCCGCGAGGCTGGCCAAGGCTGCGAAGACCGTGAGCCCAAGGATAGCCAGCGCGCCGTCATCCTGACGCTTGGCCCGCCACCGCATCTGGTCGACGTTGGCGCGCAGCATCATGGCCCAGGCGAGCGCGAGGTAAAGTCCTGCGCCGGCGTCCCAGGCGAGCAACGCCCGGGTGGGCCCGGACAGCGTAGCCGGTACGAGCAGCAGCGTCCCCAGGCCGAGGAAGGTCGCGACGACAAGGCGCGGCCGGGCGCCGATCTGCCGTAGCACGACTCTCACCAGCCTCACGTTCAGGGTTCCAGGGTCAGATTCTTGACGCTGCGCGAAGCCGCCCCCGTTCTTCCCTCACCCTCCGCCATCTCCCGGACGTCTTGCGACGTTGCCCTCACCCTACCCTCTCCCGGAGGGAGAGGGACCTTATCTCTGCTTGGAGAGGGAACACCCTTCTCCCTCCGGGAGAAGGGCACGCCGGAGCGTGGAGCAGGGGCCCCACTTGTGGGGATGCGACCGTGAAGGCGCGCATAAGCACGCGGGGATTCCGCGCGCTGCATCCCGCTCCGGGGTCGCATCCATCGGCCAAGGCCGACGGAACCTGCTCCGCCCTCCGCGGGCGCGGGATGAGGGAAACGTCGCAAGACGTTCGGCATAGAGCCCGCCCTAGTGTAAGGTCATGTCGCACTGCGAGAGGATACCGCATGCGTTCCCCTTCATTCGAGCTTTGCGTAACGCCGTTAGATGCGTGCTCGCCGCTCCCCCTCCCTCGCCCTCCCCCGCAAGCGGGGGAGGGAATGACGTGGGGCAGGTGTTCACCTGAACGTGCAAGCCTCGGAAATGCGCTGCCCAGCCCACGGGGCGCGTTGACGCCAAGGGGCGGATTGGGCAACATCGCAGCGCCGATCCATCCTGGCGCTCGGCGCCGGCGGCGGAGGCGAACCGCCGTACCGGCGTCGGCGTTCTTCTCAGGCGAGGCTTAAGATCCCATGGCTGCGTTCGTTTTGCGGCGACTGATGCAGGCGCTGGTCGTCATGCTCGCCGTGGGTCTGATCGCCTTTGCGCTGTTCCGCTTCGTGGGCGATCCGGTGGTGTTCATGCTCGGCCAGGACGCCACCCCGGAGGACCGGGCGCGCATGACGCGAGAGCTCGGCCTGGATCGCCCCTTCTACGTCCAGTACGCCAGCTTCGTCTCGCGCGCCGTGCGGGGCGAGTTCGGGTTGTCGTTGCGCCAGCTCCGGCCCGTGTCCACGCTCATCGTCGAGCGGCTGCCGGCCACGCTCGAGCTGTCCTTCGTCGCGGCGCTGCTCGCGCTGGCAGCGGGCATCCCGATGGGGGTATACACGGCGCTCAGGCGAGGCTCCTGGCTCTCGCACTGCCTTCTCGCGTTGTCGCTGGCGGGCGTGTCGCTGCCCACTTTCCTCATCGGGATATTGT
>JBGPOV010000119.1:0-11434 GCA_041488255.1 Gammaproteobacteria bacterium | reverse complement strand
TGGAGGTGCGCTGGGGCAATGCGCGCCGCGCGTGGATTGCGCCTGGATTGAGCTGCCGCGACGCGCAGGGCGTTCCCGATGTGATGCGTGGCGAGGAGACGCAGATCCTCGGCGCGCTGAGCGACATCCGCGCCCGTTCTGCCTGGATCTGCCTCCCCGGCACTCATAGCAAGTGGGCTCACGTGGAGGGCGGCCGGATCACGCACTTCGCCACCCACATGACTGGCGAGGTGTTCGCGGTCATGAAGGCCCACAGCATACTCGGGCGGTTGATGACCGACGCGGAGCTGGATTCCGTCGCATTCCAGTCGGGGGTGTTGCGCGCGCGGGAGCGCGGCGGCTTGCTCCATCACCTGTTCGGAGTGCGCTCGCGCGGGCTGCTCGGCGACTTGTCCGACGGCGACTCGGCGGCTTACATGTCGGGCCTGCTGATCGGGCACGAACTGGTTTCGATGCCGAGGCTCGACGGCACCGTTTATCTGCTGGGTGCGCCGCAACTGGCCCATCTTTACACCGAGGCCCTGAAGAGTTACGGGGTCGACACGGTCATCCTGAACGCCGACTCTGCGGTCACCGGCCTCTTCAACCTGGCTCAAACGCTGGCGGAGGGATGAGCCCATGCTGAGCTTCTCGGAAGCGCTGTCTCGTTGCCCTCTGGTCGCCATTCTGCGCGGGGTCAGGCCGTCTGAAGCCGTCGAGATCGGCCAGGCGCTGGTCGATGCTTCCTTCGCCATCATCGAGGTGCCGCTGAACTCGCCCGATCCGCTCGAGAGCATCTCGCTGCTGGTCAAAGCATTCGGCGCAAAGACGCTGGTGGGAGCGGGCACCGTGACCAGCGCCGATCAGGTGCTTGAGGTCGGCGAGGTCGGCGGCCGCTTGATCGTGATGCCCCACGCGGACGGAGGCATCGTGCAGGCCGCCAAGGCCGGTGGCTTGTATGCGCTGCCCGGCTTCGCCACGCCGACCGAAGCGTTCGCCATGACCGCCGCCGGAGCGGACGCACTGAAGCTGTTCCCCGCCGAGGCCAACCCACCGAAGGTGCTCAAGGCGCTGCGCGCTGTGCTGCCCAAGGGGATGCCCGTGCTGCCGGTCGGCTCCATCACGCCCGACAACATGGGTGAGTACTGGGCCGCAGGGGCGAACGGCTTCGGGCTCGGCTCGGCGTTGTACAAACCGGGCGCGACCCCGGCGCAGGTCTCTGCCGCCGCGGCTCAGTTCATCGCCGCGCTTCGGAAGATCAAGGGCGGACCCGGCCCCCTCTCCCTTGACGGGAGAGGGCAGGGGTGAGGGTGCGCCCCTCACGCTAACCCTCTCCCACAAGGGGAGAGGGGATCTCGTCAGTCCAGCGCGAGCGAACGCGAGAGCGCGAGCTCTTCGGAGCAGGTCAGCTCCACACCGTGGCGGGCGAAGCGTAGCGCCGCGGCGAGCGGACGCTGGTCGCGCTCGACGTCCAGCGCCCACTGCGCATGGCGCGCGAGCAACGCAAGGGCCAGCGCGCGGCCCAGCGTGAGCGCGAAGCGGCGCGCGCCGGCCTCGACTGGTTCGTTCCCCTGAGCTGCCGCGCCCTCCAGCCAACGCACGGCGCTCGAGCACGCGTCCTGCGCCTGCCGTGCCGGCGCCAACAGCCGGGCTTCCGTCACTCGCTGCGCAAGCTCGCGCAGCAGCTTGCCGAGCGCCGCAAGCGCCGCTCCGCTGCTGACGGCGCGCAATGCATCGAGCGAGAGCACGTTGGTCGTGCCTTCCCAGATGGGGAACACCTGGCTGTCGCGCAGAAGCCCGGGCAACCCTGTGTCTTCCACGTAGCCCGCTCCGCCGCAGCACTCGAGTGCCTCGCTCACCACGGCGACACAGTGCTTGGCCGTGGTGAGCTTCACGATCGGGGTGAGCAGCCGCAGCAAGTCCCTCTCCTCGGCCGCGAGCTCTCCGGCTTCGTCGCGGCCGATCAGCTCCACCAGGAAGAACGTCAAGTGCAGCGCCGCTTCGAACTCCGCCTGCATCCCGGCGAGCGTGTCGACGTGCAGCGGCTTCTCCGCCAGCGGTGCGCCGAACGCGACCCGTTTCTTCGCATAGTCGCGCGCCAGCGCGATGCCGCGGCGCATGTAGCTGATCGCGCTCACGCTGTTCCACGTGCGCGTGATGTTGAGCATGGGCGCGATGTTCTTGACGCCATCGCTCAACCCCTGGACGGGGATGGCGAGCGTGCCGTCTAGCGTCAGCTCGGCGGTGGGCACCTTGCGCGTGCCGAGCTTGTCCTTGAGCCGATGTACCAGGATATGGTCGAGCCGGCCGTCCTCGCCTCGGGTCTCGAGATAGAACAGCGCGAGCCCTTTTGCGCCAGCCGGGCTACCTTCGGGGCGAGCCAGTGTCAGGGCCATCTGGCTGGTTACGGCCGAGGTGAACCACTTGCGCCCGTACAGACGCCAGCCGCCATCGCCGTGCTGCCGCGCCACCGTCTCCGAAAGGCCGACGTCGGAGCCGCCCGTGCTCTCGGTCATCCACTGGCCGCTGGTCCAGAATCGCGCGGGATCGCGCGATGTCAAGTGCGGCAGGCCCCGCTCCACCAGCGCCTTGTTCCCGCAGGTAGACAGCGTGCGCGCGGCGCCGTCGGTCATGGCCAGCGGACAGTTGTAAACGTCGGTCGATGCAGTGAACAGATACACCAGCGCGAACTGGTGCACGCGTGACCAAGCGCCGTTCGCACGCTCATAGGGAATGGCGATCAGGCCGTGCCGAGCCGCCAACTGCTCCGCTGCGCGCCACAGCGGGGACACATCGACCCGATCGATCCGGTTGCCCCACGCGTCCCAAGGCGTGTGCACCGGCTCGTTCAGCCGATCTTCTCTCTGGAACCCGTAAAGCGCTCCGCCAGCCAGCTCGCCCATCTCGGTGAGCTGCGGCTCGATCTGGCGCAACACACCGGGCGACAGGGTCCTCGCGAGGTAGGAGCGCAGGACGCGATCGTCGGTATATTGGTTGGCGAGCTCGGGCGCGGGCTGGTTGAATGACATGGAGCGGATCCGCGCCTAGATCCCTCCACTTGTCTTGCGCTCACCCATAGGCTCACCTCTTTGCGTTAATCAGCGGCACGACACCGAGTGCGTCACGGCCCCAAGCGGCAAGCAGACCGAGAACGAATAGCATGCGCACTATGGTGCCACAGCAGGCCGCCTTGCGCTTGAGCCTGACATCGCTTTCTCCTTTTGATCGCTGTATCGATCAGTCCACCTACGTCGTGCAGAAGGCGATCAGATCGTCATACTCACCGCCAAGTTTGCCGAAGCCCACGGTGAGATTGAGCGTGGTTCGCAACCACAGAATGTAGGCGCACGGCTTCAGGGTCGTGATGTCGAAATCCTGGCCGCCGGCCGGCGACAGCGCCTGCCCGCTCGCCGAGATCGGCGGGTTGACCAGCGGTGGCGGCGGCACTCCCGGTCCCTGGATGAACACGTCGCAAGTGCCGAGATAGGGATGATAGGCGGTGAAAAGGGCGTGGATGTGCCCGCTCACCTGACTGCAACCGCCACTCGCCTTCAGCTCCTGAATGTCGAGCGACACCACCGGCGTGGTCGTGACCGGTCCGCCGGCCCAGTCAGGATGCCGGATGTAGGTGTAGGTCGTGTTGCTGAGCGCGATCTTGTCGCGGGCGTTGGCGCTCAACGGCGCCATGGTCACGGCATTGCGCGCCTCGAAGTAGATCTTGAACGTGGCCTTCTCCGACTGCTGCGCCGCCGGCACCGGATCGCCGGCCAGCACCGGCAGCGGCGGCGCGTTCGGCGTCAGGTCGAACACCTCATTGGTCAAGGTGGTGGTGTCGAGATTGGCGAGCGTCGTGGCCCCGCCGATGAACAGGCCGGTGGCGCCGGCAGCGAAGCTGTTCTCGCGCGGCACCTCGATCCAGCCGTCGGGCGCGACCGTCTTGTTGACCGACACCACCAGAGGCGGGCCGAACTGCTGCGGGATGGAGATCGTGTTGGTGCCAGGATCGGGATTGTTGACCCAGTAGTTCGCGGCGGTCAGGACCCACACGCTGGCGATCGCGTCCCAATAGCGGTACTCCAGCGCGCCGATCACGGTGGGTGGGATCATCGCCGCGGTGACGTTCTGCGGCCCGCCGCCGAGCGGGTATTTCTCCGTCCGGAAGCGGTATTCCATCGGCGTCGCGGTGTCGCCGTTGGGCAGCAGGCCGTTGAGCGGAATCGTCGAGGTGAACGCGAGGTTGCCGGCCGTCGTCGTGCCATCCGCAGTGAAGTCGCCCCAGATCGGGTCGACCCGATAGATGCCGACCTTGGTGAAGAGCGGGGTCACCTCCACAGGCGGGCAGACGCAGAAGCAGAAACGGCGGCAGATCTCGAAGCAGATCCATCCGCACAGCTGCACGCAGAAACGCTGGAGCTGCAATTCCTTCAGCGAGGCGGCGAACGCTTCGGCGTTCTCTGCGTGCAGCGCCTCGACCAGTCGGGGCAGCGCCTCAGGGATTCCGGCGATGCGAGCCAGCGCCTGCGCAAACTCCCGCATCTCCTCGATCGAAGTGTCCAGCACCGGCGGGAACACCCGGCACAGGCGCAGGCAGACCAGCACGCAGCGCCAGCTGCAGATCCACTCGCAGATGAAGATGCAGTTGCCGCCGGGAAGGAGCAGGCCGGAGAGGATCTCGCAATCCTCCGCCACGGCCGCCTTGATGACCCGGTCGAGCGTGGCCCGATCCTGCAGCAAGCCGGCGATGGCAGAGCCCGCCAGCGCGAGCTCATCGACCAGATGGCGCCTTGGCACCGGCTCCAGCGCGCACACGACCCGGCACACGAGCCGACAATAGACCGCGCAAGCCCAATGGCACAGCAGGTGGCAGAAGCGCTCGATCTTGAGCTCCTTCACCAAGCTCTGAAACGCGTCGCGGTCTCGTTGTTGCACGGCATCCGCCAGACGCTCGACCAACTCTTCGTCACCGGTGATCTTGGCAATCACCTCGGCGAAACGTGGTATCTCCTCGATGCCGATCGCTGTTTCCTCAGGCGGCCCGCACAGGTCGATGCAGCGAAGGACGCATTCCTTGACGCAGATCCATCGGCATATCGGTTCGCAATCGACACCGATCTGGAGCTTGGCGAGCAGGAGCTGAAACGATTCACCGTCTTGCGCGCGAAACGCGTCGATCCCCGCCCTGAACAGCGTATCGTCGGCGGCGAGGCGCCCGACGGCTGCTGCCGTACGGGTCAGTTCGGGGAGAAGGTCTGGGCTAAGAGCGGACTGGTTCATGCTGCCCTCCCAATCAAAGTAATGCTGCGATTCCCGTCTGCTTGACCCAACACCTTGGGCATGGATATGGGGGTCGCCGCTAGGACAATGCCATCAGCAGTCATTGGCACGATGCTTTCCCTCTGGTCGTTGAAACTACGTGCAGCGGGTTCTCAGACAGGGTCGTAATCGTCAAGGATATGCAGCGTGCCGCCGAACTGGTCTTCTGATGCAAATGTCCTGTCACAGAAGTCAACCGCTACTGAGCTCTTTCGAGGAAGAGGGGCTTCTCATTACCAACCTGACCGGCATCCTACTGAACATCTTCCGACGTGCCCAGAGGCGAAACCTGTCACTTTGATAGGTTTGGTGTTCGAGCCGCGGAGAGAAACCGTGAAGCCGATTTTCAATCCGTATGTGATCTGTACTTCTTGCGGGTGTGGCGACGGGCTGTCCGGCGAGCTTCGCTTGGCGCGGTCACCGCCGTCCAGTTGTCTCTATGCCCATCGTTATATTGAACCCCAGGCAATAAGCGGCATTAATAGAGCGCTCGAGCGAGAGTTGAGAGCGGAGCTGTAGTCCAGACTTGATGGAAGTCTGTAGATTAAGGAATCTTCGTTCATGGCTCACAAGCGCAATCGAAAAGACTGGGCCGCTTACATCCCGGCAGTCGTGGCGGCGTGCAACTGGCGCCTGATGCGAGCGCTGACCATGGTCGCGGTCGCGGCACTCGGCGCGTTCGTTGCGTACAAAACAGGGAAATACGAGCTGGATGGTGCACGGCTCGAGCGCGAGCTCGCACAGGAGAATCTTCTCGCCACGACAGAACGTCAGAGTCTACTTAGTCTGACGGAAGCGAATGCAGAGCTAAGTCGGCGCGCCAGCACATACAAAACGCTGGGTCAAGCATATCTCAATGAGGCCGATCAGATGGGCCCGAAGCGGCCCGATGCCGCCGTGCTCACATTGCAAGCGCAGGAGGAATTCGCGGCGGCTCGCGCGCTGGAGCCATTCCTGGAAGTTTCTGGACGTCCATTGAGGGCGGACCCCTCCAGTGTCGAAGCGAGCATCGAGAGGAACATTGCGCGGTCTCTGGCCGGCAAGGGGATCGAGACAGACTTGCACGATACCTGGGGTCGGCTTGACACGAAAATCCAAAAAGCGCACTCGAGCGTCCGCACCCTTGCAGGGAGCGTAGTGATCCTTATTCTGTCACTTGTGATGTTCACGTTCTCAGATCTCAGTCGTCGGCCTGCCTACTCGCGGTTGTGGTTCATCATCGGCATCCTCAATGCGTTCGGCGCCATGGGATTCCTGCTGATTTCCATTCGAGAACTCTCCATGCCACTGCTGACCTTTTCCGCCCTGCTCGTCGTATTGAGCGTTATAGCGTGGAAGGTCCGCCGGAGGCGAGCGACTAGAAGTCAGGGTGCGCACAATCTGGAGCCGGGGGCGCTGGAGCCTCGCCCCGCCTTCCGCGCGGAGACCTTGCACGGGCGGGACGCGTCCTCCCCGTTTGCCCGCGGCATTGTGGTGCTGATTGCGTTTACGGTCCTCCTGAGCGCGTTGGCAGGTTATCTCTATAGTCGGGCCATCATCGAATCAGCGACTGCCGCCCATGAGGCGCTCGGGAAGGAGATGGAAATGCATTCGCGCAGCACGGGACGGCAAAACAGAGTCGTCAAGACGCTACAAGAATTGGCGCAGGTGCAGGAAGAGCGCGCCCGATATGCTGTCGCAAGACAGAGCGCGGCGTATCTGAAATCCAGAGGTCAGGTCGACGCCGTGGCCCTTGCAAAGGCCCATGCAGTCGCCTTGGACAAAACGGTAGCTGATCAGACACTTGTAGAGCCTGTTAAGCTTCTCGACGATCCAATTGCTGGCACGGAGCACGACGCGCGCTTTCCTCAGAAACTCGTCAACCAACTCCCATTCGATAGGCCCTCCGAAAATCATCGGGCATCATTGGCGCTGTGGGATGCGTTTTACCAGCAGAGCTTAGCCTGGAATCACGCCGCCGGTGTCTTCCTAGCGACGCTCACAATGTTTGCAGTCGCGTTATACCTGTTCGGCCAAGGATACAGTATGGGCCGCGGACCGGCCGCGTGGGCGCT
Source organism: Gammaproteobacteria bacterium (assembly GCA_041488255.1). Lineage (GTDB taxonomy): Bacteria > Pseudomonadota > Gammaproteobacteria > Burkholderiales > SHXO01 > SHXO01. Next base: position 4,088 of record JBGPOV010000119.1, on the reverse strand, counting down.
TTTGGTGTCCGGTAGCGTGCTGGTCGGCGTCGCAGCAATCTCCGCTGCATTTACCCAATATGCCACGGTTGGATCAATGCATGCGGTCACCTCCGACGCCCGTTGCCGATTCGACGACCCCGCGGAGTCGAGGCAGACGGTGGCGGATGCGACTTGTCTCTACGCCAGGGCCCATGTCTGGCTCTCCGACCCGCGCAGTGCTGATGATTATCGGCATGCCGTCGATGACCTTTCTCGCGTCGTGAAGCTCCGCCCCGACTCCGTCCTGGCTGGACTCGAATACGTGCGCGCGGTTGAGCGAGAATTCCTGTTCCCGCCAGAACAATCGTATTTGCGCTTGCCTGACAGCAGGGCTCTGCCCGAGATGATTGAACGAATGGAGCCGGTTTTGGAGGACCTGAAGGAAACCCGTGATGTGGAGCCGCCGATACTGCTAAGCAGCCTTGGACGCTACAAGCTGCTGCGCTCTTTCAAAGACAAGGACCGGGCGGGCGTGCAAACCAGCCTCAAAGTCTTGCAGCGTGCCAAGGAAAGCAGCGAGGACGCCGGCAGTCTAACCCACAGTGACTACGCGAGGATCCTGCTGAATCTCGCGCTCGCACAGTATGCAAGCGGCAACGAAGACGCTGCCAAGGCCTCCTTCCACGAGATGATGCTGAAGCATGTCAACGAAGCGCTCAAGACTGGCAACGAGGCACGCAACGTTGGCCGGGCTAGAAACAAGCGGTTGATCGCACGCACGATCACGGATCTGGAGATCCTGCGGACATACTGTAAGGACGTGCGATCGGACAATGAGTGCGCGCGGCTGGAAGGTGACATTAACGAAATGAAAGAACAATTGATCGCCGCAACGTGGTACCAATCGGGAGTACCGGCCAAGGATTCGGCATCCGTCCCAAGTCCCACAGCAACGATTGAGCAGGCGGAGATCGATGTGTCACCGGACGCAGTGCGCTGGCAGGGCCAACTCCGCAACTTCACGGCACGCGATCGGCTCGACGTAGTCTGGTATCAGTTTGACAACGAGTGGCAGGTCTGGAGGGCGTTACCTGAGGTATCCGGCAACGTTGACGTGGCCGAGGCCATGCGGAGCCCCGCGTCCTGGACTGAGCAATCTTACTTGAAAGAGACCAACCTCGAACGTTGCGTAGGGGCTGAGGACGCCGCACGCTTCCGAGCCGAGTTCTACAGAAACGGGAAGCTCGTCAACGATGTACAGAAAACGATTGCAAGCCTGGGTAAATTCCAGGCAGTGCGTATGAACGATCTGAATGTTGCTCTTTGCACTCCGTCCGAATGGACGAGCGTTGCGCTGCCGCGATCCGACGGCATGCTTGTACGAGCACTGAAAACGCCCCGGGGGCAACCTGCAGTGTTTGTCTTCACGCTCTACGCCGCAAGATCTGCCTCTCGTGATAAGGAAGGAGACGCGGCCGAGGCGGTCGGACACGCGCAGAGGTTCTTGGCCAAGAATAAATGGACCGCTAATGACGCCAAGCCCCTTGTTCTTAACAAACAAACGCGCACGCAAACCTGCGCGACAGCAGCGACGGACTCGAGGCCAGTGTATCGGAGCTGGAGTACCAAAGAGGGTGTCCGACACATTGGTATCGCGCTACCGGGCGTCGCACCGCGGGACCAGCTGTGCACGGCACTAATCTCTATGAGGAACCGATATACATATTTGGATAAATAACGGACGTCGGTGCAGGATACTTCTTCACGTACCTATGCCTCCCATACACAGGTACTTGACCTCGAGGAACTCCTCGATGCCGTACTTCGAGCCTTCGCGGCCGATGCCGGACTGCTTGACCCCGCCGAAGGGCGCCACTTCGTTCGAGATCAAGCCGGTGTTCACGCCGACCATGCCGGACTCGATTGCCTCCCCCACCCGCCAGATGCGGCCGATGTCGCGGGCATAGAAATAAGCCGCGAGGCCGAACTCGGTGTCGTTGGCCATCGCGACGCCCTCCGCTTCGGTTTTGAATCGGTACAACGGCGCCACTGGACCGAAGGTCTCCTCGCTCGTCACCTTCATGCCGGTGTTGACGCCGGTCAGGATTGTGGGCTCGAAGAAAAGGCCGCCGAGCGCGTGCTTCTTGCCACCGACCATCACCTTGGCGCCCTTGGACACGGCGTCACCGATGTGCTCCTCGACCTTGGCCACGGCGCGCTCGTCGATGAGCGGGCCGATGTTCACGCCGGGCTCGGTGCCCGGACCGACCTTGAGCGCCCTCACTTTGTCCGCCAGCCTCGCGGCGAACGCGTCATAGACCTTGTCCTGCACCAGTATCCGGTTGGCGCACACGCAGGTCTGCCCTGCGTTGCGGTACTTGGAGATCATCGCGCCCTCCGCCGCGGCATCCAAGTCGGCGTCGTCGAACACCAGGAACGGCGCGTTGCCGCCCAGCTCGAGCGAGACCTTCTTGATCGTGGCTGCGCTCTGCTGCATGAGCACGCGGCCGACCTCGGTGGAACCGGTAAACGTGATCTTGCGCACCGTGGGATTGCCGGTCAGCTCGCCGCCGATGTCCTTGGCTGCGCCGGTCAGAACGTTGAGCACGCCTCTGGGCACGCCCGCGCGCTCGGCCAGTTCGGCCAGCGCGAGCGCCGAGTACGGCGTCTGCGTGGCAGGCTTGACCACCACGGTGCAACCTGCCGCGAGCGCAGGCCCGACCTTGCGCGTGATCATCGCCGCCGGGAAATTCCACGGGGTGATCGCGCCGCACACCCCGACCGGCTGTTTGATGACGACCAAGCGGCGGTCCGGCCACACGCTCGGGATCACGTCGCCATAGATGCGCTTGGCCTCCTCGGCAAACCACTCGATGAACGAAGCGGCGTAGGCGATCTCGCCTTTGGCCTCGGCCAAGGGCTTGCCCTGCTCGGTGGTCATGATCAGCCCCAGGTCTTCCTGGTTGGCCAGCATCAGCTCGAACCACTTGCGCAGGATCGCCGCGCGCTCCTTGGCCAGCTTGCCGCGCCAGGCCGGCAGGGCTGCATCGGCCGCCTCGATCGCGCGCCTGGTCTCGACCGCTCCCATCCTGGGCACGCTGCCGATCGCCGCGCCGGTAGCGGGGTTGGTCACGGGGATCGTCTGCCCGCCGTCCGCGTCGGTCCAGTGGCCGTCGATGTAGCACTGCTGGTGTAACAGCTTGGCGTCCTTGAGGTGGGCCGTGAGGGGCTGGGCATCGCGCGGTGCGTTCATGGCTGTCCTCTCGACTTGCTGAGTCCGAGGCATTGAGTATAGCGCGCAGACCCAACGGGTGAATGGGTGAGCCCCTCACCGCGCCCGCGGAGGGCGGAGCAGGTTCCGTCGGCCTTGGCCGATGGATGCGACCCCGGAGCGGGATGCAGCGCGCCGCATCCCCACGTGCTAATGCGCGCCTTCACGGTCGCACCCCAAAGGGCGCGTCGAAGGGCGGAAGAGGGGCCCCTCTGGGGATCTGACCCCGGAGACGCGCAAGGGCCGGTTGCGACGCGCCTTGGCCGGCTCCACTGTCGCATCCCCACAAGTGGGGCCCCTGCTCCGGGTTGCGCCGGCCCCTGCTCCACGTTCCGGTGCGCCCCTCTCCCGCGAGGGGAGAGGGGATCTTACTCATTCGCGCCTTCGGTCATTCATCCCGCGCCGTTCAGAACGTCCCCGGATACGAACCGCCGTCGATGAGGAAGTTCTGTCCGGTGATGTAGGAGGCCTGCAGGCTGCACACGAACGCGCACAGCGCGCCGAACTCCTCGATGGTGCCGAGGCGTCCGGCCGGCACGCTCTTCATCCGCGCCAGACGCACTTCCTCCACCGGCTTGCCCTGCATCTTGGAGGCGGCCAGATTGGCCTGCTTGAGCCTGTCTGTGTCGAACGGCCCGGGCAGAAGATTGTTGATCGTCACGCCGTGAGTCACGGTCTTGCGCGCCAACCCGGCCACGAAGCCGGTTAACCCGGAGCGCGCGCCGTTGGACAGGCCGAGCATTTCGATGGGTGCCTTCACCGCGCTGGACGTGATGTTGACGATGCGCCCGAACTTGCGCGCGATCATGCCGTCCACGGTGGCCTTGATCAGCTCGATCGGGGTGAGCATGTTGGC
>JBGPOV010000118.1:0-11438 GCA_041488255.1 Gammaproteobacteria bacterium | reverse complement strand
GGACCAGATGAAGCTGCCCAAGCACGTGCTCAACACGTTATCGCTGATGCTGGCGCGGCCGGAGGGCATCCTGGTCCTCACCGGCCCCACCGGCAGCGGCAAGACCACGACGCTGTACTCGCTGCTGTCGCAGCTCAACGTCGAGTCGGTTAACATCATGACGCTGGAGGATCCGGTCGAGTATCCGGTAGCGCTCATGCGACAGACCTCTGTGAACGAAGCAGCCAAGATGGATTTCGTCAACGGCATCCGCTCCATGATGCGCCAGGACCCGGACATCATCCTGGTGGGCGAGGTGCGCGACAAGGACACCGCGGAGATGGCGTTCCGCGCCGCCATGACCGGCCACCAGGTGTTCACCACGCTTCACACCAATTCAGCGCTGGGCGCGTTCCCGAGGCTATTTGACATCGGCATCCTGCCTGACATCATCGCCGGAAACGTGATCGGAATCATTGCTCAACGCTTGGTGCGCATGTTGTGCACCCATTGCAAAGAAGCCTACGGTCCGAGTAAGGAGGAGCGCCAGTTACTCGGCCTGACCCCCGACGCGAATACGAAGATCTACCGGCCCACCGGCTGCAAGCACTGCAACTTTCGCGGCTACCGGGGGCGCACCGCGATCATGGAGATCCTGCGCATGGACACTGATCTGGACGAGTTGGTGGCGCGCCGCGCAACCGCCAAGGAGATCCGGACGCTGGCCGTCGAGAACGGCTTTCGGCCGTTGGTCGAGGAAGGCATCGCGCGTATTCTGGACGGGAGCACCAGTATCGCGGAGGTGGCCCGCTCCGTGGATTTGACCCAGCGCTTCCACTAGCGTCAGCGGGGTCGCCGCCCGCGCTCTGCGCTGCCTTAGCCTTTCACTATCAATGCCCGCTTTTCAGTACAAAGCCATCGACAAGCTGGGCCGCCCGGCGCGCGGCAAGCTGGATGCGGCCAATGAGGTGGACCTCGAACTGCGCCTCAAGCGCATGGGCCTGGACTTGATCACCTTCAAGGCCATCCGCAGCGGTCGCACCACTTTGGCGCGGGGCAGCATTACCCGGCGCGACCTGATCGCCTTCTGCTTCGACCTAGAACAGATCTCGCGTTCTGGCATCCCCGTGGTCGAAGGCCTGCGGGATCTGCGCGACGCCACCGAGAACCCGCGCTTTCGTGAAATGCTGTCCTCGGTGCTGGAGGACATCGAGGGCGGCAAGATGCTGTCCCAGGGTCTGGCTGCGTTCCCCAACGTGTTCGGCTCCGTGTTCGTCAGCCTGGTCAGGGCCGGGGAGCAGTCCGGCCGGGTCACGGAGGTATTCGAGAGCCTGGGCGCCGCCCTCAAATGGCAGGACGAACTGGTATCGCAGACGCGTAAGCTGCTGATCTACCCGGTGATGGTGCTGGTCGTGGTGACCGGCGTGACGCTGTTTCTGCTGCTATACCTCGTGCCGCAGGTAGTAACGCTGCTAAAGAGCATGTCCATGCCCCTGCCTCTCCAGACGCGGATCCTCATCGGCATATCGAACTTCACCGCCAACTACTGGTACGTTGTATTGATGACCCCGGTGGTCGCAGTGGCCGGGATCACCTATTTCATCAGGACCAACCCCAAAGGCGTGTACTACTTCGATTACGTGAAGCTGCGCCTGCCCGTGACCGGACCGATTCTGCAGAAGATCATCCTGGCGCGTTTCGCCAACTTCTTTGCGCTCATGTACCAGTCCGGCATTACCATCCTGGACGCCATCAAGACCAGCGAGGAGATCGTTGGCAACCGCGTCATCGCCGACGGCCTCCAGCGGGCCGGCCAGCAGATCAACGCCGGTGAGAGCATGAGCGAGGCTTTCAAGAACCTGGGTGTGTTCCCGCCGCTCGTCATCCGCATGATGCGGGTCGGGGAAAACACCGGCGCGCTGGACACGGCGCTGCTGAACATCAGCTATTTCTACACGCGCGATGTGCGCGAGGCGATCGACAAGGCACTGAAGTTGCTTGAGCCGACCATGACGCTCGTCCTGGGCGGGATCCTGGCGCTGATCCTGTTCTCGGTGCTCACGCCGATCTACGACATCCTGGGCAAGATCAAGATCTGACATGGCCCGCAAGCTTGTTCTCTGCGCCTCCACCTCGCACCTCACGGCTGGGGTCTGGACCGGTCGTCGGCTGGAACGGGTGCACAGCTTCGAGGACACTGAGGAGGACCAGCAGTCCTTCGCCAATTTCCTGCACGCGGCCCACGGCGTGCCGGCCTTCCTGATGGCCGACACGGTGGATGAGGACTACCGGTTCGAGACCCTTCCGCACACCTCTGGCAAAGACCGCCGGGACATGGTCGAGCGCAAGCTGAAGCAGCTCTACCGTAGCACCCCCTTCTACGGTTCCAGCTTGCAGGATCGAGAGGACAGCAGGCGGCGCGACGACCGTTACCTGTTTGCCGCGCTGACCAACTCCGAGGTCTTCAACCCTTGGCTGCGCATACTGACTGCCAGCGGCTTGCCCGTTGCCGGGGTCTTCCCCGTGCCGATGGTCAGCCTGGGTCTCATCAAGCAACTCGAGCTCAAGGACGCCAATCTTCTGCTCGTCTCCAAGCACGAGGCGGGCGTGCGTCAGACTTTCGTAAGGGACCAGCGGTTCCGCATCAGCCGCCTGACGCCGATCCGGGCCGGCGGGGGCACTATCGAGTCCTGTGCCGAAGAGATCCGCAATACGCGGATGTACCTCGATGCGCTCAACGTCACGCATGTGGACGACGTCTTGACCGCCGTGATCCTGGACCAGGATGGCGCCCTGGCCACGCTGGCCGACAGCATCCTCCGGGGCCGGCGCAACATGCAGGCCGCATACGTCGGCCCGGTGGACATCGTAGCCAAGGTCGGCGTCGACCGCGCCGTTCTGGCGGCGAGCCAGGATGCGTTGCACCTGTTCCTGCTCGGCCAACAGAAGTCGCCGGACTTGAACCTGGCGCCGCCGGCATTGACCAGCGGCTACACCCGCCACCTCGTGAGCCGGGGAATCTACGCGGCCAGTCTCGGTCTCGGCGTGCTGGCCGCAGCCTGGTGCGGCCTCAACCTCTATCAGACTATGGGCCTGAAGACGGAGGCGCGCTCCGTTGCAGATGCGACCCGAAATGAGCAGGACAGGTATAAGGACATGACGCGTAGCTTTCCTCCCGCGCCGGTGTCCTCGGATAAGCTGCAACTCACGGTGGACGTGGCCGGCCGCATTGCCTCCATCGCGCGGCTGCCGGACACCCTGTTCAGCGTGGTCAGCCAAACCCTCGACAGATTTCCGGCCATCCGGCTCAACAGCGTGCAATGGAAGCTTGGCCGCGTCGGGCCCGACGCCGGAAGCAGCTCGGCGCCGGCTAGCCCGCTATCCCAATCCGCTATGCTGCAGATGGAGCTCACTGCCCAGCCCGGCGACATTAAAGGTGCCTTGTCGACCATCAACAGCTTCGTGCGCGAACTGGGCAAAAGCGACAAAGTGGCCGAAGTGAAGGTCACCAAGATGCCGCTCAACCTCGCCTCCTCCGGCAGCCTGTCGGGCAGTACCGCCAGCCCACGCCGGGAGCAGCCGCAGGCGTCGCAATTCGACGTCGAGGTGACGCTCAAACCCGGAGTGTGACCCCATGCCGAACCTGACCACCCGAGACGTGCGCGCGCTTTCCAAGCCCTTGCTCGCGCTCGCCGTTGTGGGCGCCATCAGCGCCGCCGCCATAGCCTATTCAGGCAAGGCGGTCAAGAATGCGCAGGCCGAGGTCAAGGCGCAGGAAGGCGGCTTGATCGAGGCGCGCAACCGGATACAGCGGTCGGGCCAGGAAAAGGGCATCATCGAGCACTACATCGAGCCTTACAGGCAACTCGAGCGCGCCGGCATCGTCGGCGAGGAGCGGCGCATCGGCTGGATCGACGCGCTGCGCGCCGCCAACCAAGAAGCCGACCTGTACGGCATCGAATACGAGGTCAGCCCGCAGCAGTCCTACGCCTTCGGCAACGAAGTCAGCGCGGGGCCGCTGACGGTGCATCAATCGATCATGAAGCTGCGTCTCGGGCTGCTGCACGAGGGTGACCTGTTCCGCTTCTTCGAGGCGCTCGCCGCGCAGAAGGTCGGCCGCTTCTCTGTCACCCAGTGCAGCCTGAAGCGCCTGCCGGTTGATTTCGCGGTGCCGGTGAACCAGCCCACGCTCAATGCCGAATGCGAGCTGGCCTGGATCACCATCGCGGGTCCCGCTGCCGAGGAGGGCAAATCATGAAGCGGTTGATCATGGCGATTCTGCTCACTGGGCTGACGGCCTCCGGATTCTCGCAGGAACCAGCGCTGGGGCGGTTGTTCCTCACGCCCGAGCAGCGCGCCGCGCTCGACAACGCGCGCCGGAACAGGATCCGCGCGGAGGCCATGGTGGCCGCGGCCCAGAAGAAGCCCAAGATACCGCCCGCGAAAAGCGTAACGATCAACGGGGTCGTCAGCCGCAGCGACGGCGAATCCACTATCTGGGTCAACGGCCGGCCAACCGAAGGCGAGACCGAAGACGGCATGCGTGTGGTCATTGCACCCGGCTCGCAGTCATCTGTCGTGCTGCGCGAGCCGGCGAAAGGAAAACAAGTTCGGCTCAAGGTCGGCCAGCACGCCGACCTGATCAGCGGCCGGATCGACGAGCCCTACGAGCGGCGCAGGACTACGGCACCGCCGCCATCATCCTCGGCGCCGGGCCCCGCGGAGCGCGCCCCGGAAAGGGGAGCAAACGCACAGAGCGGCACCAAATCGCCTCGCGCCAGCGACGAGGAGCGGGCCAGCGAAGACGACGGGGGTCGCGATGCGGCGCCCTCCTCCGAAGAGAAGGCGGCTAAGCAGTGACGCTAACCTGTCCCTGCCTGGCTCGCCGCCAGAGGGGCCTGGCCCTTCTGATCTTGCTGGCCTTGCTCGGGATCATCGCCGCGGTACTCATCATAAGGGTAGGCGCCAGTGCTGCAGACACCACGGATCAGGACCGCAGGACCGCATGGGCGCTTGGACTAGCCCGGGAGGCGCTGATCGCGCGCGCTGCAAACGACTCCAACAGTCCTGGCAGTCTTCCGTGTCCCGATCTCGTAACCAACATCGTCGGCAACGTCCCGAACGACGGCGTTGCGGATCTCTTCGCCGGGCCCGGTTGCCCCAGCTATATCGGGCGGCTTCCGTGGAAGACGCTCGGACTTCCCGATCTCCGCGATGGATATGGAGAGCGGCTGTGGTACGTGCTGTCCCCAAACTTCCGGGATAACCTGGCCTTCGCACCGATCAACAGCGATACGCTTGGTCAGCTCACGGTCACGGGCATTACACCGGCGAACAATGTCATTGCGATCATCTTTTCACCCGGGCCCGCCATAGGCACGGAGCAGCGAGACTCTGCGAACGAAAACAACGTGGCGAACTATCTCGAGGGTTCGAATGCGGCCGGCACTCCAACCCCCGGTCCCCCTAACAACTTCAGCTACGCTGCGCTTCAACCCAGCGGCACGTTCAACGACCGCCTTCTTGCCATCACCAGCGACATGCTTTTTCCTGAAGTCGAACGGCGCGTCGCGCGCGAAGCACGTAAGTGTCTCGAGGCGTTTTCGCAGCAGCCCCTCGCTAACAATCGCTATCCGTGGGCCGCTCCACTGACCGACCTTGTCAATTTCGCGGACGCGCCGAGCACGTACTCGGGGCGCATTCCGAGGACCTTGTCAAACACCCAGGCTTCGCTCGACCCGGCGGTCACCTGGGTCAATCCAATCCCTCCGCTCAGCCAGCCCTGCTTCGGCGCCGGAACTTGGTGGGACAACTGGAAGGAGTTGCTGTTGTATCACGTGTCGCAGGCCTATGAGCCGAGTACAGCGCCCACCGGTGCCTGCCCGGTCGATTGCTTGACGGTAAACGGCGTTGGGTCGGTAAAGGTGGTGGTGATTGTCGCAGGCCACGCGTTTACCTCCAGTCCAGACCAATCGACGCGGACGCTGAACAAGACCATTGCCACCAATTACCTTGAAGCGAACCCCAGCAGCGGCGTAGACAACTCCCTGATGAACGGGAGCTATGCCAAGGCCCCGGTTACGATCGCACCCGCAGCTCATTTCAACGACCGGTTAGAATGTCTGCACGAGACTGGAGCATGGCCTTGTTAGGTCCCCGAACGGCAGGCGCTGCGGCCGCCGGGTTCCGGCGCGCGCGGTTCAAGTCCCGTCACAGTGGATTTACGCTGGTCGAGCTTGCCGTGGTGGTGGCCGTAATCGCTCTGCTCCTGGGCAGCCTTCTCGTCCCCCTTACGACCCAGGTCGAACAGCGCAACGTGGCGCAAACCGATCAGCAGCTTGAAGAGATCCGAGAAGCCCTGATTGGATTTGCAATGGTCAACGGCCGCCTGCCGCGGCCCGCCAACTCAGTCACTGACGGCAGCGAAAGGGCACTGTGCGTGACCGCGCAGGATTGCACCGGCTACCTCCCGTGGGTCGCGCTGGGCGTCCGCAAGACGGATGCCTGGGGGAAGATGTTCCGTTACAGCGTCTCGCTCGACTTTGCGAACGCGAGCTTCAATCTCTCGACCACCATGGCAAACACCAAGACCGTCCAAACCCGGGATTCAGGTGGTGTCTTGGTCAGTCTCGCTACGAACCTCCCCGCGGTGGTGCTGTCCTACGGCGCGAATAACTTCGGCACCAGTGACGACGGGGCGACCATCTTGAACTCCTCGACAGGCCTCACCAACATAGACGAGCAGACGAACGACACCAAATTCAACACGTGTAGCCCGGATTGCACTACCTACATAGGTCGGTCCGTCGCGACCAATACCAGCGCAGCGGGGGGGGAGTTCGACGACCGCGTTGTCTGGGTTTCGGCGAATCTTCTCTTCAACCGTATGGTCACTGCGGGGAAGCTTCCGTAAACGTCTGTTTGGCCGTCGCCGGCATCAGCGCAAAGCACACCTTGCCCTTCACATTGCTGGTCACCGCGAGCCGGTATCCTGCCGCCTGCGCCTGGCGCGCGGCCTGGTACAGGCCCACACCGAGGCCCTGCAGCGAAGGAACGGGCGCCGCGAACAGGTGCTCGGCCACCTCCGCGCCCAGCGGGTCTCCGCTATCGCAGACGGTGAGGGTGCAACCGGACTCCCAGGCGAGCGTAGCGCGGATGCGGATCCCCGGGTGCGAGCGCCGTTTGGCGAGCGCGTTCTGCAGAAAGTTGTCGGCGACGCTGTCGAACAGCTCGACAGGCAGTTCAGCTCCAGCGGGCAGGCTGGGGGCATCGAACAGGACCCCTTCATGCCCATAGCGCTGCTGCACTTCGCGCCACCAATCGGCGGCCTCGGCGATTTCGTGATGACCACTCTGGGTATGGGTGAGCTTGTCGAGCGTGCCCTGTAACCGCTGGGTGATCTGAGGCAGCTGGCGTTGCACCAGCCGACGCACGGCCGCGGCATCGCGCTCGTCGCTGGTCTGCACGGCCGAGCACAGGGAACCAAGGGATTGAAGGAGGTTTTTTACGTCGTGGGTGAGCCGCGAGCCCGTCTCGTAGATGGCGTGCATGTAGGCGTTTTGCCGTTGCTCCTGCTCGCGCCGCTTGGTCTCGTAGTAATCGGCCAGCAGGCGCCCCAGGAGGCGGATGTGCAGGACCAGCGCCGGACTCGGAGACCACCGGGTATACAGGGTGAGTTGCAGGCCTCCGAAGCTGCACTGCGTCCCGTTGCGGGAGGGACGGCCAGCCATGCCGGTGCTGTTGGAGGTGTGCCAGTCGATGCCCTGGACCCAGGGAAAGGCGACCATCTCCTCCACCGCGAGCGCTACGAATCTATTGGGGTCGCGCTCACGGTCGGCGAGGTTGGCGAGGCTGTGCATCCATCGCTCGAACGGCATGCCGACGCTCAGGAAGTAGCGCGTCACCAGCTGGCCGATCCCCGCAAAGCCGGCACGCGGATCCCACAACCACGACAACGCCACCAGGATGCCGCCGATCACCAGGAGGGCCTGGGCCAGGGCCACCACATAGTCGCCGTGACTGAGCTGGCGGATCACGAAGGCCCCCAGCACCAGCACCACTACCATCAGGAACAGCAGCAGGCTATAAATGAGGTCCACGGCATAGGCCGAAGCACGGCGCGCCCGCTCAGCCTTGATCAGGAAGATGAGCGTCAGTGGGGCCATCGGCCCGTAGCGCACCGCGCTTGCGAACGGCTCGCCGAACTCGGTTTCTTCGAACAGGTGCGGAACGACCCACACCAGCAGGATCGCAAGGAGGTAGGTGGCAGCAACGAGCGAGACTACGCGCTGGCCGACCTGCTTGATCGCGGGCACCTCGCCGCCGATCAGCGCGAACAGCACCGACAGCCACAGCGCCATCAGCCACCAGCTGCCGGACGCCACCAGGAGCGCGGCCGCGCCCACGATCAGCATCGCCTGGCCGACATACACCTTCTGGTCCCCGCGCCACACCGGCTGCCACAGCAGGAAGCAGCCGAAGTGGAACAGCAGAAAGGCCTTGGATACGGGCCGGTCGATGCCGAAGGCCAGCGCCACGTGCAGGCCGAGCAGCATGAGCGCCAGCCAGTCCTGCTGCCGAACCGACAGCAGCGCGCGCAGCAGCGCGGGCTGCGGGTCCGCTGTATTCATCGCCATCGCACCCACCCCTGCCAAGGGCCGAGCGAGCGCGGGCCGATCAGCACGGTTCTCACCCCCGCTCCACGTCCCCCGTGCTGAGCAAAGTCCTCACCATCGCGCGCTTCACGCTGCTGGAGGCCGTCCGCACGCGCCTGCTGTGGATCGTGCTGGTCATTCTCGCGTTGCTGTTCCTCGGTAGCCTGTTCGTGCAGCACATCTCCATCACCGAAACTGCGCGCATGCAAACCGGATTTCTGGCCGCAACCGCGCGCATGGCGGCGGTGTTCGTGCTGAGCCTGCACTTGGCCAGCAGCATGGTGCGGGAGTTCAACGACAAAGGCGTGGACCTTTTGCTGTCTCTCGCCCTGCCGAGGGCCGGCTATTACGTTGGCAAGTTTCTCGGCTTCGCCGGGATCGCCGCAGCCATCGCCGTGCTCACCACGCTCGCCCTCGTGGCGCTGGCGCCGGGTCAGGGTCTGGCGCTGTGGGGCGTGAGCCTGGCGATGGAACTGACGCTGGTCGCCGCGCTGGCGCTGTTCTGCGTGATCACCTTCGCCCAGATCATGCCGGCCATCAGCTTCGTCATCGCATTCTACCTGCTCGCCCGCAGCATCAGCGCAGTGCGCCTGCTGAGCACCTCCCAACTGCTCGCGCCGAATGACTGGACCAACCGCGCCATTGCGCGGCTGGTAGACGCGCTGGCGTGGCTCTTGCCAGACCTCGACCGCTTCACCTCGACGGCGTGGCTGGTGGACCAGACAGGCAGCCTAGGCACACTAGGCCTGGACGCACTCCAGACGCTGGTCTACGGCAGCCTGCTCCTGGGCGCTGGTTTGTTCGATCTGTACCGAAAGAATCTCTAAGCGCAGATGAAGCAACGTCGCCTCACAGCTGTTCCTCGCCCGGTCCTCGTGCTGGTCGGTCTGGGGCTCGCGAGCCAGATCGCTTTTGCCGTACTGCAGCCTCGTCCGCAGGCGCGCGCCGAGCAGCTTCCGGCCCCGCCATCGGCAGCCGCGCTGCGGGCCATGAGTCTGGGCGACCCGATTCCGCTGGCTCAACTGACGACGCTCTGGCTGCAGGCCTTCGACAACCAGCCTGGGGTCAGCATTCCGTTCCTGGATCTGGATTACGGCAAAGTCGAAGCCTGGCTTCAGCGCATCCTACAGTTGGACCCGCGCGGGCAATACCCGCTGATGATGGCTTCGCAGCTTTACGCGCAGGTGCCCGACGAGCGCAAACAACGCCAGATGCTCGAGCTCGTGCACCGCGAGTTCCTGGTCGATCCCGACCGGCGCTGGTCCTGGCTCGCGCATGCCGCCATCATGGCCAAGCACCGGCTCGAGGACCTGCCCCTGGCTCTGAGCTACGCAAAGGCGCTCTCCGCCCATGCCACGGGCCCTAACGTGCCGCATTGGGCCCGGCAGATGGAGATCTTCCTCTACGAAGACATGGGTGAATACGAAACCGCCCGCATCCTCCTCGGCGGACTGCTCGACAGCGGCTCCCTGCATGACCCGCACGAAATCCATTTCCTCATCGAGCGGTTGAACCGCTTGAAGGACGTTGAGAAGTCGTCACGGCCGTCGGAAAAATGACTCCTCCATTCTGTCCGGACAGCGTACCAGCGTGAGACCGCTGCATAGCCTGATTACCATTCATAATCAATTGATTATGTTCTTGCGGTCGGCGTGGGACGACAACCGGCACTGGACGCCAGGTCATCAGACAGTCTTGTAAAAATCGAGCGTAACTCATTCATTAAGAATGCGATAGGGGCATGGCACACTTCTGGCTAAGCTTTCGGCGAGGCCGCGCCAGCTATGAACCTGAATGAACATCCTTCCGCAACGGGGATTCACGCTCTTGGAGATCGTCATCCTCATGTTGATTGTCGGGTTTCTGCTCGCAGGCGTGCTTAAGGGCCAGGAGATGATCACCAGCGCGAAGGTAAAACGCGTGGCGGGTCAGCTCGACGAGATCCGTGCTGCTTTCTTCGGGTTCCAGGACCGCTACAAGGCTTTGCCGGGCGACTATGCCGAGGCAAACCTGTACCTGGACTGCGGCGGCGGCACTTGCCTCCACGGCAACGGTGACAGCCGCATCCGGGACAACGAGACACCGGTCAACGGCAGCCAGGTGCACGAGGACTTGCTCGTGTGGACGCATCTTGCGAGCTCCGGGTTTCTCAAGGGCGACTACCGGATGACTAACGGCGAGTCCCTGCCCAACGATGCAAATGCGCCGAAGAACCCCTACGCGATTTACCTGCAGATCGTCTTCGACGGAGTGTATGGCATCAGCGATGGCGGCAGCCCGCGCCACAACCTGAAGACCGGTGGCCAGATGCCCGTGAACGTGCTGATAGAGCTGGACCGGAAGGTGGACGACGGCAAGCCCTATAAGGGCGGGGTTCAGTTCTCGACGTATCGGGGCAATGGCTTAGCCAGCCCTTCCGAGGGGGGGCCGACGGCGTGCACCACGGTCCTTGACCCGGACGCGGATTGGAATCTGCAGAGCGGAAACACCAACTGCGGAGCAGCGACGCTCTTGTAACAGGAACGGTTAACGCGACCGGTGGGGCAGCTCAGCAACCGGTGCGGTGTACGCAAGGGAGAGAAGTTCCCGAATTGCAATCCGACGGATGATTGAGACAAGGAGCAAACCATGAAGCGCTACGCAAGAGGATTCACACTGATCGAAATCGCCATCGTGCTGGTCATCATCGGCCTGCTGCTGGGCGGCGTGCTCAAGGGGCAGGAGTTGATCACAGGCGCCCGGGTGCGCAACTTGATCTCGCAGCAGGACGGCATCAAGGCCGCCTTCTTCGGCTTCCAGGACCGC
>JBGPOV010000117.1:0-11554 GCA_041488255.1 Gammaproteobacteria bacterium | reverse complement strand
CCTCGGCATGCCAGCTTTTACAGGCGTATCTTCGGGTTTGTGCGTATGGGTGATGAGTGGATATGCGCCCGCGTCAACGCTCCCGCGGTCTTACTGTGGCTAGACATCGCTAACCTCGATCGGAAGCTAAACGATTTATGCGGCCGCGGAGGTCTCCAACTGGCGGGGTGAAGCCTGAGAATTGCTGGAAAGTTAGATGCGTTACGGCGCTATGCCGTCGCGTTTGGCGGGAGAGATCAGTTCCTAAGGGAACTCAAACGGCAGAGGGTAGATTTTGCTGGGCTACCGCCCGTGAAGCGCTCTCTATTAGAGCAATAGACTTGTGATGGGGGTCGCGTCCTGGGAGCAAGCGATGAGAGTCTTCCTGAGGGAACCCTTTGGGTGGGCGGGGGCTGGGTTGCCTCGGTACCCTAGCGATGCTTTTTGATGCCTTCTGCATAGGGGTTCACTCTGAAACATACCAGCAATAGCCCAACGGCTGCGCCCGTTATGCCGAGGATGGCCAAGGCCATGACTACCGCGGGTTTGCCAAGTGAACCGAGCTTCCTGGAATACTGAGCTTCCTCTGGAATTTCGCCTTCCAACGGTAGCGTTGTAGCATTGACGCTAACCGGAGGGAAGAGATGAAACGCATTCCGAAGCGGGAGTACACCGCGCAGTTCAAGGACCAGGCTGTGGCCTTGGTCAAGGGGAATGCGGAGCGAAGCTGGCGCGCCCGACTCGCTCACTTGGAAAAAGAATAATGGGGCGCGTAGTAGCTAACCCGTTGTGCCCGTTGGTAGGCGGTGCGAGACTCGAACTCGCGACCAACGGATTAAAAGTCCGCTGCTCTACCGACTGAGCTAACCGCCCAAAAAAAGAACGCGAATTCTACGTGCGGGCCCCTGGGGTGTCAAACGAGCAACTCGGTGCCGCGCCCGCAATCGCCCGTCCCGCGGGGCTTTCATGCTTCGCGCAGCATGCGCCTGTAGAGCACTTTGTTGGTCGCCACGCAGCCTGCGACGATGGAGCCGAGCGCAACGAAGGAACCCAATGCGAGGGTGGAGACGCCGCTCAGGCCCTGCCCGATCGTGCAGCCCAGCGCCGTGACGCCGCCGAAGCCCATGAGGATCCCGCCCAAGATGTGGTTGCGAAGGTCGGCGGCGGAGGCGAAGCTCTCCCAGTGCGAGGCACCCGTCCACAGCGCGTTGACCAGCGCTCCGGCGAACAGCCCCACGACGATGGCAACGCCGAACGTGACCCGCAGCGACTTGTCGGTCCACAGCAGCAGCAGCTGCAACGAATAGGCCACCGGACCGACGTAGCTGAAAGACTCGGGGCGCTTCGTGTTGGTGGCGACGAACGCCTCTTCCAGCGTCTCGGGGTCCTCGGCCAGGTGGCCGATATGGCCCGTCACGTACCAGCCCGCGGCGATTACCAGTCCGACTACAATGCCGCACAGCAGATAGTCGCGGTTGGCGCGGAACGCGCGGTCCTTGAGCACGAATGCCAACAGCGCAGCGCCGATCCCGCCCGCGACCATCGAGCGCAGAACGCGGATATCGACCCCGCTGACCCGGTACAACAAGGTGGGGAGATCCTGCCCTCCCTCCAGATGAAGCGCGATCGGGTCCAGCAGGCGCACGCGCGACGGCGCGAGCAATCCTTTCATCGTCATGAAGGCGGTCACACCGAGGAACAGCAGCACCACCAGCGATTTGAGGTTGCCACCGGCGAGCCGGATCAGGTTGCGGCTGCCGCAGCCCGATGCCAAAGTCATCCCGACGCCGAACAGGGCCCCACCGACGATGTACGACACGAAGCTGAAGCGTTCATCCGTGTACAGGGATTTGCCGAGCTCGACCCAGCCGAGCAGCGCGATAAAGTTCGCACCGAGGATCGCCACCGCGATCGCAAGCAACCACATCCGCATGCGGCTCCAGTCGCCCATGTTCACCACGTCCGACACTGCGCCCATGGTGCAGAAGGCGGTGCGATGAGCTAGCACGCCGAACACGAAGGCGAGCGCGAAGCCGAGCGCGGGGACGATGAGCCAAAGGTGAGTGGTGCTTTGCATAGCTTTGCACGTCACCGCGCCGAAGCGGTCGGGCCAGCCGCTGCGCGTTCGGCGAGAAACCCGGTGATCAGCGCCCAGTAGCGCGGATGCAGATGGATATTGCCGTGGTCGACGCCGTCCAGCAGCTCCAAACGCGCAGGGCCACCCCAGGCCTGCACCAGGTTTTGCGAGCGCTCGGGCGGGATCAGGTTGTCTTGCGCCGCCACCAACGCCAGGAGCGGGGCATGGATGAGTCGCGCGCGCGCCGCGGAGTCGAAGCGGTGCCGGAGAAAACGATCCACCGGCAGGAACGGATACACGCCACGCGCCACCTCTACGAGGTTGTCGTAAGGAGAGATGAGCACCACGCCCGCGACCTGGCGCTGCGAGGCCAGATAGGTCGCGACACCGGTGCCGAGGCTTCGGCCGAGGACCACTACGCGCCGGGCGTCGATATCGGCGCGCCCCGTTGCCCGGTCGTACAGTGCGACGGCGTCGCGGTAAAGTGCTGTCTCCGATGGACGGCCGTCGCTGAGGCCATACCCGCGGTAGTTCACCAGCAGCACGGCCCAAGTGGAAACGCGCGACCACTCCGGCACTAGCCACGACACTTCCTCCGCGTTGCCACCAAAGTAGATGACTAGCGGGCGAGGTGTTCGCGCCTGGCCGCCGACCAGCCAGCCGCGCAAGCGCACGCCACCGTCGGCCTCCAGCTCGAACGGCTCTGCGCTCGGGTGCGAGCGCTGGAAGATGCGGACCGTGCCTTCATCGAGCCGCTGCGGATAGAAGATCAGCCGCTCCTGCCTGAAGTAGACCAACAGGAAGACCCCGGCCACGAGCAGGACGGTGACGCCTAGGACCGGCAGGATGGCGTCGCGCAGCGAGAGCATCGGCGGAGATCGACAAAGGAGCGTGTCGCCCACAGCTCAACGGGCAGAGGGCCGTACGCAATCCACGCGGCACCGCGCAGACTAGAGCCAGCAGCGAATTTCGCCGCAGCATGCCCGGGCGCCGAGGAGAGCACCAAGGCTCTCATGGGTTACCTCAGGCGCGCCAGGCGGACCTTGGCCTTTTCCGCCGCGTCGGTGTGCGGGAAGCGCGCGATCAGGTCCTCGAACGTCTTGCGGGCGCTGGGGTTGTCGCCTTGGGCAGCGTAGGCGCTGCCCAGATTGAGCAGCGAGTCGGGGACCTTGGGGTTATCTGGATAGTTCGCGATCAATACTTGCTGTGCAGCCGCGGCGGCTTTGAAGTCGCGCAGGTTGAACCAAGCGTCTCCGATCCAGTATTGCGCGTTCGCCGCGAGCGGATCGCGAGGGAAGCGCTTGACAATGCCATCGAAGGCGGCGATCGCACCCTGATAGTCGCCTGCCCTGTAGGCCGTGATGCCCGAGTCGTAGGCCTTGCGAATCGCGTTCTGCTCCGCCGCCGAGAGTGTACTGGTCGCAGGCGCGGTGGTCGTCGCCGCAGGAACAGCAGGAGGGGTGGGCTTGACGGGCGGGGATGCTGCCGGCGCACTCTGGGCAGCGGCCGGGGCCGCCGGCGTGCTCACCACCGGTGGGGGGATGTTCCCGGAGGGCGCGGCGAGTTGCTGCTCCAGGCGCTTGACGCGGGCTTCGAGCTCGCCCACCTGCGACTCCTGCCCCTTCGCTGCATCCACGCCTGCTCGCTGCTCCAGACGCTTGACCCGCTCGTCGAGGTCCGGTGCTTGACCCTCCTTGCGCGCGGCGTCGCCGCTTTGCTGCTCGATGCGGCGTAGCCGCGTGTCGAGATCCAGGTACATGTCGCGCTGGCGCTTCTGCGCGTTCTCCAGCCCGTTGCTCAGGACCTCGAGCTGGCCGCGCAGCTTGTTGATATCCGCCTGCAGCGACTCGACCTGGTTCATCAGCTGGACGATGCCGGGGTTGCGCGCGTCCGGCTGAGCCTGCGCCAGCGACAGAGCGGGCTGGGCCGCGGCGGCGGCGAACAGCAACCCGCACAAGCGCGCTCCGTTCCTTGATGCGGCGCTCAGGAAAGAAGATGTTCCCATGGTTCGACGCAGAGGCGGCGCACAGCGTGTCCGCCCGAACCCGGGCGCAGCTTACTGCTGTGTGTCGATGCCGATGTAGACGATATCGCTACGCCGGTTCTCTGCCCAAGCCTCCTCATCATGTCCCGGTGCCTTGGGCTTCTCCGCTCCGAAGCTGACCGTTTGGATCTGCTTCGGCGGCACACCCAGCAGCGTCATGGCCTTCTTAACAGAGTCGGCCCGGCGCTGGCCCAGCGCCAGGTTGTACTCGCGGCTGCCGCGCTCGTCGCAGTTGCCCTCGATGCGCACCTTGAATTCCTTGTGCTCGAGCAGGAACTTGCCGTGCGCCTCGACCAGATGCTGGAACTCTTCTTTGATGTTGTACGCATCGAAGTCGTAATAGATGCTGCGCTTCGACAAGGGGCTGGCGGGATCCTTGAGCATGGAGGCCGGATCTGTCAGGGCTTTCGCCGTCATGCTGGTGTCGGCTAGCGGCTTGACCACCGGCTGCTCGGCCGCCGCCTTGCGCGCGGCCTCTTCCTGGCGCCGCTTCTGCTCCTCGACCTGCTGCTTCAACTGTTCCTGCTCCTGCTGGATGCGCGCCTGCTTGGCCGCCTCCTCCGCAGACTGCTGACCCGTCTGGTCGGACATGCTGCGTTGCTCGATCGCCGCCTTCCCCTGTGTCGTTGAACCCTTGGATCCGCAGCCCGCTACGAGCAGGACGGCACAAACGGCGACGAAAATTTGCTTCATGTCTTACTCCCCTTTAGCGACTACCGACAAGCGGCCCCCACGCCGGCTCGCGCACGTCCTGCGCCGACGAGGTGATCTTTTGCTTGATCCTTCCATCGCTCGAGACGGCGGCTAATATACCATGCCCCCCCACGATCGAAGCGTACAAGATCAAGCGGCCATTGGGTGCGAACGCGGGCGAGCCGTCGAGCTGGCTGTCCGTCAGGATCTGAGTCTGGTGCGTGGCCATGTCCATGAGCGCCAGGCTGTAGCGTCCCTGGATGCGCTGGATGAAAGCAAAAGATTTGCCGTCCGGGCTGTAGCGCGGCGTGACGTTGTAATTGCCCTCGAACGTCATGCGCTCGATGTTGTTGCCAGACACGCTCATCCGATAGATCTGCGGGCTGCCGCCGCGGTCCGAGGTGAACAGGATGTACTTGCCGTCGGCTGAAAAGCACGGCTCGGTGTCGATGGCGTTGCTGTTGGTCAGACGCGAGAGCCCGCTTCCATCGGCGTCGATCATGTAGATCTGCGACACGCCATCCTTGGACAGCGCGATCGCCAGCCTCTTGCTGTCCGGCGTCCAGGCCGGGGCGCTGTTGATGCCTTCGTAAGCAGCGAGCACCCGCCGGGTGCCGTCGACCAAATTGTGGACGAAGACGATGGAGCGGTGCTGCTCGAAGGAGACGTAAGCGATGCGCGTGCCGTCGGGCGACCAGGCCGGTGAGATGATCGGCTCGTTGTGCGCCAGGATGAATTGCGAGTTGGCCCCGTCGGCGTCGGCCACGTGCAGCTCGAAGCGCTGTGGGAACCTGGCGACATAGGCGATGCGGGTGCTGAAGACGCCGGGTTCCCCGGTCAGCTTCTCGTAAATGATATCGGCGATCTTGTGCGCGATGGCGCGCATCTGCGGCGTGACGATGGTGTAGGCATAGCCCACCGCCTGCGCTTCTTTCGCCGTGTCCAGCATGCGGAACCTGACTTCCACCTTGCCGTCCGGGCGCTCGATCACCCTGCCGATCACCAACGTCTGGCTGCCACGGTTCTTCCAATAGCGGTAGTTCACCTCGCTCGGTTCGCTCGGCAGCGGCCGCACGCTGCCGATCTCCTGCAGCCGGAAGCGGCCGCTGCGCGCGAGATCGGCGGACACGATCTGGCTGATGCGCTGCTGGAAGTTCTCCTCGTCGGCCAGCGGCAACACCGTGATGGGGATCTGATCGGCGCCACCGCCGATGACCTCGATGGTGAGCTGCGCACGCGCAGTCGTTGAACAAAGACACAGCAGCAGGCTGGCGGCGACGCGCCAGGGCGAGCGATTCTTGTTCCGGGCGTAGGGCGACGGGTCGAGTCTGCCGGTGCTTTTCATCTGGGCCGAAGTATAAACGTTCAACTCCTCATTCGAGAGGCCGGAACTTGTAGTTCGCTTCCCGCAGTTTCTGGAACAAGTCTGGATCGCTCGGGACGGGCAGCGGATCGGCGGCGTGGATGGCGCGCTCCACGGCAGCATCGTAGGCCGGCATGCCGCTCGACTTGATCAGCTTGATGTCCAGAACTTCGCCGCCAGGCAGCAGGGTCACGCTGTATACCGCCTCTGGATTGCCGTTGATCCCTGGCGGCAGCACGACCCGGCTGCGGATCTTCTGACTGATCCTGCGCTTGTATCCGTCCAACGCCTTGAGCTGCGCTGCGGCCGCTTCGGCCAATGCGCGCTTGCGCGCCTCTTGCTCGGCGCGCACCTTAACCTCCTGCGCCAGCTTCTGCTGCTCGTCCAGAATCGCGACGCGCCGCGCGTCGGCCTCCTTTTCCATGCGCAGCTCTTCCGCGCGACGCACCTCTTCAACGCGCTTGTCCTCCTCTTTGCGCCGCGCCTCCTCCTGCTTCTTCTGTTCTTCCTGCCGCAGCTGTTCTTCGCGCCGCCGTGCCTCGGCCTCCTTGCGGGCCTCCTCCCGGTTGCGCAGTTGCTCCTGGCGCAGCTCCTCTTCAGCGGCCTTCTGTTCGCGGAGCCGGCGCTGCTTCTCCTTCAGCTCGATCTCGGCCTTCGACGGCGCCGCTGGGACCGGCGCCGGCTTGGGTTGCACCACCGGCTTGGGCGGCTCGGGCGGCCGCGGCTCAGGCCTTGGAGCAGGAGGCGGAGGCGTTGGTTCCGCCGTTCGGGGAATCGGCTCCGGCTTGAGCGGCGGGATCTCGCGCCACAGCTCCGCCACCACCGGCTCCGGCAACCGCTGCTGCCATCTGATGCCGAACACCAGCAGGGCGATGAACAGCACATGCACGACGAGGGCCAGGACGCCGGAGGTGAGGCGCCCCGGCTCCGGGTAGTTGGGCGTCATGGGCTCGGCTTGGCCAGCAGCCCCACCCTTGTGATCTGATTACGCTGCAGCAGGTCCATGATCTCGACCACCTCGCCGTAAGGCAGATCCTTGCTCGCGGCGATGACCACCGGCTGGTCGGGCTTCTCTTTCTGCTTCGCGCGCAACACTTTCACCAGGTCGTCGAGGCTTACCCGGCGCTCGGGCTGAGATCGCTCCCGGTCGCGGATGAAGATCGCATTGGTGTCGCGGATCATGATCTCGATGGGCGCGGCGGACGGGCCACTGCTGCGGCTGATGGAAGGCAGGTCGATGACCGTGGTGGTGATCAGCGGCGCGGTCACCATGAAGATGATCAGCAGCACCAGCATCACGTCGATGTAGGGCACGACGTTGATCTGGTTCATCAACCGGTGACCCTTGCGGCGGGAGTATTCGGCCATGGTGCGGCTCTGCGCTACCCTCCCCTCACGGTACCCTCTCCCGGCCGGGTGAACAGCCTGCCCCAGACCTGATCCGGGGAATGGGGATGAGCGAAGTTAATCGGCATTCCCGGGTTCGACTTTAGGTCCCTCCGCCCTGCCGCTGGAGGATGTTGGAGAACTCTTCCATGAAGGTCTCGTAGCGGGTGGACAGGCTGTCGATCTCGCGCGCGTAGTAGTTGAATGCCACCACCGCGGGAATGGCGGCAAACAGCCCGATGGCAGTGGCGATAAGCGCCTCGGCGATGCCCGGCGCCACATGCGCGAGCGTGGCTTGCTGCACGTTGGCCAGCCCGCGGAAGGCGTTCATGATCCCCCACACGGTCCCGAGCAACCCGATATACGGGCTCACCGAACCGACCGTGGCGAGGAACGCCAGGTGCGAATCGAGATAATCCATCTCGCGCTGGTAGGCGGCGCGCATGGCGCGGCGCGTGCCGTCCATGACGGATGCCACTGCCAGAGTGGTTTGCTTGCGCAGCTTCACGAACTCGCGGAAACCGGCTTCGAAGATGCGCTCCATGCTCCCGGTCGCTCGACGCGAGCTGACGATGGCCTGGAACAGAGAGTTCAAGTCCGAGCCGCTCCAGAACGTGCGCTCGAAGTCCTGCGCTTTGCGACGCGCGCTACGGATCACAAAGGCCTTGCGGAAGATGAACCACCAGGAGACGAGCGACATGGCGAGCAACAACCCCAGGACCAGCTTGACGATGAAGCTCGCATTGGTGATCAGCGCGATCAGCGACAGGTCCGTTGTGGTGCTCACGCCTCCTCCTCGTGGATGATCTCGTGGCCCGCGCTCCCGCAGAGTGCCGCATGGACCCGCGCGGGCACGCGCGCAGGCTTGAGTCCCTGAGCGCTGACGCAAGCCAGGTTCACCGAGCCCTGCACCAGCAGGTCCGCCCCGCGCAGCACGCGCTGGTCCAGGGTGAACTGGACACGGCCCAGGTGATCGATCGCAGCGGTGACGGTGAGCAGATCGTCGACCTGCGCTGGCCGCAGGTAGCTGATGCGCAGCTCGCGCACGATGAACAGCAGGCCGTCGCGCTCCGCCAGCTGGCGGACATCGAAACCGAGCTGGCGCAGCCACTCGGTGCGGGCGCGTTCGAAGAAGCTCAGGTATCTGCCGTGGAACACGACGCCGCCCGCGTCCGTGTCCTGGTAGTAGACGCGCACGGGCAGGCGGAAGGCGGCAGGCGGCTGCGCTCCGGGTGCGCCGATGCTTTGCGGGCTTGCCTTACGCGCCGGCGGACGCATCCCACAGATCGCCGGAACCGGGCTGCGCGGGCGCAGTCAGGCCGAAATGGCGGTAGGCCGACAGCGTAGCCATGCGGCCGCGCGGCGTACGTTGCAGGTAGCCCTGTTGGATCAGATAGGGCTCGAGGACGTCCTCGATGGTGTCGCGCTCCTCGCCGATGGCCGCGGCCAGGTTGTCCAGGCCCACAGGGCCGCCGCCGAACTTCTCCAGCACCGCGAGCAGGAGCTTGCGGTCCATCACGTCGAAACCCATGCCGTCGACATCGAGCATGCGCAGCGCCAGGTCGGCGACGTCGCGCGTCACCACGCCCTGCGCTTTGACTTCGGCGTAGTCCCGCACGCGCCGCAGCAGGCGGTTGGCGATGCGCGGCGTGCCGCGCGAGCGCGACGCGATCTCGGAAGCACCCTCGCGCGCCACTTGGACATCGAGCAGCCGCGCGGAGCGCTCGACGATCTGCGCCAGCTCTTGCGGGGTGTAGAACTCCAACCGCGACACGATGCCGAAGCGGTCGCGCAGCGGGTTGGTCAGCATCCCCGCGCGCGTGGTGGCCCCCACCAGGGTGAACGGGGGCAGATCCAGCTTCACCGAGCGCGCCGCCGGACCCTCGCCGATCATGATGTCGATCTGGAAGTCCTCCAGCGCCGGGTAGAGGATCTCCTCCACCACGGGGGACAGCCGGTGGATCTCGTCGATGAACAGGACGTCGTGGGGCTCGAGGTTCGTTAGCAGGGCGGCCAGGTCGCCGGGCCGCTCCAGCACCGGGCCCGAGGTCTGGCGCAGGTTGACCCCCATCTCCCTGGCGATGATGTGCGCCAGCGTGGTCTTGCCCAGCCCCGGCGGGCCGAACAGCAGCACGTGATCGAGCGCCTCACCGCGGTTGCGCGCAGCCTCGATGAAGATGGAGAGCTGAGCGCGGATGGTCTGCTGGCCGATGTACTCGGCGAGCTGCTTGGGCCGCAGCGTGCGCTCGACCGCTTCTTCCTGCACCGATGCGGCGGGGGCGATCAGGCGGTCGGTCTCGATCATTGCGCGCAGCGGCTTGGGGCTCAGCCCTGCGGCTGGCTGCGGAACGCCTGCACCGCCGGCAGCGCCTGGTCGGACAGCGCCTTCACGGTCTGCGGGATCGAAGCGGCGATGTCGTCCAGGCGCCGGTTGATCATGCCGCTCACCTTGAGCATTGCGTTCACGAAGTAGCGCGTGCCCACGCGAGACATCACGAAGCGCGTACCTTCCGGGCTGTCGTCGATGTTGTAGCGCATGTTCCGGTCCTCGTCGTTGAACAGCTTCTGCATGTGAGTGCGGTCCTCCTCGGCGCCGGGGACCTCGTACACCATCTTGCCGCTGAGGGTGAGCGCCCCCTGCACGTGCACCGCCACGCCATGGTCCACGAGCATGAGCTGCTTGCGTCCGTATTGGGTCTTGAAGTGGGCGAGCAGCACGTCGATGTCCGCCTCGCTGAACTCGCGCTCGTCGAGCTCGGCCCATTGCTCCGACAGCCACTCGAGGTTGGAGAACCCGCGCTCCACCTGCTTCATGGCGGAGCGCACCATGGTGCCCTGCGCCTGCTTCCAGTAGGGGTTGGATGGGTTCCAATCGGGGCCGAGGTTTTGGGCCTTGCCCATGCGGGCCAGCTCGTCGCGCACCGCGATGAGGGTTTGCTGCTTGAGGTAGCAGTCGCCGATGGCCACTGCGGTCCTCAGGTCGTGGAGGCCGACCAGCTCGTCGATCTTTTCGCTCTTGGAGGCAGCCGGGTGAGCCATGGCGGCCGCCGCAAGCCCGACGGCCAGCAACGCGCAACGCGCAGCGCTGTTGCTCGTCTTCATCGAGGAGCTTCGCCGTACGCGGTCATGGTTGCTCAGATCCGATCTCCTCCATCAAAACCTCGCGAATCATAGCACCCTGGACCGCCGGCGGATCGCCGGCGCGCGCCTGCCGCTGCCGCATTCCCGGGAGCCGGGTGCTCGCCCCTGCCAAACCCCGGGGACAGGGAGCGCGTCGCCCGAGGACGACCCCGCTGTGGCCCTGCGAAGGCGCGGCTCAAGAGCCCGCCTTGTAGGCATCGATGTAGGGCTGGACCTCTTGGCGCCGCGTCGCGAGGTCGGCGTCGACATCCCGGGCCAGCTCGTCGATGTGGCGAATGAGCGCGCCCGCGAGCGGGATCGACAGCATCTTGGCGTACTCGAAGCCGGCTCCCTTGGCCACGAAGTTGAAAGCGTCCGGATACTTGCCGGCGAAGTAGATGTCTTCGACCGGAATGCGCGGTTGTGTAGCCCTCTGAAGCTCGAGCAGCTCCGCCTCGGATCCGCGCAGGGTGGAATCGAGGCGATCGGTGAAGCTGTAGTTGAACAGCATCGTCTCGCCCACGTACCAGTCCAGCAGTTGGCGTTGCAATCGCCCGCCCTCGGTTTGGAAGTGGGTCGCGATGACATCGGCTTGCTCGCCGTCGAACTTTCGCGACACGTACTCGGACCAGGTCTCACCGATCCATGCGCCGTGGTCGAAGCGCTGTGCTTGGAGCGCAGCCGCGTGCCCGAGCAACACGGCTTCGGCCTCCTGCCATTTGGGCGCCTCTAAGTTCCAGCCCGGCCCCACGCCCGCTTCGCGACCCCATTGGCCAAGCAGGCGGCGCGCGCTCTTGATCGCGCTCTGCTTGAGGTAAAAGCGGCCCACGCCCAACACCAGGGTGAAGTCGTGGCTGTCGACCACACGCTCGACCGCATCCTTCTTGTTTTG
>JBGPOV010000116.1:0-11604 GCA_041488255.1 Gammaproteobacteria bacterium | reverse complement strand
GCGGTCGCTGCAGCCAGATGCCCAAACAGGCGCCAACCCGCGGGCAGGTGCTTCCAGTCGTCGAGCAAAGACAGCACCATCAGGCCTGCGGCCAGCGCGATCAGTAGCACGTCGCCGCCGGCCAGCAGCATCCCCACGACTAGGCCGGGCACGATGCCCAGCCCACCCGTGCGCGGCATGGGGGAGGCATGCAGCGAACGCTCGTTGGGTTGGTCCAGGAACCATGCCGCCACACGCGGCGAGAGCAGCAGGTGGAGCACACCCGCGCTTACGGCGAAAGCGACCAAGACCGATAGCGTCACCTGTCAGGTCCGCGGACTGCAGAGAAGCGATTTTTCGCTTCGGAGATCGAAGTGGTTTTCATCTGGCTATTCTGGTCATGTCAGCGCTGCAGCGTCAAATCGCGATACCAGCGTGCCGTTTCCTCCAGGCCCTGGTCGAGGGAAAACGGCGGCATCCATCCCAGCGCTGCGCGGATGCGCGAGCTGTCGATTTGAAGCGAGCCGATCAGTCGCTCGACCGCCGCCGCCCTGCCGGCGAGCCTGCCCGCCAGGCGCAGCAGCGGTAAGGGCACGGGAAGCAATCGCGGGCGCACCCGCAGCGTCCCGGCAAGCCGGCGCACCAGATCCGGGGTCGAGACATCCTCGCCATCGCTCAGCAGGAACACCCGCTCGGCGGCGCTCGGGTGAGAGAGACAGACTCGGATCGCATCCACGAGGTTGCCGACGTAGAGCAGGCTGCGCCGGTTGTCGATCGCCGCCAGCGGGAGCGGCACGCCGTCGGCGACCGCGCGAACGAGTCTCAGGAAGTTGGCGCGGACCCCGGGGCCATAGACCAGCGGCGGGCGCAGAATCGCGCATTGCGTCTGGCCCGCGGCAAGCGCCTGCTTGAGCGCCTCCTCTGCCTCGAGCTTGGACACCGCATAGGCATCCTCGGCATGAGGCACGTCGAGCTCCGTGAACGGCTGTACGCTGCGCTCCCCGTTGACTTTGGCCGACGACAGGAAGACCAGTCGACGCACCCCGGCACGCAGCGCGGCCACCGCGAGCGAGCGTGTGCCCTCGACGTTAATTCGACGGTACTCGGCCAGCGCATCGGCAGCGGTGTCCTCGAGCAGATGGACCCGCGCGGCAAGATGCACCACTGCGTCCATACCGTCGACAGACGCCGTCCAGTTGGTACTCGGGCCGATGTCTCCGACCGCGACAGTCGCAGCCGCGTCGGGCCCCGACGTGCCGCCCGCCTCGCGAACTGCGCGGCGCACGTCATGCCCGTGCTGCGTGAGATGGCCGCACAGGGTGTGCCCGACGAAGCCGGTCGCGCCGGTCACCAGGACTTTCACGGTTCCAGACACCTAGGCCCCCGCGTGTGAGATCGGAGCCGCCGCGCATAGCCGTCCACAGCGGAGATCCACGCGGCGTAGCCGGTCACGCGAGAAGCTCCGCGTAGAACTCCGCGAGCAGTTGCACCAGCCGGTCTTGCTGGAACTCGCGCACCGCGCGCTCCTGCGCGCCGGAGCCGAGCTTCTTTCTCAGGTCAGGATCGGCGAGCAGCCGGTCAAGCTGCCGCGCGAGATCGCTCCAGTCGCCAGGCTCATGCAGCAAGCCGGTCTGCCCTTCCACGATGGCGTCGGTGATGCCGTAGATGCGCGACGCCACGGCCGGTAGGCCTGCGGCGGCGGCCTCGATGATGACGCTGCCGAAGCCCTCGCGATGGCTGGGCAGGACGAGGATGTCGGAAGCGGCGACGTATCGCTCAGGGGCGAACGTATAGCCGAGCGCGTGGACGCGGTCGCGGTGCACCGAGCAGATGTCGGCGACGCGCGAGGACAAGCTCTCCTCGTCCGGCCCGACCAACAGCAGATGTGCTAGATCGTGCTTGCCCGCCAGGCTGGCGAACGCGCGCGCCAGCTCCGGGACCCCTTTGTCTTTTTTGATCCGCCCCAGAAACAGGACGATGACCGCGTCCTGCGGAACAGCCAGCTCGGCGCGCACAGCCGAGCGCGCGTCAGCGGCGGGCCGGAAGCGGCGCGTATCGACCCCCGTCACCGAACCTTCGCCCAGCACTTGGCAGCGATGGCGCGCGATGACGCGTTGCTCAACCAGGAATTCGCACTGCGACCGGCTGTCCGCCAGAACATGGGTGGCGTATCTTCCGATCCAATGATCCGCGGTCTTCAACAAGAAGCGGGCCGGGCCTCGCATCGTGGCCCACACCTGTCCTGTAAAGGTATGAACCCTGCATGGCACGCCGGCGAGCCTGCTCGCGATCATAGCCAGCAGGCCCGCTTTGGGACTGAACGAGTGCACCAGGTCGAACCGGCCCCGGGAGAATAGGACAGCCAGCCGGCCGAGAGCCCGAAGGTCGGCAAGTGGAGCAGATCTCCTGCGCATGCGCAGCGAAACGATGTCGACGCCAGGCAGCGGCAGCAGCGGCACCGCCTCCTCGGTATTGACCACGAGCGTGACCTCGAAGCGCTTGCTCAGGTGCCGCAAATGAGGCGCCAGGAAGAAGTTGACGATGAGCGGGCTGGTTGTCACAAAGCAGATGCGCTTCATCGGCGTGCGCACCGCTTCAGGTTCGCTTGCCTGCCAGCTTCTCCCACCATCCCGCGGCTGCACCCGCGACCTTTGCCATGTCCAGCAGTGGGGCAGCCACGAGCGCGAACAGCGGCGCCAGCGGCCGCCCTGACCACCAGGGACGCAGCCGACTGCGCCTGGCGGGATCGACCAGTCCGCGCCCAGCTATGTAGGCACCCACCAAGACCCAGCCCGTGTATGGCTGAAAGAGGAACAGCCCAACGAGCGTCGGAATGACGACCGCGAACGCGAGGTGCCGGCGGCGCATGAGGCCCGCTCGGACCGTGTTCACCTCGTACACGAACCACTTCTGCATGGCCGCGCTCAACGTCCGGGGGAAATGCGAGTACGCGACACGCGCAGCAGGGCAGAGCCGGGGAGCTCCGTAGCGCTCTACGAATGCATTTGTCCAGACTAGGTCCTCCGCCGACCGCAGCTCGGTGCGGAACATCCCTACGGCCTCGAAGGTCGAGCGGCGAAACATGGAGGCCGGGATCACGGGGTGCATCGATCCCACACCGTAGGAGAGCGCGCAAAGGGCGCGTTCGGTAGTGGTATCGCCGGTAAAGCTGCACAGACCGAAGACGCCGTTGCAGTCCGGATCCTTGGCGCACGCGCACAGGCACGCGAGCCAATCCGCCTGCGGAACCAGTCCGCCATCGAGAAACGCGATCCACTCCTGCGTGGCGCTACGAATACCGACATTGCGAGCGGCGCCCGGATAGGCATCCCGTTCGCACACGACCCGGCAGGCGCCCGCGGCCCAACCTTCTTCGCGCTTCCACCAGGCATCGATGAGCGCCATGCTGGCGTCCGCGGAACCGGTATCGACCACGATGATCTCGCTCGGCCGAACGCTTTGACGGGCGATCGCGGACAGCAGTGCCGACAGCGTCGCTGCCTCATTTCGTATCGGGATCACCAGCGACACCGGGGCAAGCTGCGAACCGCTTTTACCTTCCAAGGGCCTCCACTATTGAGGCTTCTAGCGGAACCAAACGGTGCGATTCACGTAGTCGGCGTAGCTGAGGATGATCCGCACCACCTTGGCGGACACGTTCGGTACGTCGTAATCTCCCACCAGCCGCGGGCGCACGCCGGCGTCATGTTGTGCGGTAACGGTGTCAATGGCTTCCACGACTCGCGCGGGCTTGAGGCCGCACATGATCAACGTCCCTTCATCCATACCTTCCGGGCGCTCGTGTGCCTGGCGTATGGTAACCGCGGGGAATCCCAGAATGGACGACTCCTCTGTAATCGTGCCGCTGTCCGAGATCACGCAGCGCGCCTGCAACTCGAGGTTGACGTAGTCGAGAAAGCCCAGGGGGCGCAGAAACCGGACTCCATCCCACACGCTCCGGCCCAGGGCCTCGAGCCGCTTGCGCGTGCGGGGGTGCGTCGACACCACTATTTCCAGGCTATAGCGCTCGCGCACAGCGTCCAACGTCGCGAGAAAGTCAGTGAAGTTCTCATCGCTGTCCACGTTCTCCTCTCGATGAGCGCTCACCAGGAAGAACCGGTTCGCTGTGAGCCCCAGATCCGCCAGCGCCTTCGACGCATCGATACCGCTGCGGTAGTGGCTCAGCACCTCCTTCATCGGTGATCCTACCTTGATCACCGTCTCCGGGTGGATACCCTCGCGCAGGAGATAGCGGCGGGCATGCTCGGTGTAGGTGAGATTGATATCGCTGACGTGGTCCACGATGCGCCGGTTGATCTCCTCGGGGACGCGCTCGTCGAAGCACCGGTTGCCAGCCTCCAGGTGGAACACCGGGATCTTGCGGCGCTTGGCCGAGATGGCTGCTAAGCAGGAGTTCGTATCACCTAGCAACAGAAGGGCGTCCGGCTGGGCTTTCTCCAGCACCGGATCGGAGCGTGCGATCACGTTGCCGATGGTCTGCGCTGCGCTGGCGCCGGCTGCGTCGAGGAAGTGGTCCGGTTTGCGGATCTGCAGCTGCTCGAAGAAAACTTGGTTGAGCTCGTAATCGTAGTTTTGTCCGCTGTGCACCAAGGCGTGGTCGGTGCGCTTGTCGAGCTCGGCGATGACGCGGCTCAGCTTGATGATCTCGGGCCGCGTGCCCACGATGGTCATTACTTTCACGGCTCGCCCCGCCGATCTCCCGGTTTCGCTAACGCAGCAACTCGTGCTCGGCGTCCAACTCCGGGACGTCCTCGGGTAGAAGCTTGTTACGCTTGAGCAGCCCCAGCGTCCCCTGGAACCCGAGCACCTTGTCGGCGGAACTGAACTCTTTGGCGAGCGCGCCCGGCTCCGCGTCCGTCGAATCGCGCAGCTCGGGCAGCATCGGCAGAATGGCGTAATAGCTCCCCCGCTTCACACAATGATTCGCTTCCTCGTCGGACACCATGACTTCGTGCATCTTCTCCCCTGGACGGATCCCGATCACCCTGGTCGAAACGTCATGGCTGCCGATCAGCGCCTTTGCGATGTCGGCCACCGTCGCGGACGGGGCGTCCGGCACATAGGTCTCGCCTCGCTTGGCCTCGCGAATCGCAGCGAACACCGTGTCCACCGCTTGGTTCAGGCTGAGCAGGAAGCGGGTCATGTGCGGCACGGTGATGGTAACGGGACCTCCATGCCGGATCTGGTCCAGAAACAGCGGTATCACGGATCCGCGTGAGGCCAGCACGTTTCCGTAGCGCACGCAAATGAACCGGGTCTTCGCGTTTAGCACGTTTGCAGCGATGAAAACTCGCTCCTGAATGGCTTTGGTCATGCCCATGACGTTTACGGGCTTGCACGCCTTGTCAGTGCTCACGGCCACCACGGTTTCGACATCACGTCCGTTCTGCTCGATAGCGCGAACGATATTGCGGGGACCGATACAATTGGTTAACACGGCCTGCTCGGGGAAGTACTCGCAGGTCGGGACCTGCTTCAGCGCAGCCGCGTTTATGACTATGTCCACGTCGCGCACTGCCGAGCGGATGTCGTCGTGGTCGCGCACATCGCCGATACGGAACTCGAGCACGTTCATAAAGTTTCGAAAAATCACTTCATCGGTCATCGCCCCACGGTGCAGGTAGGAGGCGCGCATCGCGTGCTGCTTCGCCTCGTCTCGAGAGAACACGATCACCTTGCGCGGGGTCCCCTCCTCTCCCGATAGAACGCGGTGCACCAAAGTTTTTCCCATGGAACCGGTCCCGCCGGTGACCAATACGGTCTTTGCCTCAAAGATCATTTGCGGTCCTCTTGATCTCTTTCGCCAGCTCGTCGACCATAGCCTGCCACCTTGGCGGCGCGTACCCGAATTCCTTCCGAAATCGGTCCGACCTCAAGCTCCTGTCGCAACGAAACTCTGCGTCTGCCGAGATATCGATCTTCATTCCGAGCGCATCTCGGATCATGACCAGCAGCGCATACTTGCTGATCGGCTCGCTGGAGACATGGTACAGCCCGTGTGCGTCGGGGAAGTGCACGATCACATGCTCGATCACGCGCGCCATCTCCTGGGTGGTTAAGCCGCTGTATATCGCATTCGTATACCCCTTGATGGGATTACGCTGTGCCAGGAACCATTCCAATAGGCCAGTCTTTCGGGAAAGCTCGCGCCCGATGATGGAGGTGCGCAGCGTAATGCACCCGAAGTCGGAGACCTCCCCCAGGAATTTGGTCTTGCCATATAGGTCCTCAGCGTCCGAAGTGCTCGCCTCCGTGTACTCGCCCGTGCGGCCGGAGAACACACAGTCCGTGCTGATATGCACCAGCCGAGCCTCGATCGCCCGGGCCAACAGCGCCAAGCGGTGGGGCAGCAGCGCATTGATCTCTATGCTCGGTATGGCCGCCTTGGCTTCCGCGCGCTGCTTGACAACACCGACCGCGTTGACGACAACTTGAGGGTGGAAGTCGGCCAGCACCTCGGTCAGCCGCTCGCCGCTGCGCACGTCCACGTCAGGATAGGCGTTTCTGTGGTCAAACAAATGATACGCCGCGTAGTCCGCTAGCCCCCGATGCAGAGTCACGCGGACGTCGTGGCGGAGGCTGAGCTGCGCTAAAAGCTTATGCCCCAGCATGCCGTCCCCGCCCAGGACCAGAATGCGCATCACGCTGCCCTTGCAACCAGCAACGAGCGAGCCGCACACGGAGCGCTGCACATGCCTCTGGGAGAACGGCCGACGGTCGGCGAAGGCACAATCAGTTCACCTTCGCCACAGGCGAGATCCACAAGTGGTCGTACGAAGCTCACTCCGAACAGTGCGGCGGGAAGTTGGCCCTTGAGTCCTGGCACCCTGTTTATTGTATAGCACCTGCTCGCGCTAGCCACGCAGCCGGTTGAGCACCCAGACGAGCTTGTGTGCGGTTCGGTTGTACAGCGCACTCCCCATCCGATGGTACAGCATCGAGCGCAGGAAATTCATGGGCCAGAGCTTGAGGGCCTGCCACAGGTGTCCAAGCCCGGCGCTCCAGCGGCCGGCGCCAAGGTGGAGCTGGGCGCTGAGAATGTGCGCATTGCTCAGTGCTCGCGCCTTCAGCGCCAGAGTTGCCGCCGGGAGGCGGTCGGAGTCGTACAGGGCGCTGACCACCCGCAGCGGCTCCTCAGATCTTGCCGCACTGAATCTGGCGAAGGATTGCGATTCGTCATGCACTCGGTAAGCGGCTCGCACTTGCGGGATCCGCAGAAACGGCCCCTGCAGCGCCAGGCGCACGTAGAACTCGAAATCCGGGATCTGACGCAAAGCGGGATTCCACGACCCTGCGGCCCGGTAGGCCGCAGTCCGGAAGAACGCACCCGGCCCAGGCAGGCACACCAGGTCCACCGCCAGGGTCTGAAAGTCGTAGTCGCGCCTGGCCACGCGACGAATGAACTTCGACGCGGGATCGATCAGATTGAAGTCGCAGTAGGTCAAGACGACGCCAGGATGATGTTCGAGCTCGCGCGTCGCCGTAGTTACGGCACCGGGCAGAAGTAGGTCATCGGCGCTGAGGTAGGAAAGGATCTCACCCCGGGCCATACCCCAGCCTTTGTTGAGCGTGGCCGCCTGACCCATGTTCGCATGCCTCTCGCACCGACAGCGCCCACGAAAGCGCTCGAGCACTCTTGGGGTATCGTCGGAGGAACCATCGTCCAGAACGATCAGCTCGATGCGTGGGTAGTCCTGGGCCAGCACGCTGGAAATCGCTTCCTCCAAAAAGCCCGCTTGGTTATACGCCGGTATCACAATCGAAACCAGCGGCAGCGGACGCGGATGCGTCATCCTCGATACCCCTGCAGTCGTACCTAGCCTGCGCGCAGCCGTCCGTTGAGGATGCCCCGATACATCTCCACGACGCGCGGTCCGATCGAGCGCGAATCCAGACGCTGCTGCGCGAGCTCCCAGTTTGCCGATGCCGCCTGATCCACCAGCCCATCGTCGGTAAGCGCCCGTCGGATGGCGCTCTCCACGATCTCGGGATCCTCGGGCGGCACAAGGAACGCCGTCCGCCCGTCCTCGACCCACTCGCTGGCGCAGGAAGTATCGCTCTGGATAGGAAAGGATCCCATGACCAAAGCCTCGAGGAACGAGGTGCTGATGGCGTCGCTGATGGAAAGACCGATCGAGACCCTGGCCTTGCCATGGTAGGAAAGAATTTCGTCGTGTGGCGTGCCGAGCGGCAGCACCAGCGTGGGAACGCCGGTCCGGTCGGTGAATAGCTCCGCCGCGAGGGTCACGTCGCTGTTTGCCGAGTGGATGACGATCGTATACGCCGAAAGCAGCTCCGCGCAGCGCTCCAACGCCCGTAGCGCAAACAGGGCGCGGCCCGCCCAGTGTTGATACCCCTTGAGCGCAATGACTCTGCGCTGCGAGGTGGGGCCTGGCGCGCGAAGTGCAGAGACCGCGTCCAGGTCGAACCCTCCCGTATTCGGCAGCACCGGCAACACCTGGCCGCGCAGGCCAAGCTCCCGGGCGAGCGAGACGTCGCGCTGGCACTCGCAGGCGTAATAATCGCACTGCGCCAGGATCTGCCGGATGCGCTCTTTATGGGAGTCGAGCCGGCCGAAGAGATAAATGTCGCTGCCCCAGTTTGTCGCCACCCAGGTCGGGAAGCCCCTGTCCAGACGCCGCTTGGCCTCCAATGTCAAGTACCCAGCATGCTGGAATTCCATCGAGTGAACGATGTCGGGCCTGAGGCGCCGAATCAGCCGCACGAGCTGCCATGTCCGGTATGCAGGCCATGATTTCTGGACAGTCCTGCGGACCACCCAAGCTGCCATACTGGAGAGCAGGAAAACGCCCTTGGCCCTGACTGCCTTTGCGTGCCGCCCAATTCGACCGTAGAAGGAATGATGGACAGTAATGTTCCGAAGTTCCGGGTGCACCCACCCCTGATCGATGCTCGCGAACAGATGAAGATCCCAACCCTGATCCGCGACCTGACGAACCCAGCGGGCAGTGTGAATGCTTTCCGAAAAAGCGACAAAGAGTATGCGCATCCGTAAGAGCTCCCTTGCTGGGAGTCCGGGACCTATGGGCCGCGCGAGCTGGCCCCACAGGCCGTCCACAGCCGCTCGGAGGCCCTATTGAGGTCCAACGAAATGGTGGTGATCGTCCGAGACCGCGTTGGGGAGAAGCTTCTTGATGTTCTTGCGCATCCCTCCAGGCAGTGCTGTCCACATCTGGTAACGAAGGTATTTCATGAGCCCCAGGCATATGGGCCTGGGCGCAAGTGCGACACAACGAGCGAGGTGTTCAACTCTCGACGCTAGATCGTCACCGCAATAAAAAGAAGCAACCAAGTGCGCTCTGGACAGAATCACGTTGCGTTGAATCCTGAGGTTCTCCGGAAACTGCGGATGTTCGTAGCATTTCTGAACCAGGCGCACCAACTCTGATGCCATCAGCCTTCCGCGCCGCGCGCTAGACGCGGCGGCCGGGTGGACGCGATGGGTCGCGAGCAGCTCCGGGACGTGCACCAGCCTCCCATGCAACGCGAGCCGCAGCCAGAAGTCGAGGTCCCCTGTGTAGCACAGGCCCACGTCGCGCATTCCCACGATTGAAAGCACCCGTCTGTGGAAGTACACACCCGGACCGAGCGCCACATCGAATTCGGTCAACATTCGCTGAATGTCGTAGTCGGGCAGGCGCACTTCTCTCAAAGTGCGGGAGTCCGAATCGATCTCCAGCCAGTCGGAATATACCGCCAGAGCGTCTTGGTGTTGCTGGTAGACTTGGACAGCGGTCGTGATGGCGCAAGGCAGTAATGGGTCATCGGCGTTGACCACGCTCAGCAGCTCCCCCTTCGCCATCTCGAACCCATTGTTTACCGTCCGCGTCTCACCAGCATTCGGATGAGATATGACTGTGACATGCTTGTCGTAGCGCTGCAGCCGTGCCAAAGTGTCATCGGCGGATCCATCATCCAACACGAGATACTCAAGGCGCGGATACCCCTGAGAAAGGACGCTGTCTACGGTCTCTTCGATGAACTCGGCACCGTTGTACACGGGCGTTATGACCGTGACGGAAGGGCACTCCACGACGCCCCGGCTGGATGCATGGTTTGGAGTCATCTTCGGCGCCAGCTCGGACAGAGCGTCGCGGGCCGTTCAATCGCCACGCGACAACACCGATGTTGGATCATCTCACCCATCACACCTCCAAATCTGACAAGCGCCAAAGGCCGAGGCACTTGTCCGAATAGGCACCACCGCCTTCGGTGCAATTCTCATTGATCAACTTCAGGGGTTTGTCGAAGTTGAATGGCGGCAGTTCGAGGTTGAGCGTGCGCCAGACATCCCGACCCTTCAGATCCACGTTCTCCCCCCGACCTACAAAAGTCGTTGTGAGCAGATAGCGCGAGCGGCTGCGCTTGAAGTTGTCCAGCACCCTCTTCGCCTGCTTGAAGCTGAGATGCACCAGGCAATCCCGGCATAATACCAAATCCGCGGCAGGCGGGAGATCGTCGATCAGGTTTATGCAAACGAACTGGCGGTACTCGTTGCCGTAACGGCGTTGGTTGCGGGCGATGAGTTCTTCGACGACGTCTATGCCGAAATACCGCTCGACTCCCAGATCGACATACTGCATCCAGTTGAAGTCGCCGCAGGGCGCATCCAAAAAGCTTGTCGCTCCGATCGCCTTGACCAACTTGGGTATCTGTTCCCGAATTGTCGCAGTTTGCTCCAGGCTTGAGCCCTCTCCCGAGCGAGACTCGTCGCCACCGAAGACGTTGTCTCGGTAGAACTCGGAGAACTTTCGCTTTACGTCGGCAACCTCGAGTGCGCGCCGAGCGCGCGCTGCCCCGGCCCGAAGCCGCCCAATCGCAGCGGCTAGCGCGGGACGAGCCCGCATGGATAGCGGTTGCAGCCACTGGATCAGGACGAGTTCGAGGACAGCAGGTATGCGCCGCAAAAGCGGCCCTTCGCGGCACGCGGCATGCGCTAGGTTCAGCGCCGTATCACTGGCTCCGGCGAAGCCTCGGCGCCGCATGCTTGAAGCGATCTTCGCGTAGGCGGTTGACAGCCTCTCCCCGCTCGCTACCGAGAGCTCGTCCCGGGACAGCTGGCTTACAAAACCCGTGAGCAGACGGTCAGACTCGGTGACGGCTACGTCGCGCAGTGCCCGGGTGCCTTGTTCAGCGTGGTGACGCGAGGTCACCACGATCCCGGGCACATGAACGAAGCGGCAGCACTTGGCCATCCGGAACCACATGTCATAGTCCTGGGTGGTCCGCAATGACTCATTAAACGGGTCACAGGCGTCGAGGCAGACCTTGGGAATGAGTAGCGTGCAGCCGTGCAGCGAGCTGGTGAGCGTGATCCAGTACCGAAAACGCTCAGCCGCGACATGGTCCAGGCGCACCGGAGTAACGACTTGCGTCGCTTCGTCCAGGATTTGATAGTCGCCGTAGACCACCGTCTTCGGCCCCAGCAGGGCAGCAGCACCTAACTGGGTCTCGATCTTGTTCGGCCCATACAGATCGTCATGGCTCAGCCAGGAGAAGTACTCGCCGCGCATGTGCCGGATCCCAAAGTTGAGCGCCGACGCGACGTGCCCGTTGGGCTTGTAGTAGTAGCGGATCCGGTCG
>JBGPOV010000115.1:0-11654 GCA_041488255.1 Gammaproteobacteria bacterium | reverse complement strand
TGTCCGGGAGGAGGGCTCTAGACATGACTGAATTCGACACACTGGCTGTGCGCGCGGGCATCCACCGCAGCCAGTTCAACGAGCACGCCGAGGCCCTGTACCTGACCTCGAGCTTCGTGTTCGAAAACGCCGCGCAGGCGGCGGCACGCTTTTCGGGCGAGGAGGCAGGCCAGGTCTACTCGCGCTACACCAACCCCACCGTGGACGCGTTCCAGGAACGGCTCGCCGCCCTGGAAGGCGCGGAAGCCTGCGTCGCCACAGCGTCCGGCATGTCCGCGATTCTCGCGTGCGTGATGTGCTTTACCCGCGCCGGCGATCACATCGTTGCCTCACGCGGTCTGTTCGGCGCCACGGTGCAGCTGCTCAACAACTGGCTCCCGCGCTTCGGGGTCACGACGAGCTTCGTCTCGCCCACCGACGTGGGCCAATGGGAAGCGGCGCTCACCCCGAGCACACGGCTGCTATTCGTCGAGACCCCGTCCAACCCCCTGACCGAGATCTCGGACATCAACGCGCTCAGCACTCTGGCGCGCCGCGCCGGCGCGTTGCTGGTCGTGGACAACTGCTTCTGTACCCCGGCGTTGCAGCGCCCGATCGAGCTGGGTGCCGACATCGTGATCCATTCCGCGACCAAATATCTGGACGGGCAGGGGCGGGTGCTGGGCGGCGCGGTGCTCGGCAAGCGTGCAGTGATCCAGGAGCCGCTCACGACCTTCCTGCGCAACGCGGGCCCGACGCTGAGCCCGTTCAACGCGTGGGTCATCCTCAAGGGTCTGGAGACGCTCAAGCTGCGCATGCAGGCGCAGAGCACTAGCGCGTTGGCACTGGCCCAATGGCTGGAACGGCGCGCGGGTGTGGAGCGGGTGCTGTATCCAGGCTTGCCGTCGCACCCGCAGCACCGGCTGGCCCAGCGTCAGCAGGCGAGCGGCGGGGCGATCGTGTCGTTCGTCGTGAAAGGCGGGCGGCAGGCGGCGTGGCGCGTGGTCGATTCGACCCGGCTGATCTCCATCACCGCCAATCTAGGGGATGTGAAAACCACGATCACGCATCCGGCGAGCACCACTCACGGCCGGTTGTCGCCGGCGGCGCGTGAGCAGGCCGGCATCAGCGACGGGCTGCTGCGCGTGGCGGTCGGGCTGGAGGGGCTCGCGGACCTCCGAGCGGACCTGGAGCGGGGGCTCAATGCCTAAATGGCCGCAACGCGTGAAAGGCCGTAACTCGTGATTCGTAGTTGGAAACCGCTCGTATTAGCGAGTTACGGTGCGCGAATCACGCGTCACGAATCACGGCCTTTCATGACCCACGGCCTTTCCGGCGCGCCTCCAAGCCCTCGAGCTTGCGCGCTATCTCCGGCCCCACGTACATCTGCGGGTTGGAAGGAATCCTGCCCTCGGCGCGCTCGCGCGTCTCGATGGCGCGGCGCGCCGTCTCGAACGCGCCGGTGAAGGAATAGGTCGCGCGCAGCGCCTCGTCGAAGTAGGCCTTCCCGAAGTAGGTGAAATCCGATTCCACACCGCAGCCGAACGACATGTGGTGCGCGTCTGCCGCAGTGACGACCAAAGTGCTGTCATTCTTGAGCGGGTCGATAAAACCGCCGGAGTAGCAGGCGGAGACGATGATGACCCGCCATTTGATGCCGGACGCATCGAGCATTGCACGCAGGGCCGAGGGATCGAGGTCGTGCAGGCGCAGCGGCCAGAACTCGAGCGCGAAGCGTTGGTCGTCGGAACCGTGCGAGGTAAGGTAGAGGAACAAAACGTCTTCCTCCCGGTTCATCAGGCGCCCGACGCGCGTCAGCGTGCGCTGCAGGCCGGTCACGCTCGCGATGGGCCACTGCAGCGTGGTGCTCGGGTTGTTGATGAGGCGGATGCTGCGCCCGGCGGTGCCGAAGCGCTGGTCGAACAGCAGGGCCACGACGGACACCTCGTGCCGAAACACGTCCTCCGCGGCGTAGCCCGCCACTCCGACGAAGTAAATCTCCTCGACACCGGCACGACCCGGTCGCAGTGCCGCTAGTTTGCGCCGCAGGATCTCGGGCTGGGCGTAGAACACATCCTCCGAGGCGACCGCGTAAGAGTGTGCGGCCTGTGGTTCGTCGTCAAAGTCTGCCGTCCACAGCGGCCCGATCGAGGTCCGCGGCAGCAGCCCCAGCGGTGCGAACACGAGCACC
Source organism: Gammaproteobacteria bacterium (assembly GCA_041488255.1). Taxonomy (GTDB): domain Bacteria; phylum Pseudomonadota; class Gammaproteobacteria; order Burkholderiales; family SHXO01; genus SHXO01. Next base: position 9,484 of record JBGPOV010000115.1, on the reverse strand, counting down.
GCGACGATCCCGAAGTGCAACAGCTTCGCGCTCGGTTCCCGGCGCGTGAGGCAAAGCAGCGCGAATCCCGCCGTGAGCAGCCACCACAGGCGCGGGCCCCAATCCAGAGCGACGGACTGCGCGCGCTCCGAGAGTTGGAGCCAGCCCGCGTCCGCCGCCAGGCCCAGCACGGCCCCGGCCAAGGTGACGTACGGGCGCGCGGCCAGCACGGCGACCGGCAGCAGCACCGCCAGCGCGGCGTCGCGCTCACGCCGTGACACGATGTAGGCCGCGAATAGCAGCAGGGGCAAGTAGAACAGCGCGCCGGGCAGGCCCCAGACATTCAAGCGGCCATCCACGCCCCCCGCGGCCAGATCGGAGAGAAAGTTGAGCACCAGGTCGATCAGAACCAGCGCGATGAGCTGTTCGACGCTGGCGGTGAAGGACTGCGGCTCGACCCGGCGAAAGAACGCCAGCCGCAACCCCGCACGCAAATTGCGCAGCAGGTCGGTTGAGAAGACCGAGGCGGCGGTCATGAACTGGCGGGAATCAGACGCATCGGGAGCGCGGGCGCAAACACGAAGCCAGCGCGTCAAGCCAGGTCCACGGTGGCGCAACCGTCGGGACCAACGCGCAGGTATTGACCGCGACGATACCAGTCGGCAAGAACCCAGCGTTCGCAGCGCCTTCCGTCCACGACGTGCACATGACGCGCCGGGCGATGGGTGTGGCCGTGGATCATGCGCGTGCAACCACTGTCGCGAAAGCTCTGTTCCACCGCGGACGGCGTCACGTCCATGATTTCCGCTCCCATCGTCTGCTTTCTGCGTTCGCTCTTGGCGCGCGCGCGCTCGATCCTGAAGTGCCGCAACCAGAGGGGCTGCAGCAGGAACAGGCGTTGCCACCAGCGGTTGCGCGCGTGCCGCCGAAACGCCTGGTAGCGCTTGTCGTCGGTGCACAGCGTGTCGCCATGCAGCAGCACCGTGCGGGTGCCATAGAGATCCAGGATCGTGGGGTCTTCGAGTAGGCGCACGCCCGAAGCGAGCGCAAAACCCTCGAGCATCAGGAAATCCCGGTTGCCATGCATCAGGCAGACCGGTACGCCGGCCTCGACCAGGCCCTTCAGCGCTGACGCCACTCGCGCATTCAGCGGATCGTGCAAGTCGTCGTCGCCGGCCCAGTACTCGAACAGGTCGCCCAGGATGTAGAGGGCCTCGGCAACGCGCGCCGGGCCTTGCAGGAACTCGAAGAAGACGCGGTTGATCCCGGGGCGCGTGCGGGTGAGATGGAGGTCGGAAATGAAGGCTGTGTAAGGCACGGCCTCTCACCCCTTTACGTGTCCACTTTGCTCACCCCTTCACTGAGCGCACGGCGCCTAGACCTCTTCCGCCTTCGCAATCACCACATCCTCAACCGGCACATCGCTGTGCGACGCACGGGTGATGGTCGGCACCTTCTTGATCTGGTCGATGACCGCCCGGCCATCCATCACTCGCCCGAATACGCAGTAGCCAAACTGGCTCGGGTTGGGCGCGCGAAAGTCGAGGAACGCATTGTCCGTCACGTTGATGAAGAACTGGCTCGAGGCAGAGTGAGGGTCGGGCGTGCGCGCCATCGCCACGCTGTAGGCCTGGTTCTTCAGTCCGTTCTGGGCCTCGTTCTGGATCGAACCGCGGGTAGGCTTCTGCTTCATCCCGGGCTCGAATCCGCCGCCCTGGACCATAAAGCCGTCGATGACGCGGTGAAAGATGGTGTTGCTGTAGAACCCGCTGTTCACATAAGCCAGGAAGTTCTCCACCGTCCCCGGCGCCTTCTCGGCGTGCAGCTCCAGCGTGATGGTTCCGAAGTTGGTGTGCAGTTTGACCATCGATCCTCTCCCAATGGGCCCCCGCTGGAGGCGGGCCTGCCCCGCAAGCTCGGTTCTAAGCCGTACCTTCGTACAGGATCTTCCAGGCGCCCGCCTCCCGGATCCAGTACTGGCGCTTTCTCATTTTGTTGGACAGGTTGCTGCTGGTGTAGTCCTGGAAGAAGCTGATCACGGCGAGATCATCGCGTCCCGGGTAGAGGAACACGGAGACAGCCGACAGGCGCAGCTTGATCCACTGCTTGGCCGCGTTCACCCGCCGCTTCTGTGCCGACCACTGGGTCAGGCTCGTGTTTTCGGCGGCGAAGGAGCGCGCGTAGTGCTGGAGGTAGCGCTCGGTGTTGCGGCTCTCCCAGTCCGTGCGCCAGCGCTCTAGTCGCTCGCTCAGCGCGGCGCGCAGCGCTTGGCTGGTCTGCGTCGGGACCCACTCGACGTGGTCTGCGATCACCACGGGCGTGACGCCGATCTGCACGCGCTTGGCGAGCTCGTCCAGATCTTCGTTGGCCAGCACCACGCAGCCGTCGCTGGCACGCGGCGGGCGGCTATAGGTGTCCCGCGGCGTGCCGTGCAGCCAGATGCCGTGGCCGTTGCGGCCCTGGCGAGCGTCCCACTCGTTGGGATAGCTGAGCGGAAACGCCCCGCTGCCGTAGAACGCGTCGAGCTTATCGCGCGGCAGCTCGCTGGTCACGTGATACACGCCCAGCGGCGTCTTCTTGTCACCCTCGCGCAGCTTGTTAGTCCCGTTCTTGCCCACGGTGATGTAGTAGTCGGTGAGGTAACGCGGGGTCCCGTCGCGGTTCTCGAACAGATACAGCGTGGAGCTGCCCGTGTCTACCACCACCGCATAGCGCTGCTCCGGCTGCAGCTGTAGCAGGTACTTGGGCACGCGATCCTTGGGCGGCTGCAGGGTGTAGCGCGTCAGCCGCGCGCGCGCTTCGTCGCGCAGGTCGTTGAGCCGGTCGGCCGGAGCGTCCGCCGCGCCCAGGGTGGGAATCGGTCGCGCGCGCGCCATCAGCAGATCGCCCTTTACCAGCTGGGCCAGCCGGAAGTCGGGTTTTACCGCGAGCAAAGCGTCGACGCGCTCGAGCGCGGCGCCCAGGCGGTTGTTGCGTATGTCGATCAGCGCCTCGACCAGCATGGCTTCGGGCATGTGCAACGCGCGGACCAAGCGCGCCGGGTGGCTGCCCATGGCGGACACGTCGCCGGCCAGAATCGCGGCGGCCAGCAATGGGAGAGCCATGGCACGCACGCGTGCACCGTGACGCAAGGTGAGCTGCTGGATCACTTGTCGATCAGTTCCTGTTGAATCAGCCAGCGGTCGCCGAGGCGGACCAGCTTCAGCGACTTGGCGCCGACGGCCTTGAGATTAGCCGAACTGTAGCTCTGGCGGAAGGTGACTACGGCATGGGCGTTATCGGCAAACTTGACCCGGGGTGAAGAAGCGGTGACCTGAATTTTCTTAGGCTTGGCCAGCCGTAGCCGGCGGGCGGCTTCCCAATCCTTGCGCGGTTCCCCGTTGGGCGTCACGAAATCAGGGGCATAGAAGCTCAGATAAGCGTTGGCGTCGTTGTTGGACCAGGCACGCGTCCAGCCGTCCAGCATCTTGACCACGGCGTCAGTTGCATCGGCGTCCCCCGGCGTCTTCTCGCCCGTGGGCTTTTCCGCAGCCGGCTTTTCGAGGCCGGGCTTCGGCCCGCCCGGCGTCTCCTGCGCTTCCGGCTTGGACCCCGGCGTTGCGGCTGCCGGCTTATCCGGCTCGGCGCGGACCAGCGTGGCGGCGGTCTTGGCCGGCACCAACTCCTTGATCAGCGCCAGCTTCTTGCGGGCGGTGGCGTTGCTGCTGTCCAATTGCAGCGCCTTGTCGTACGCCTGACTGGCAAGAGTGGCGTAAATGTCGCCGAGGTTCTCGTGCGCGACCGCGTAACTGGGGTGCGTCCGGATCGCCATCTCCAGTGCCTTGCGCGCCTTCTGATAGTCGCCCTGGCCGGCATAGAGCACAGCAAGATTGTTGTACGGTTCGGGCAACTCGGGGTAATCCTGGGTCAGTTCGGTGAAAACCTTAATCGCATCTTCCGTTTTGCTCTGCTCGGTCAGGATCACGCCCTTGAGAAAGCGCGCGCGAGCGTCCTTGGGGTGCTGGGCAAGAAAGGTGTTGACGCGATCGAGCGCCTCGGCACGCTTGCCTTCCTTGAACAGGCGGCCGGCCTCCTGGTAATCGTCCGCCCAAACCGTCCTGGTGCAGAGCCCGCCGCCCAACAAGACGAGCAGGACGGCGAGTACTCCGATGCGGCGTGTGGTCATTGTGCTATACTTTTTTCGAATTTCAGCGGCTAGGTCTTTGTAATCCTAGCAGATTTTAACAACAAGCCTCATCGTTCCACAAATTCTTCCGCGCTGCATGCTGCCTCTTGCAGCAGGCGTGCCAGCCTGCACCCGATATCGCGCAAGCTGCTCGGGCCACGCGCCGAGTTCTGTCTGCCCTCACAGAGCGCGAGCGCGGCGCCGGCAGGGGACGCCCCGCAGTTGATACCCCATGCTCAAGGTGTACAACTCGCTCACGCGCCAGAAACAGGACTTCGTGCCGATCGAGCCGGGCCGGGTAGGGATGTACGTTTGTGGCATGACCCCATACGACTACTCGCACGTCGGGCACGCCCGGGTTTTCGTGGTGTACGACATGGTCCGCCGCTGGCTTCAGGCCTCGGGCCTGGAGGTGCGCTACGTGCGCAACATCACCGATATCGACGACAACATTATCAAGCGTGCGCATGAGAACGGCGAGACGATCTGGTCGTTGACCGAGCGCTTCATACGGTTCATGGAGGAGGACGCGCTGGCGCTGGGTGTGGCCAAGCCGGACTTCGAACCGCGCGCGACGCAGTACGTCCCTGACATGGTGCGCATCATCCAAGAGCTGGTGGACCGCGGGCTCGCGTACCAGGCCCCAAACGGCGACGTCTACTATTCGGTACACAGGTTCCCTGTCTATGGCAAGCTTTCAGGCAAGTCGCTCGAGGACTTGCGCGCCGGGGAGCGCGTTGACGTCGACCCGGCCAAGCAGGACCCACTCGACTTCGTGCTGTGGAAGTCCGCGAAGCCGGGCGAGCCGGCTTGGGACTCACCCTGGGGCAAGGGACGCCCGGGTTGGCACATCGAGTGTTCGGCGATGAGCGAGCATTTCCTCGGCAGCCGTTTCGACATCCACGGCGGCGGCCAGGACCTGCTGTTTCCCCACCACGAGAACGAGATCGCCCAGTCGGAAGGTGCGCACGGCCACGCTTTCGTCAACTACTGGCTGCACAACGGCTTCGTGCGCGTGGACAACGAGAAGATGTCCAAGTCGCAGGGCAACTTCTTCACCGTGCGCGAGGTGCTGGCCCGCTTTGATCCGGAGGTGGTCCGGTTCTTCATCCTGCGCGCCCATTATCGCAGCCCGCTCATTTACTCCGATCAACACTTGGAGGACGCGCGCGCCGGACTTACTCGGCTGTATACCGCGCTGCGCGATACCCCGCCGGCGAGCGTCGAGATAGACTGGCGAAAGCCATTTGCCGCGCGCTTCAAGCAGGCCATGGACGACGATTTCAACACGGCCGAGGCGTGCGCGGCGTTGTTCGATCTGGCCAGCGAGATAAACCGGACGCACTCGACCAGTGATGCCGGGCTGCTCAAGGCGCTGGGCGCAGTGCTGGGTTTGCTAGGCCGGCAACCGCTGGAGTATCTGCAGGGGCGCGTTACGGGTTCTGGCGCGGTGCAAATGCCATTCGTACCTGCCGGCACGGGCCCTGTTGCACCGTCCGAGGAGTGGATCGTGCAAAAGATACATGCCCGCACGGAGGCTCGGAAGCGAAAGGATTACGCCGAGTCCGACCGGATTCGCGACGAGCTGTTGGCGGCGGGGATCGTGCTGGAGGATGGTCCCGGCGGCACGACTTGGCGGCGGCGTTAGTCGGCGCTCACGACGCATCACGCGCAGGGAGGAGGACAGCGATGGCGAAGAGCTTGCAGGCGCGGCAGGACGCTGAGCAGCGGGAGCTGTTGTTCGCTGCGGTCGACGCGTCGGACCAGATCGTGATGATCACCGGCGCCGACCAGCTGATCGTCTATGTGAACGGCGCGTTCACGCGGGTTACCGGCTACGCTCCGAGCGAGGCGCTCGGGCGCAACCCGGGCTTCCTGCAGGGCCCGGGCACCAGCCAGGCGACGCGGGGGGATCTGCGTCAGGCGATCGAGAAGGGTACCCGCGTGAGCGCGGAGATCCTCAACTATCGCAAGTCGGGCGAGCCCTACTGGGTGGATGTGTCGATCGTACCGGTAGGCAACCGGGCTGGCGCCATTACCCATTGGATCGCGATCGAGCGCGAGGTCACCGCCCGCAAGACGCAGGAACAGGAGATCACCCGCCTGGCCATGGAGGACCACCTGACTGGCCTGCCCAACCGGCGGGCGGCTGAGACCCGGCTCCAGGTCGAGTGGAGCCGTGCCCGGCGCAACGGCTCGACCTTCGCCGTCGCGCTGGTGGACGTGGACCGCTTCAAGCTCGTGAACGACCAGTATGGCCACCACGTCGGCGACCTGGCCTTGGTCCACCTGGCGAAACTGCTGGCCTCCAACATGCGCGGCGGCGACTGGATCGCACGCTGGGGCGGCGAGGAGTTTCTGGCCTGCTTCAACGACCTTGACGCCTCCGGTGCGCTGACCGCTGGCGAACGCGTCCGCAAACTGGTGCGCGGCAAACCGGTCAAGCTCCAGCAAGGCGATCTGCCGCTCACGGTGAGCGCGGGGATCGCGCTGTGTGGTCCGACCTCGGACTCGCTCGACGCCGTGCTCGCCAGCGCGGACGCCCTGCTGTACCAAGCCAAGCAAACTGGCCGCGACAAGGTGCTGTGTGCCGGTGTCTCGCGAGGAAGGCGCGGCAGCTCGGTGTGGGAGGGATCCCAGGTGCAGACAGCGCTGCACGAGGGCCGCGTCGTTCCAGCTTATCAGCCGATCGTAGAGCTGCGCAGCGGCGATGTCGTGGGCGAGGAGGCGCTGGCGAGGATCGTCAGTGCCGGCAACAGCCCGATCGCGGCGCAGCGCTTCATCGTGGCCGCGGAGCAGCTCCGACTAGTAGCCGCGATCGACCAGACTGTTTCGCAGCGGGCGCTGGAACGGGTGGCCGGATCGGGGAAAAAGGGGGAAGGCAAGGCGCGCCTCATCAACCTCTCCGCCCAGTTCCTGGGTGATCCTGGGCACGTCTCCGCGCTCCTGGGACATGCGCGTGCGCTCGGCCTGTTGGGCAACGGCCATGCCAATCCGGTCGTGATCGAAATTACCGAGCGCCAGACCGACGACTTGGTCGGACTGCAGCGGGACCTGCAGCCGCTGGTCGACGCGGGCTTCCGGCTGGCCCTGGACGACTTCGGCAGCGGTTACTCGTCGTTCATGTACCTGACCGATCTGCCCATGAGCTTCCTCAAGATCGAGGGCTGGATGGTCGGCCGCATCGCTGGCGATCCGCGCATCCGCCAGTTGGTTGAGAGCATCGTTAACACTGCGGCGCGCTTCGAGCTGAAAACCATAGCCGAGTGCGTAGAAACAAGCGAAAGCGCGCAGGTGCTGCGCGACATCGGCGTGGACTGGGCGCAGGGACACTACTTCGCCAAGCCGCAGATGGCGCAGTGAATCAGGCCTGAAAGAACGCCTTGACTTTCTCCATCCACGACTTCGCCCGCGGGTTGTGCTTGCCGGCTTCCTGCTGGTCGATCGCGTCGAGCTCCAGCAGAAGCTCCTTCTGACGCGGCGTGAGATTGACCGGAGTCTCCACTACGACGTGACATAGCAAGTCACCGTAGAGCTGGCTGCGCACGCCCTTGATGCCCTTGCCGCGCAGCCGGAACACTTTGCCGGACTGCGTTTCGGCTGGGACGCGGATCTTGGCCGAGCCCTCCAAGGTGGGGATCTCGATCTCGCCGCCGAGCGCCGTGATGGTGATGCTGACCGGCATTTCACAATGCAAGTCGTTTGCCTCGCGCCGGAACACCGGGTGCGGCTTGATCCGGCATACGACATACAGATCCCCGGGCGGGCCCCCGTTAACGCCCGCCTCCCCTTCGCCGGAAAGGCGGATACGGTCGCCCTCGTCCACACCGGCGGGGATCTTCACGGACAACGTTTTCTGGCGCTTGACGCGGCCCGCGCCGTGGCAGCTGCCGCAGGGATCGCGAATCACTTTGCCGGTCCCATTGCAGCGCGGACAAGTCTGGGCGATGGAGAAGAAGCCCTGTTGGATGCGCACCTGCCCATGGCCGCCGCAGGCCTGGCAAGTTGTAGGCTCGGTCCCGGGTTTCGCACCCAGGCCGCGGCAGACGTCGCATTCCTGGAGCGTGGGGATGCGGATCTTGGTCTCTGTCCCGCGCGCAGCTTCCTCCAGGTTGAGCTCGAGGTTGTAGCGCAGATCGGCGCCGCGGTAGACGTTGGAGCGGGTGCGCCCCGCTCCGAAGATCTCGCTGAAGATGTCTCCAAAGGCATCGGCAAAGCCGCCGAAGCCCGCCCCACCGGCTCCGGCGCCCGCATGGGCCTCGACGCCGGCATGGCCGAACCGATCGTAGGCGGCGCGCTTGTCGGGGTCGCACAGCACCTCGTACGCTTCCTTCGCCTCCTTGAACTTGTCTTCCGCCTTCGCATTGTCCGGATTGCGGTCCGGATGGTGCTGCATGGCCAGCTTGCGGTAGGCCTTTTTGACCTCTTCGTCCGAGGCGTCCCGGTTTACACCCATCACCTCGTAGTAATCCCGCTTTGGCATGCTTTGAACCCCGCTCCCTAAACGACAATCGGCCGAATTGCGCGGCATCGACCTCGAGTCGATGTCCGCTCCAATTCGGCCCGTCAGGACGTCGCGCGAGCGCGTTCGTCCCGGATATCCGTCAGACTTTCACGCGTGAGGGCCTAGCCCTTCTTGTCCTTGACTTCCTCGAACTCCGCGTCCACGACGTCGCCTTCGTCGCTCTTCTTGCCGGTCGGCTCGGACGCTCCGCCGCCTGGGCCCTGTGCGCCGGCTCCGGCCTGCGCATACACCTTCTCACCCAGTTTCTGTGCCACCTGCGCCAGGTCGCGGGTCTTCGCTTCGATGGCGTCCTTGTCGCCGTCCTTCATGGCTTCCTCGGCGGCCTTGAGCGCGGCTTCGATCTTGGACTTCTCGTCCGCGCCGATCTTGTCGCCGTGTTCGGCCAGGGCCTTCCTCGCCATATGCACGGTGCTGTCCGCCTGGTTGCGCGCATCCACCAGCTCGCGGGCGCGGCGGTCGTCTTCGGCATGCGCCTCGGCGTCCTTCACCATGCGCTTGATCTCGTCCTCCGACAACCCGGAGTTGGCCTTGATCGTAATCTTGTTTTCCTTTCCGGTGGCCTTGTCCTTGGCCGATACGTGCAAGATGCCGTTGGCGTCGATGTCGAAGGTCACTTCGATCTGTGGCATGCCGCGCGGCGCGGGCGGGATGCCTTCCAAGTTGAACTGGCCCAGGCTCTTGTTGTCGCGCGCCATCTCGCGCTCGCCCTGCAGCACGTGGATGGTGACCGCCGCCTGATTGTCGTCCGCGGTGGAGAAGCTCTGCTGCGCCTTGGTCGGGATGGTGGTGTTCTTCTGGATCAGCTTGGTCATCAC
>JBGPOV010000114.1:0-11676 GCA_041488255.1 Gammaproteobacteria bacterium | reverse complement strand
TCCGTTAGGCAGCGCAGGCGAGTCTCAGGCCTAAACGAGGAAGGCCACATGGAGCCTGCAGTGTTTCTTGTCGCACTCCTAATATTCGTCGGGATCCCTGCTCTCACGGTGATCAAGGTCGCTCGTCTGCGTGCCAATCGTCCCCAATCACTATCGGCCGACGTCACCGCGCGGCTCGAGGCACTTGAACGCGGAGTCCAGGACCTCCAACAGGAGCTAGCAGAAACACATGAGCGTCTCGATTTCGCAGAGCGTTTACTCAGCAAGGCACGGGAAGAGCGGCGGATTGGCAGCTAAGACACCTCCACCGACTGGGCTGCCTAACCAGCGCTTGAAGCTGCCGGGCGCTCGCAAGTATGGAAGAGTTGCGTTGCCTCGCCTCGTGATTCCATCGGCCTCTCGGCCTCCTTGCGCCAGCCGGCATGGCGCCCGCAGCTTAAGCGCGGTCCGTTAGGCTGCGCCCGAGCCCGCAGGCACTCATTCCACAGTGACTCCTCGAGCTGCCCTCGCCCTTGTCCGCCGCCATGGTGTTGTCCTTGAGGGCGCGCGCGGGCCGGTTCCAAACCTGGCCGAGGCCATCGCTGGCGGGCGAATACACGGAAGCTGGTGGGGCCACACCAAGGGGCAGGAAATCTTCCGGCTCACTCGAGCGGTTCGCGATTCAGGTGACGTCCTGGTTTGTCGGCTCCTCGGCCACAAGATCACCTATGTCCATCGCCGGCTCTGGCCAGCACTGGTGCGACTAGCCCGCGCCTTCGCGCGAGCCGATCTCGCGGCGCTGTGCGAGATTCACACGTCGGGAGGCCGGCACGAGCTTCGGGTGGTGCCCTTCCCGCGCTGGGTGCCGCCAGCGGTGCGACGCCAAGCCCGCAAGCTGACTGAGCCGGAGGCACGGGCAGCACTGGGGGACTTGTGGGCCACGCGCCGGAAGGGGCGCAGCCTAACAAGCGCTTGAAGCTGGCGGCGCGCGTAGATTAGGGAATGAATCTTTTGTCAGCGCGCCGCCGCTTAAGCGCGGTCCGTTAGGCGGCACCATTGGACACTTCCCATTAGTGAAGAAGGAGGGGAGCTCATGGCCGCGGTTAAACTGATGGTGATGTACCCACCCCCGAAGGATGTACAAGCGTTTGAGCGACTCTATCAGGACGAGCACGTCCCTATGGCAGTCAAGAAGCTCGCTGGCAAGACCAAGCTCGTCGCGACTAAGGTCCAGAGTTCGCCTCAGGGCACGCCAGCGTTCTACCGGATTGCGGAGGTTCATTTCCCCTCACTAGAGGCCCTACAGGCGTGTGCGGCTTCGGCAGGAGGGAAGGAAACGCTGGCGCACGCGGCGAAGATTTCGACCGGCGGGGCGCCCGTGGTTCTGATTGCCGAGGAGCAGACCTTTACATTCTGACGGTGGTCTTCAAAGATGCCGCCTAACAAGCGCTTGAAGCTGCCGGGCGCTCGCCAGTAGGGAGGAATTGCGTTGCCTCGCCAACAGATCTCGTGGGGCGCTCCGCTACGTTGCGCCTGTGTGCACTTCGCCCGCAGCTTAAGCGCGATCCGTTAGGCGGCCACTTTTCAGCTCACGTGAACATGCGACCCACCGTTCCCCTCCTTCCATAATAGGACCACCTGATGCCCGATTGGCTTGCCCCCTGCTCGACTTGATGCTCCCTTGACGTGCCGCCGCTACGATGGGCCACACCCTCGCCCAATGAGGCAAAATGGCCCCGTACTGGAATGCTCGGATTTTCGCCGCGCTGCTCATGCTGGGGAGTTCGGCCTTGAGCGCGCAGGACTCGATCCCGCTCGGCACGCGGGTACGGGTCATCGCCGGGGTCGGTTCCGATAGCCGCCGCATAGTCGGCACGCTCACGAGCGCCGGCGCGGCCGCGTGGGTGCTGCGGCTCAACGAGCAGGGGGACAGTGTGGTCGTTCCGACCGCCGACCTTACCGAGGTTCGCGTGCGCCGCGGGACTCGCCGCCATATCCTCCAGGGGATCGCGATCGGTGTTCTGTTCGGCGGCATTCTCGGGGCCGCGACCTACGAGCCCTGGGCCCGATCCTGCGATCCACCGTCTTTCTGCTCGAACTGGGGCTCCCCTTTGAGCGGCTTGGATTCGCGGGCCTTCGCGATCGTCGGCGGTGCCATGGGGGGCGGTCTGGCCGGAGCAGCTATCGGCGCGATGGTCAAGACGGACCGTTGGGAGTTGGTGAACCGGGAGGACCTGCAGGTGGCAATCCGGCCACGCGGAGCGGGTCTGGGAGTCGGCGTCTCACTTCGGTTCTAGGAGCGAGCACTGTTCGCGCGCGGCTGGGACGACGTCAGTGCTCTTTGCCAAGCGACGGAGATGTGGCTCTTCCATTTACCATATCTTGTTCACAACACGGCCGGCAGGGTGGTGCGCTGCGTCGTGTCGCCGTAAGCGGCTGCTGCCCAACTGGGAGTCGGGAAGAGTGGAGCAGCTGTGGTTCCGCTGATGTCGTGGAGGCCTGCCTAACACGACCCTTGTGAAAGTGCAGAGCCTCCGAGGGAGGCGCACATTTGAGATTCGTGCGTCCTCCTGCGAGGAGCACATTCAATCGATGCGTGCTACCTCAACCTCGGAGGCCCTATGTAGTATGTCAGCCTGGATCCCTTGACCAGCTCGTGGCCGAGGCTGCGGCCTAACAAGCGCTTGAAGCTGACGGCGCCCGGTCTTGGGAGGAGTTGCGTTTGTGCGCCCACGAACTCTGTGCTAGCCTCACTCTGTATGGCGCCGGCCGGTTGCGGCGCCGCAGCCTAAGCGCGATCCGTTAGGCAAACTCGACGAGGATCCCAACGTGGCATCCAAGACGCGCTTCTGGAATGCGGTGCTGGTGGTGTTGTCCGCCGGCAATCTGGTATCCGTCTGGTTCGCAGCGCGACCGGGCGAGCCCTGGCATGCAACGATCCACGCCGCTTTAGCCCTGGCGTTCGGGCTGTGGGCGCAGGGCCGGATGCGGCTCGAGGAGGCCCGGTTGCGTGCGGGCGCGCTGGACAAGGGGAGCGAGGTCGAGACCGCGGCGCTTCGGGACGAGGTCGGGGAAGTGCGACGCGAGTTGGGCGAGGTGCAAGAGCGGCTCGATTTCACCGAGCGGTTGCTCAGTCAAAAGCGCGAAGTAGACCGGCTTCCCGGCCGCCGGGAGACCTAGCAGGTGAGGTGCTCCTGCACCGCGCTGCCTAACCCGCTAATGCAGCTGACAAACGCGGGCGCCGTCGGGCGCCGCCCGCGCCCGGCCCTCCTAGCCGGGATAAGGACCAAAGGTTGTCACAGGTCGTTTGCAGCTGATTAGCCTGTCGTTAGGCGGCGCCTGAAATGCCTTCGCAGTGGGTGGAATGGATCTTTCTCTCAAAGACCTAGCATCGTTTAGGCCTGCTCCCGCCAATCGTTGCATCTATTGCGATGCAAAGGACGACCTGAGGGGAGAGCACATCCTGCCATATGGCCGAAGGGGGCCGGCCGAGATACCACGGCGACTTGCGGCGCCTGCCCCAGAACCACGGGCGCGGTTGAGCAAGAGGCTCGCCAACGAGCCCGATCGGCCGCTCTGCCTCCTTGCGCCCGCCGGCAGTTCGCCCGCAGCTTAAGCGCGGTCCGTTAGGCGCCGCCGGCGCTTGTACGTCTCAGGTACAGACGCCTTACACGCACCAACGGTGTGGTCCCTAAGTAGAAGGAGGTCGCTTATGAGTCAGCGCGCTGAAGCACTTGCTGCTCGCATCGAGGAGGGGGCTGCCGGCCTAGCCACGTTTGCCGAACAGCTGTCCGATGCGGAGTGGCGTACTCCGGTTCCCAGAGACGGCCGGACGATCGGTGTGGTCGTGCATCACGTGGCCAGTGTCTACCCGATCGAGATAGATCTCGCGCGAACGATTGCGGGGGGCAAGGCGGTCGCCGACGTCACTTGGGAAGTCGTCGCGGAGTTGAATGCCAAGCACGCACGCGAGCACGCGGGAGTCAAGAAGGCCGAAGCGCTCGATCTCTTGCGGCGCAATAGTCAACAGGCGGCCGCCGCCGTGCGTGCGTTCAGCGACGCCGAGTTGGATCGCGCGGCGCCCTTTTCGCTCAGCTTCCATGCCCCGGTCACCGCGCAGTTTGTCGTGGAGGATCACGCGTTACGCCACAGTTGGCATCACCTAGCCCGCATCCGCGGCACACTGGGGCGGTGAAGTGCCGTACCGGGGCGGCGCCTAACAAGCGCTTGAAGCTGGCCGGCGCGCTCAAGTAAGGAAGAATTGTGTTGCCTCGCTTGCTTACTCGATCAGTCGCTCCGCCGCCTTGCGCCGGCGCCCATGGCGCCCGCAGCTTAAGCGCGGTCCGTTAGGCGGTGACAACCACCTCACTCACTGACCCGCGGTTCATGACGCATCGTCCCGTCCAACGAATTCTCGCCGCGCGTGCCGCAGGCTGCTCAAGAAGCAAGGACGCGTCGGCTCGGGTGAGCCTGGCCTATCGAGCACTCGCGATCCGGGACGGGGAGGGGAGGGAGGAAGCAACTCGGGCATGGGGGACATCATATGGGCCAGGCTGGGAGATGCCAGCCCGGGCTCGGCGTGGAACGTCGCCGGAACCCGTCCCGTGCCGTAACCTCCTCCGATGATTCGCGCGCGCGTCCGGATCGCTCTGGCCGGCTTGTTGGCTCTCGGTTTCCTTCCTGTCGCCTGCCACGGGGCTGTCCCCGTGAAGAAGAATGCCGGCGTTGGTCCCGTCGTCCAAGACACGGCCGGCGTCGTTCCCTTCTTCAAGGACACCGCCCTCGTCACCGTCTCCTTTGCAGAAGCGCGCACCTTCAACCTGCAAACCCCCGGCCAACGCGACTCCCTGCACGCGGCGCTCAGAAAGGAACGCGAGCTGTGGCGAGCCAGCAGCCCGCTGGGCTATCGGTTCTTGCTCCGAGTAGGGTGTTTCTGTCCCGGACGGGGGTGGCTGTTGATGGAGGTGCGGAGGAGCCAGCCCCTGCGGGCGTGGGACAGGGCTGGTAGAGCTGCTGCCCTCAGCGATTGGAACACGTTCAGCATCGACGGACTGTTCGACAACCTGGAACGATCAGTCGACCGCGATGGCGTGGTCCAGGTCGCTTTCGACCCGCGTTGGCATTTTCCTGCGTACGTCCGTACCGTCGCGCTGCCGGGCCCGGACGCTTGGACGATCATCGAGGCGCGAGGGTTGCGGCCCATCTGACGCGTACGTCGGTGTTCGCAAAACAGCGAACCACCGGCAATGACAGCGGTGCAGCGCGAAGATGACACGCCCTGCGTTTGCCAGCGACTGCACATCGGCTTCGGACGAATTGGCGCGCAATGTTCAGGCCCACGCCCGCCCTGCGGTCCGCGAGCGTTCACTCACCATCCTGCTTGGAACCGGTGGCCCTCGAGTAGGCTTTGAAGGTCAGAACGATCCCGATTGCGAGGAGAACGATTTCTCCCGCCAACAAGGCGGTGGTATTCTCTTGAGCGCGCTGCTCATAAAGCCCCGGGGTGAACATCCGGAACAGGCCAAGGAGAATGGCAAACCAACCCGTAAGTGTTACAAGTACAGGCCAGCCGCCCGTCCAACGATTGTGAGCACGGACGATCGAAAGGCCAGCAACAAAGAGCAAGGTGCCTGAGAGGTAAACGACAGGAGGAATTTGGTGGTCATAGAGATGAGGATTTATGAATTCATTTTCGGACATTATCATTGCAATAACGGTGGGACCCAGCAGTCCTGCGATACGTCTTGAATCCGCCATTTCGCTATCCTCCAGCATTTCGTAGCGCTCTTGGTCGAGAAGAGTATAGGGCGGGCAAACCGCGTTTCGCAAACGTTGGTAGCTCCCATACCGCAGTCTCTGCGGTGGCCGCCTAACCAGCGCATGAAGCTGTCGGCCCGCGGCGGCCGCCTGCTGGGGAGTTGGTCGTTCTTGTCTGCGGCCGCCGCAGGCCGCAGCTTAAGCGCGATCCGTTAGGCGGCCTTCGAACAGCCCCTACCAAGGACGACCATGCCCAGTGAGTTGCACCGTAGCGAGCGGATCGGCTGGTTGCGCGCCGCCGTCCTCGGTGCCAACGACGGCCTCATTTCCACGAGCAGCTTGGTGGTAGGCGTGGCTGCAGCTGAGCCGAGCCGCGCGGCCATCCTAGTAGCTGCCGTCGCGGGGTTAGTAGCCGGTGCCCTCTCGATGGCAGCCGGCGAGTACGTCTCGGTCAGCTCCCAAGCGGATACCGAGCAGGCTGATCTCGCCCGGGAGCGCGACGAACTCGCCACCTCGCCGGAGGCCGAGCGGGCCGAGCTGGCGGCGATCTACGTCACCCGAGGCCTCAGCCGTGACCTTGCGATCCAAGTCGCGGATCAACTGATGGCCCAGGACGCCCTGGGGACCCATGCGCAGGACGAGCTCGGCATCCATGAAACGACACGGGCTCGCCCGATTCAGGCAGCCGTGGCGTCGGCGGCCTCCTTTGCGGTAGGGGCGGCGCCACCGGCCGTGCTCGCCGCGCTGTTGCCTGCCACGGTTCTAACACCGGGCGTCGTGGGAGTGACCCTGACGCTCCTTGTCGTGCTCGGGGGCGTCGCGGCTCGCGTTGGGGGCGCCTCGCTTACCCGAGGGGCTGCGCGCGTGGTGTTCTGGGGTGCTATGGCCATGGCGTGCACGGCCGCCGTCGGGCATCTCGTCGGTGCGCGCATCTAGCGACACGCGCCGGATGTCGCCTGGCAGCATTCCATTTGTGCCCCAACGTACAGCTGTGCTCCAGCAATCATTGCGGTGCGCCCTCGAAGCGGGGCGCCGCCGCTTATGCGCGATCCGTTAGGCGGCGGCCCTCTCGATCCCCACGATGACGCACCGGGCAAGGCCGCCCCACGTCGCGCTGGCCGATCACTTCGCGGACCCCGAATCGTTTAGGCACCCCTCCGCATTCGGCTGACGTCCGGAGAAGAGTTCGATTTGCCGTGCTCCCATCGTCGACGTCGACCAGCTCGTCCTCTTGGTGATCACCTCTGAGGGTGCCGTTCGCAAGATCCGGCCGACGATGGGCCATTGTGATCCCTGACACACTCCCGCCAACCCGTTCCGTCACCGCGTACGCGGTACTCGCGCCCTAAGCTGGCCGCTGGGGACTCGCGCCCAACCCCTGTGGCATTCGTGACCGGTGTCGGGGCTTCCGGATGGCACCTCGAATCCGAGCCGGCGGGCCGGCTCCTCAAACGCGGACCTTGGCATGGTGAAGTCAATCCTCGTATTGGTGATCGAGGACAATCGGCTGCTACGCGACGGGCTGGCGGCCTTGCTGGAGGCACAGCCCGACTTCAAGGTCGTGGCGGCCGCTGAAGGCGCGAACGTGGGGCTACTCCAACTACACGAGACCAAGCCGCACGTCGTTCTCGTGGACGCGACCTTGGGAAATCACGATAGCCGCCGTGTGGTGGAGAGCGTCAAGAAAACGGCTCCTGAGGCCAGGGTGATCGTGATGGATCTGCTGCCGGCGCAGGAAGACGTGATTGAGTTCATCAAGGCCGGGGCGAACGGGTTCATCGTGAAAGATGCGACGGTCGAGGATTTTGTCAGAACCATTCGATCGGTTGCCGAGGGTGCCGACGTGGTCCCACCCGCTTTGACCCGAACGCTCCTTTCCCACATTGTGGATCAAGCGGTCCTTCGTAGCACGTCGGGCCTAGACACGCCGGCCCTAATGGAAGGCGTGCGGATGACGAAGCGGGAGCGGGAGGTCATCGACCTGGTTACCGGCGGGCTGGGCAACAAAGAGATTGCCCAACGACTGAGTCTCACCACTCACACGGTGAAGAACTACGTGCGCCACATTCTGGAAAAGCTGGCCCTACACAGCCGCCTCCAGCTGGCCGCGTTCGCACACAGGGCCGGGGCGCCGGAAGCGAACCGCCGTACCCCCCCGCTGACCAATTCGCCTGCCACGAAAGAGCCTAAGGCCCTACCTCCACAGGGCCTTAGGCGTAGAGGGGCCGGTCGGAATCAAACCGGCGAATAGCGGTATCGCAGGACACTCACGAAAACCTCAAGCTTCTACTCACGCCTTGCAGACAGCGTGAACCTATGGTAGCGTCGAAATGCGAACCCTACTGACCACGCAGACGCGGCGCGCACCCGCCCCAAGATGACAAGGAGACTCACATGGCAGAGAGCGTCTACAAAGTCATCGAGTTGGTCGGGACCAGCACAGAGTCCTGGGAGAAAGCAGCTGCGGCGGCGGTCAAGCGAGCGGCGAAGACGCTGCGCGACCTGCGTGTGGCAGAGATCCTGCAACTCGACATCCAGCTGAAAGACGGCAAGGTCGAGAGCTATCGGGCGAAGGTCAAGGTTTCCTTCAAGTACGAAGGCGACTAAGCGCTTGAAGCTGAGCCGCTCGATCTCCTTGCGTCGGAGGCCACATGGCAGGGCAGGGATCTGCGGGAAATGTCATTGCAGCGCTCTGTAGCTTCTTCATCCCCGGCCTAGGGCAGCTGCTTCAAGGGCGCCTGCTCATCGCGGTGGTTCAATTCGTAGTGGCCGGCGTGCTTTGGTTCTTTCTGCTTGGTTGGATCATCCATCTCTGGTCCATATTGGACGCGGCTTTGTGGAAACCCAAGCAGCCGCCGGCTGCATAGTGCCGTGCCGCCTAACAAGGTTGCCAATAATCCTCGCCGTTGTGGTCACCTCCGCTTGCCAGCACCGCACGGAGTTTCGCTGGCCAGTTACCGCATCTCAGTGGGGACCCCTACAATTTGGCATGAGCGTCGCCGACGCGAACCAAGCTCTCGGTGGCCGCTTGAACGTGTCCCCGAACTCCAGGCCGTGTGACTACGCCACGCTGACGCACGGGCCCCCCGGAATCCGCTTTCTGTCTTCATCGGCACCAGCCTCGACGGCTTCATTGCGCGACCGAACGGCGATCTCGATTGGCTGCCGGCGGGCGGCGGCGAACCCCACGGCTACGACGAGTTCATGGCAAGCGTCGATGCGCTTGTGATAGGTCGCAAGACCTTCGAGACGGTTCTGACCTTTGGGGCCTGGCCATATGGTGACAAGCGCGTCGTGGTCCTGAGTAGTCGCCCCGTCGACCTGTCCGCGGCCGGCGGAGGCGTTGTTGAACAGATGGCCGGGCCTCCCGCTGCGATCGTCTCGCAACTCGCTGCTCGTGGTGCCCACCACCTCTACGTCGACGGTGGGGTCACCATTCAAGGGTTCCTGCGCGCGGGGCTCATTCAACGTCTCATCATCACTCGCGTGCCTGTGCTCATTGGAGACGGGATCCCTCTTTTCGGGACCCTGCAGCGCGACATTCGGCTGCGTCACGTGGCGACGCAGCACTATCCGAGCGGCTTGGTGCAGAGCGAGTACGCCGTTGCCGCCTCACCAGCGCCTGGAGCCGTCGGCGCATCAGGTTGAGGAGGAGTTGCGTTTGTTCGCCCGCGATCATCATCTTCGGCTGGGTTACCAGGCGCCCGAGAGGGAGCGGCGCCGCAGCTTAGGCGCATACCGTCAGGCCGCCCTGACGTCGCGACCCTTGCGCCGACGGGCGGGTGGCCCGCAGCTTAAGCGCGGTCCGGTACGCCGCGCTGACGCATTTTCTCTAGCCCCGCGCTTGGGGACTGAGCCGTGAAGCTTCGGCCGTTAAGCCAATCCGACGATGAGCTGCTCGGCTCCCTCGAGCAGCAAGAGGACGTGTGGGAGTTTATCGGCACGCTGCCGTTGCCAGATGGGGAGGATCCCCACCACCTGTTCGCGATCATCGCTGGTCAGGCTAGTGTGGGGGTCGCAGGGCTCGTCAGGTCTCGAGCACTCGACGGAAACGATTTCGAGCTGCTCTGTGCTTTGAGATCCGAAGCGCAAGGGCAGGGCTTTGCGAAGCAAGCGTGCACGCTCGTAATGGCGTGGGGATTCGATACCGTCAAACTCGAGCGCATCATTGCGTGCATCGGTGATGGGAATGACGGGGCGCGCTCCATCGCCACCAAGCTCGGCATGACGGAGTTGTGCAGTGGGCCTCCAGGCACAACCGTGTACGTCAAGGATCGTGAGGAGCGCAGCCTGACAAGCGCGTGAAGCTGGCGGGCCCGGTTGCACCGTGGTCGTGTCTACGCACGGTCCGTTAGGCCGCTGCTGACCTCAAGGAAGTCCGTCCTCACCGGAGTCTCTCTCACCGGAGTCTCTCAATGAAAGTGACCAAGAACCTCGGAATGCTGTTGTTGGGCATCTGGCTCATCGTCACCGGACTAATACCCATGCTCGATCTCAGTTTTTCGGGACTGGGCACTCTCATGGCCATCCTTGCCATTGCGGCCGGTGCCTTGATCGTCGTGGGCCGGTAAAACGCGGCAGCCGCCCCACCAGCGCTTGAAGCTGACGCACGACAGCAAGGCCGAGCTCCCCCACGCTCTGGGCGCGGGCGAACTGCGTTACGAGTCGATCGCGCCCGAGAGCCGCGCCGTGCGAGCTCTGGGAAGCGTTACAGTCGTCGTGGGCCGTTCGACAATCCATCCTATTGCCAGAATGACGCTGGCCCTGCTGGCCGTCTGCTCGACCGCGCTGGCCCAGCAGCGCGAGCACCGCGTCGCCCCGGCTGGGGTACCGGTGCGCTATGCCGAGGGGACCGTACACGGCTTCCTCGAGCTGCGGACGGCAACCGGCGCAGTCCTCGCGCATGGGGATCTCCTCCAGGTGGCCCGGGACCGGGAGGTCGAAAGCCGGTTGGTGTTTCATTTCTTGGACGCCTCCGTCTTCGAAGAGGCGGTCACGTTCACCCAGCATGACGTTTTCACGATGCAGAACTACCACCTCGTCCAAAGCGGGCCCGCGTTCGCCGACGATCTCGCGGTGACCCTGGCGCGCTCCGGGCGGTACGTCGTCAAGACGAAGGCGCACAAGGATGGTCGCGAGCAACAGTACACCGGGACGCTCGACCTGCCACCCGACGTCTACAACGGCATGGTCATCACGATCGCGAAGAATCTCGTCACGCGCGACACGCAGACCGTCCACCTCGTGGCCTTCACACCCGAGCCGCGCCTGATCGGGCTCGAGATCGCGCCCTCCACCTCGCAGCGAGTGATGCTTGGCCAGCACGCGGAAACCGCGATCCACTTCAAGCTCAGACCGAAGCTGGGTGCCTGGCTCAGGGTCTTCGCGACGCTGACAGGCAAGGCGCCGCCGGACAGTGACCTCTGGATCGTCACTGACGACGTTCCCGCATTTGTGCGATTTCAGGGGCCGCTGTACTCCGGGCCGGTGTGGCGCATGGATTTGACGAGCCCCAGCTGGCCCCCTTGAGCATGGACCGCCTCGCGTCGGTCACCCAATAGCGGTACGTCATAAGCTCTACGCATCACTGCACCCTTCGAACGATACCTGCCGGCTGTCGTGTGAACTAGCCTTGAAGCGACAGGACTGCCTCTCTCTCTACAAGACAGGATACTCCCCATGAGACGTTCCCTGGCAGGCATACTCACGTTGGCCGCTCTGGTGCCGCTGGCGGACTGCGCCATGAACAAGGCGGAAAAGGGCGCGATCATCGGCGCGGGTGCCGGTGGCGCCGTGGGCGCCGTCATCGGCAACGCCACGGGCTCGACGGTGCGCGGGGCGATCATCGGTGCGGCGGTCGGCGGCGTCGCGGGTGCGGTCATCGGGCATCAGATGGACAAGCAGGCCCAGGAGCTCGCGTACGAGCTCCCCGGGGCCACG
>JBGPOV010000113.1:0-11696 GCA_041488255.1 Gammaproteobacteria bacterium | reverse complement strand
TGCAGGCCGGCTATCTGCCGCTACGCTGGCGATTGCTCGAAGGCATGCTCGGCATGGCGGGGCTGCTGACGTTTGCCTGGTCCACCAGCGTTCTGTTCTCGCTGGCACAGAAATTTCAGGAACAGGCATTGCTGATCGCCAAGCAACGACGGGAAAAACGCAGCTCCATCGGCCGGGCGACTCGGGTCGGGCGTGAGGGCGAGTGACTCGGAAGCGTTATGAAAGTCCTGGAGCGTTTCCTGGAAGACGACTTGGTCGGCGTTCGCTTCGCGGTGAACGTATTGATTGGCACAACCGCTCTTTGGGTTCTGCTCCGGCTGATCGCCGACACCAATCCGATCTGGGCCATTGCATCGATGATCGCGGCCAGCGATCCGAAGGTGGAGCAAGCGGTTCGCATGTTCCGGGCCCGCATCGTCAACGCGCTCGTCGGCTGCGTAGTCGGATTGGGTTTCCTGATGATCGGCCCTGAGGGCGAGTGGAAGCTTCCGCTCGCCCTGGCCGTGACAGTCCTGCTCTCATCGTACGTGATACGCATCCAGACAATGTGGCGACAGGCACCCATCACCGCTGCAATCGTCATCGCCGCCGGCTTGACGCACCCTTCGAGATTGAGCGCTGCAGAACATGGTCTGCACAAGGTGGGGGAGGTTATCCTGGGCTGCGTGATGGGCCTGCTGGTGAGCTGGCTCATGTCCAAGATCTGGCCGGTGTCGGGCGCTCAAAGCGAAGCGCGGGCGACCAAGACGTGATGCGCCGATGCTAAGGGATCGGTCTCACGCTCCTGCCCGCCACGTACAGCACCAAGTAGCCAGCGACCGCGCACACCAACGAACCGCTCAAGACGCCAATTCGTACGGCATCGTTGAGTTCCGGGGCCTGGAAGGCGAGCGTGCCGATGAACAGGCTCATGGTAAATCCGATGCCCGTGAGCAGCGCCAAGCCGTAGAACTGGAACCATGTGGCCCCGGTCGGTACGCTGCCAATACCGAGCCGGACCGCCGTCCACGTGGTCCCCATGACGCCAATCTGCTTGCCGAGGAACAGCCCAAGCGCACTGCCCAGTGTCACGGGTTCGACGAGACTACTCGGCGACAAGCCCGTGAGCGATACCCCGGCGTTCGCAAAGGCGAAGACTGGCAGGATGCCGTAGGTGACCCAGGGATGAAGCATGTGTTCGAGATGGCGCAGCGGCGAGTCGCCGCCCTCCTTGGCGCCGCGCAACGGTACCGCGAAGCCGAGCGCAACACCCGCAAGCGTGGCGTGCACACCCGATTTGAGCACGCAGACCCAGAGAAAGAGGCCGACCAGCGCGTAAGGCGCGATACGTCTGACGCCGGCCAGGTTCAGGACGAGCAGGGCCGCCAACCCTGCCGCTGCGAGGCCCAGCGACAGCAGCGAGAGGTTGGCGGTATAAAACACCGCAATAATGACGATGGCGCCCAGGTCGTCGATGATCGCGAGCGCCAGAAGGAAGATCTTGAGGCTGCCCGGCGCGCGCGCTCCCAGAAGAGCCAGCACACCGAGCGAGAAGGCGATATCGGTAGCGGCCGGGATCGCCCAACCGTGCATCGTCACCGGGTCGCCCCAATTGATCGCCGAGTAGACGAGCGCCGGGCCGAGCATCCCGCCCACGGCGGCGACGCACGGCAAAGCAGCTTGCCGCACGCTGGAAAGCTCGCCCTGGAGAACCTCGCGCTTGATCTCCAGCCCGACCAGCAGGAAAAAGATCGCCATGAGCGCGTCGTTGATCCAAAGGAGCAACGGCTTGTCGAGCGTCAGGGCTCCAACGTGCACTCCCACGGGAACGCTGAGCAAGCCCGTGTACAACGCGCGCCAAGGGGTGTTGGCCCAAATCAGCGCGATGATTGACGCAGCAACGAGCAGCACGCCGCCCGCGGCTTCCAGGCGGAAGAATTCCTCGATGACCACTCGTGCAGCAAGTTGGCGCTGCGGTGAAAGGCGCTCTTCGCGCATGGTTCCCCCTCTGCTTCGCGCGCGGCCATCGTACACGATCCGGTTCCGCCCGCAGAGGTACACCGGGACCTATAGACTGCGCATTCAGTGCCCTGGACAATGAACTCGATGCCTGCTCACGCGGCTCACCTGCAGGGCCGGAGCTTCCCGCTCGGCGCCACGCTCTGCCCGGGCGGGCGTCAACTTCAGCGTGTTTTCCATGGCTAGAGCTGGAAGCCGCGACGAAGCTGGCGTACGCTTGCGGACATCGGTCACGGAAACATAGAATCGATTATCAGTCCCCGTGACCAGTATGCATTTCGCACCACAGCCACAAGGAGTTTGCCATGACACATGATGCTTCCCGTACGAGCCGTCGTCGTTTCATCAAGCTCACGGTCGGCGGCCTCGCTGCCGCGCCGTTCGCCGCTGCCGCAGTGGAGGCGGTCAACGAGACTAGCCCGCAGGCGGTGGCCCTTGGCTACAAGATGGACGCCACCAAGGCCACCAAGCGCACGGACCCCAAGGCATTTTGCAACAACTGCAATTTCTACTCGGGCAAGGCGGGCGCGTCCAGCGGGCCCTGCACGCTGTTCACAGGCAACCTCGTCAACGCCAAAGGCTGGTGCACCGCCTGGATCAAGAAGCAGAGCTGACGGTGGCATTGGAGAGCGGGCTCGCCGTATCCGAACCTCCGAACGCGTGGGGTCCATCCGCGGACCGCCGCTGAGCTATAAAGTATAGGCCTGACCCCAATGATCAACGACACCGTGGTCGATCTGTCGCGCTTGCAGTTTGCCGCGACCGCGCTGTATCACTTCTTGTTCGTTCCGCTCACGCTCGGACTGTCGTTCCTGCTGGCGGCGATGGAGACGGTGTACTTCGTCAGCAACCGGGAGATCTACAAGCAGATGACCCGGTTCTGGAGCAAGCTGTTCCTCATCAACTTCGCCCTGGGCGTGGCCACCGGCCTGACCATGGAGTTCCAGTTCGGGACCAACTGGTCGTTCTACTCTAGCTTCGTGGGCGATACCTTCGGCGCCCCGCTGGCCATCGAGGGGCTGATGGCCTTCTTCATGGAATCGACCTTCGTCGGGATGATGGTCTTCGGCTGGGAACGCCTGACCAAGGCGCAGCATCTGTTCGTCACCTATCTCGTGGCCTTGGGCTCCAACCTGTCTGCTGTGTGGATCCTGGTTGCCAATAGCTTCATGCAGGATCCGCGGGGTGCGCACTTCAATCCGCTGACCATGCGCATGGAGCTCACCAACTTCATGGAGTTGCTGTTCAGCCCCGATGCCCAGTCGAAGTTCGTGCATACCAGCATCGCGGGTTACGTCACCGCGGCGATGTTCGTGGCTGGGATCAGCGCCTACTACATGCTGAGGAAGCGCCACATGGATCTTGCCAAACGCTCGTTCCGCATGGCTGCGTTGTTCGGCGTGCTGTCGACCGCCGGGGTGATAACGCTCGGCGATGCGCTCGGCTTCGTGGGCGGCCATGCCCAGCCGACCAAGCTGGCCGCCATGGAGGCGCTGTGGCAAACCGAGAAGCCGCCGATGGCTTTCAACGTTATTGCCCTGCCGTCGCAGAGCGAGCGCAAGAACCTCTGGGAGCTGCAGATACCGGTGGCATTGTCCCTGCTCGTGACCCACTCGCTAGAGGGCACCGTCCCGGGGGCCGACGTCCTGATGCAGCAGGCGATCGAGCGCATCCGCAACGGGATCCCCGCCGTCGAGGCCCTGCAGCGGCTGAGCCAGAACCCGGGCGACGCCCAGGCCATGGCCCAGTTCAAGGCGCACGAGAAAGATCTGGGCTTCGGGTTCCTGGCCGCGCGCTACGCACCGGAGCAGGATGCTTCCAAGGCAGCGCCGAGCGACATCGAGAAGGCTGCCGCCGACACGATGCCGCTGGTGTGGCCGGTCTTCTGGTCGTTTCGCGTCATGGTGGGGCTCGGCTTGCTCATGCTCGCTTACTTCGTTCTGGCCGTGATCCACACCATGTTCAACCAGGTCGAGAACCAGCGCGTATTTCTGCGGCTGGCGGTATGGGCGATACCGGTGCCTTTCATCGCCTGCGAGACGGGGTGGCTGGTCGCCGAGATCGGGCGCCAGCCGTGGACCGTGTACGAGGTCCTGCCGACCTGGATGTCGGGTTCGACCCATAGCGTCGCCTACATGGTGTTCTCGCTGACGGGCTTTTTGGTCCTGTACTCGTCCTTCATTCTCATCGAGATGTACCTCATGGTGAGGGCTGTGCGCCAGGGACCGGATGAGCATGGGCCCGCTTCGGGCGAACCTGACGCCCAGATGGCCCGGGCGGCCTAGCTGAGTACGGACGAAGAGGACAAGGACGATGGAAGCCTACTTAGCGTTGAAGCTCATCTGGTGGCTGCTGCTGGGCGTGTTGCTCATGGGCCTGGCCGTCATGGTGGGCATGGACATGGGCGTGGGCACCATACTGCGCTACGTCGGCCGCACGGATGCCGAGCGTCGCGTCGCGTTGAACATCATCGGGCCTCACTGGGATGGCAACCAGGTGTGGTTCATTCTGGGCGGCGGCGCAATCTTTGCCGCCTGGCCGCTCGTCTATGCCACGGCATTCTCTGGCTTCTACATAGTCATGCTGCTGCTGCTCTGGAGCATGATCGTGCGGCCGTTGGGGTTCGAGTATCGCAGCAAGCTCGCCTCGGCGCGCTGGCGCAACGCCTGGGACTGGGCGCTGTTCGTGAGCGGTTTCGTACCCATGCTCGTGTTCGGCGCCGCGATCGGCAATATCCTGCACGGCGTGCCGTTCCAGTTCAGCTGGAACCTGACTTCGACTTACACGGGCAGTTTCGTCGCTCTGTTCAACCCGTTCGCGATCCTGTGCGGGCTGCTTTCGGTGGCGATGTCGGTGTATATGGGCGCGGCGATGATCATGAACCGCGGCGAGGGTGCGATGTACGAGCGCGCCCGCCAGCTCGCCGTGTGGGCCGGTCTCGCCGCGGTGGTGCTGTTCACCGTGGGCGGGGTCTGGGTGAGCCAGATGCAAGGCTACCTGCTGGTGCGCTCACCCGACCCCGCGCTTGCACAGACGCCGCTGCAGCAGACCGTGGAGCGCGTGGCGGGAGCCTGGCTGGAGAACTTCCGCGGCCACTCGATCCTCTGGCTGGTACCCGCCATCGCCTATGCCGGCGTCCTGCTCGGAGTGTGGGCGGTACGCAGGGGCCGGTCTCACCTTGGTTGGTGGCTGGGCGCGATCGGCTGGATCGGCATCATAGGCACCGTGGGCACGGCCATGTTCCCGTTCATGCTGCCGTCGAGCTCTGAGCCTTCGCACAGCCTCACGGTCTGGAACGCCTCATCGAGCCGGCACACACTGACGCTGATGCTGGGTTTCACCGTGGTCTTTATGCCCCTGATCCTCTGGTACACCAGTTGGGCGTTCTGGGTCATGCGCGGCAAAGTCAGCGTCCGGCGGATCGAGTCCGACGAGCACGCCTACTGAGGAGAGGTGTCGCAATGTTCGCAATGGGTACGTTCGCGCGCTTCGTGATCTTTATGTTCATCGGCGTCTTGGTGATCTTTCTGGCCGTCCTCCTCGGCGACAATGGCCCGTGGTACTTCGCCTGGTTAGTCGGCACGGTGATGATCGTGCTGGTTTCGGCCGCCGGAGGCGGGCTCCTCGACACGCAAGAGGAAGAGCAGAAGAAGCGGGCCGGCAGACGCTGAGGGTGGACCCCTCCTCCTCGCGGGGGAGTAGCAGAGGTCCCTCTCCCCTTGTGGGAGAGGGCAGGGTGAGGGGTACACCAGATCCAAGCTACGCTCACCCTCACCCCGGCCCTCTCCCGTCGAGGGAGAGGGGGCCTTGGTCGACCAGATGGTCTTGTGAGTTCGCGAAGCGCCCTCCGAGGCGCGTCAGCTCTGCGTGAGTGCCGCGCTCGACGACGCGTCCGCCTTCGAGCACGAGCACCTCGTCAACCCGATTCTGCAGAACCGCTAACTTGTGAGTGATGAGCAGCACCGTGCGCCCAGTCATCAAATGGTCGATGGCCTCGAACACGGCGCGCTCGGTCTGCGGGTCGAGGTCTTCGGTGGGCTCGTCGAGCAGCAGGATGGGCGCGTCTTTCAAGAGAGCGCGTGCAATGGCGATACGGCGCGCCTGGCCGCCGGAGAGCCGCACCCCCGCTTCGCCGACATGAGTATGGTAGCCGTCGGGCAGCGCAGCGATGAAATCGTGGATCTGGGCCGCACGCGTCGCGCGCTCAATTGTCTGCTGGTCCGCGTGGGGGGCGGCAATACGCAAGTTCTCGAGGATAGTGGTGTGGAACAGATGCGTGTCCTGCGACACCACCGCAATGAGGCTGCGCACATCCTCGGCTTGGTAGCTGCGCAGATCGTGGCCGCCGAGGCGAACCTCGCCCTCCTGGTACTCCCAGAAGCGCAGTGCCAGCCGCACGATGGTGCTCTTGCCGGCGCCGCTGGGACCGACCACCGCGACGCACCTGCCGGCGGCGAGATCGAGGTCCAGACCGTCGAGCGCCCACGGGTCCTGGGCGTTGTAGCGCATCCGCACAGCGCGCATCGTGAGGCTGGAGTCGCGCGGATGCGGCGAGGGCGTGCGCACAGCCGCCACCTGAGGCTGCGTGTCCGCGAGCTCGAAGACGCGCCGCGCCGCTGCGAAAGTCTCTCCGAGCCTTTGGAAGGCGAGCGGAAGCGGCCCGACCGCTTCGAAGCTCGCCAGGACGAGCAGTGCAAGCATGGGAAGGTCGGGCGGCTGCAGCGCTCCGCGGCCCACAAGTGAGACGGCGATGAGGACCGTGCCCCACATCGCAAGGCTCGCGCACAGCCCGACCGTGCCCTCCGAGATCCCTGAGAGCCGGCTCAGGCGTATCTGCTCGGCGCTCAGCCGTTGCGTGAGGCTCTCGATTTGCTGCGCCTGTCGCTGAGCCGCGCCGTACACGCGCAGCTCGCCCATGCCCTGCACGGCGTCGATCAAGGCTGTGCGCAGCTCGGCCCGGGTTTCAACCACCAGTAGGCCCGAGCGCTGGCCGGCGCGGCGCATGACAAGCGGGACCGCGACGCCCGTCAACAGCAGCAACGCCAGCACGAGCAGCGCCACCCACCGGCTGTAGAGGCACAGTACCGTCGCCACGACCACCACCCCGGAGACTGCGACCAGTACGGGCACCAGCAGGCGCAGGTACGCGTGATGCAAGGTGTCGATGTCCGCCTGGATGCGCCCAAGTAGATCGCCGCTGCGGTAGAGTTGCAGCCGCGCCGGCGCCAGTGGCTCGACGCGCTGGTAGAACCAGACCCGCAGCTCCGACAGCAGCCGGAAAGTCGCCTCGTGCGTGACCAGCCGTTCCAAGTAGCGTCCGCCGGTGCGCAGGATCGCGAACAGCCGGATCAAAGCCGCCGGGAGGAAGTAGTTCATCAAGACCCCCGCCGCACCCGCCATAGCCATCGCGGCGATGAACCAACCGGCGACCGCCATCAGACCCACATTGGCGAGCACGGTGAGAGTCGAGATGATCGCGCCCAGCGCCATCCATGACCAGTAGCGGCGCGACAAGCGCAAGAGCCGGCCGATGAGTTTCAGGTCGTCTCGCATGTTCACCCCTCTCCCCACGGGAGAGGGGCGCGGGTGAGGGATTGCTGGTCGCTTCGGCGCATTTCGCTTCATCTGCCCGTCTCCCTCATCCCCGTCCCTTCTCCCGGAGGGAGAAGGGAGAGCCCCCAAGCGCTTGTCCCGTGGGTGCCGTTTCATGCGCGCACACCATCCGCGCATAGCGCGTGTCGGCGTGCACGAGGATGTCGTGCGTGCCCCGTTCGACCACGCGTCCGCTGTCCATGACGAGAATGCAATCGGCGCCGCGCACGGTACGCAGGCGGTGAGCGATGACCAGCACGGTGCGCGCCTTTGCCAGCCGAGCGATCGCCTGGGTGATCAACGACTCGCTTTCGGGATCGAGGCTCGCAGTGGCCTCATCCATCAGCACCACTGGAGCGTCCTTAAGAAAAGCGCGCGCCAGAGCGAGACGCTGCACCTGGCCGCCGGAGAGGTTCTGGCCGCGCTCGCCCACTGGTGTGTCGTAGCCTTGGGACAAGCGCTCGATAAACTCGTCGGCGTGGGCCCGACGAGCAGCAGCGCGCACGGCCTCGAAACCGACGCTCGTGTCGGCCATGCGGATGTTGTCCAGGATGCTGCCGCGAAACAGGTGCGCGCGCTGCGGCAGCCACGCGACCTGACGAAGCCAGTAGTCGGGATGGAGCTCGGTCAGACCGTGCCCGCCGGCCAATACGCGTCCGCGCTGCGCGTGGACGAAGCCGAGCAGGATGTTGAGTACGGTAGTCTTGCCGGCGCCGCTGGCGCCGACCAGGGCCGTGACCCGCTCAGCCGCGAGGTAAAAGCTCGTCCCGCGCAGCGCCTCGCGGCCAGGCCCATAGGCGAAATGCACATCCTCAAAGCGGATCTCGAGGGCGCGCGCAAGGAGGGGCCGCGCGCGGGCCTGCGCCGTCTGCGGCAAGGGGACGTCCAAGACTTCGACGATCCGCTCGGCGGCGCCGATCGCCTCCATGCGCGCGTGATAGTGCGTGCCGAGCGTGCGCAAGGGCAGGTAGAACTCGGGGGCGAGCAGCAGGATGAAAAATCCCGCTTCGAAGCCCATGTCCGCGCGCAGCAGGCGAAAGCCGATCAATACGGCCACCACGGCGATGCTCACCGAGGCAAAGAATTCGAGGACTAACGCCGAGAGGAAAGCCAACCGCAACACGGACATGGTGCTACGGCGATAGTCCTCCGAGATGCGTGCAATGAGTTCTGCCTCACGCCGTGAAGCGTTGAACACCTTGAGCGTGGTCAGGCCCTGGAGCGCGTCGAGGAAGTACCCGCTCATGCTTGCGAGCTTGCGCCATTGGCGCTGGTTGAGCCGCTCCGCGCCGCTTCCGATCAATACCATGAACAGCGGGATGAGCGGCGCGGTCAAGAGCAGCACCAGACCCGAGATCCAGTCCTGCGGAAAGATAAACGCGAGAATCGAAAGCGGCAGCAGCGCTACCAGCGCCATGTGCGGCAGGTAGCGCGCATAGTAAGGCTCGAGCGCTTCGATCCCGTCGACAGCCGCGACCGCGAGCTCTCCGCTGTGTCGGCTTTGAACGTACGCGGGTCCCAGTGCCTGTAGGTGACGGACAAGACGGCTGCGCACATCTTCTTTGACCAGCGTGGCGGCGCGCATTGCGACCTGCTCTGAAGCGCGCATCACGACGAAACGAAATGCGAAGATGATCGGCAGCGGCAACAGCCAGGGCAGCACCTGAGCGAGCAGTGCGTGCTCCAGCACGACTGCATTTGTCGCATGCGCCAGAAACCACGCCTGCGGGACCAGCAGGACTCCGCCCAATACGCCAAGCCCCGCGGCGATCGAGATAGGGCGGCGCGCAAGCTCCCACTGACCGCGGAGCCACTTCTGCGTACCCTCGCGGGCCACGGCCTCCCTCTGCACGGGCGAGTCTGATCTGTCCATGGCTATGCGCCAGTAGGCGGCCCCCTAACGGCGATCAACAGCTCGGCGGGAATGGAACGTGAAACGCGAGGGTCCAATACTGTTTGCCGCTGAACGCGAAGTCTCCCGCGATGGTCATGCCCAGACCGTCGGTATGCGCTGCCAGCGAGCGCCTATTGTCTTTGGCGACGAAGCCCACCCCGGCGTCGTAGCGGCCGGCGGTTTCCCGGCGCAGTGCGTCGTACAGTCCGCGTAACAGGCCACGGCCGCGATGGGATCGCGCCACGCACACCGGGCCGCAGATGAACGTGCGTTGAGACGTGAGCGTGCGGCCGAGAAAGTCGATGCGGTCGAAAGTGGCAATCATGGCGGCGAGCAGAGGGAACTGGCGGTTAAAGGCAACGCTGCTTGCACAGAGATAAGCGCATATCTCGCCGCCATCGTCCGCCACAAAGACCGCCACCTCGCGCGCCATCTGCTGGAATTGATGTTCCGTAAAGGCGGCCGACAGGAACCCGTCTTGGCGCTGCTCCTCGGTCAGATTGGCGAAGAGGTTCGCCTCTTGGAGTGCGAGAACGGAGGGAAGATCGGCCGGGCTGATCGGGCGGTAACGCATGCACAGATTCTACCGGCGCAGCGAAGGGGCAGCTCGACTATCCTGTCCGGAGCCTGCGCAAGCCGCGGGACAGTTGCTGCCGGACCGCCCGCGTCCATACCCCATTCCGTGGGTTCTTGCGCTAGATCAAAGGGGCGCGGCCGGAGAAATCGGTATAATGCGCGACCTTTTCTTCTTGTCTTCTTGCGTGGGGAATTGACTCATGACCGATCTCGCCAAACAGCTTTCGAGAAGCCACGATATCGCGGCCAAAGTCGCACAGGTCTTTCAGGCTCGCGCCAAGCTCGCGCAGGAGCGGTTCAGCGAGCGGGTGCAGAAGGCCTATGGCGAACAGATGACCGATGTGACGGCAAGCGCCGGATCGCCCTGGGATGTTTGGACCGATGGCGCGCGCTACGCAGTGGACCTTGCTCAGCGCTCGGTGCTGTTCTGGGACGCGCTGCGACAGCGCGGCAATAACTTCATCGAGCGGACACGCAAGGGGTTGCCGCCAGTGTTGCATTTTGACTACGAGACCGTGGTCGATGGGCGTTCGCTGGAGCGGCCGGTCAACTACGCGCTGGTGCGGATCGTCCCGCCCGAAGGTGTGAAGGTGGATGCAACGAGCCGCCCTTACGTCATCATCGACCCGCGCGCCGGCCATGGCCCCGGGATCGGCGGCTTCAAGGACGACTCGCAGGTGGGTGTGGCGTTGCGCGACGGGCACCCGGTGTATTTCGTGATCTTCTTTCCCGAGCCCGAACCCGGTCAAACGATGCTGGATGTCTGCAGCGCGGAGCAGCAGTTCGTGCATCGTGTGCGCGAGCTGCACCCGGATGCGCCTAAGCCAGCCGTCGTCGGCAACTGTCAGGGCGGCTGGGCCGCGATGATGGTTGCCGCCGCCAATCCCGACGACACCGGGCCGATCGTGATCAACGGTGCGCCGATGTCCTACTGGGGTGGCGCCTGGAGCGAAGGCGAGGGCGACAACCCGATGCGCTACTCGGGCGGCCTGCTTGGGGGCACCTGGCTGGCGTCGCTGACTTCGGACCTGGGCGCGGGCAAGTTCGACGGCGCCTGGCTGGTGCAGAACTTCGAGAACCTGAATCCGGCGAACACCTTCTGGGACAAGTACTACCACGTGTTCGCCAACGTGGACACGGAACCGCCCCGCTTCCTGGACTTCGAGCGCTGGTGGGGTGGGTTCTATCTGATGAACCGGGAAGAGATCGAATGGATCACGCAGAACCTCTTCGTCGGAAACAAGTTGTGGTCCGGCACGGTCAAGGCTGGCGACGGCGGTGTCTTCGACCTGCGCGAGATCAAGGTCCCCATCATTCTGTTTGCCTCGATGGGCGACAACATCACGCCGCCCCAGCAAGCGTTCAACTGGGTCGCCGACGTGTACGGCGGCACCGATGAGATCAAATCGCGCGGGCAGGTGATCGTCGGCTTGCTACATCAGGATATCGGCCACCTCGGGATCTTCGTGTCCGGCAAGGTGGCCAAGAAGGAGCACGCGCAGATCGTCTCGGTCATGGAATCGATCGAGGCGCTCCCGCCCGGGCTGTACGGCATGCAGATCGCCGAGCACAAGGGCGCCGACGGCAAACCCGTGTACGAGGTCAGCTTTGTCGAGCACCGGCTGGAGGATATCGC
>JBGPOV010000112.1:0-11701 GCA_041488255.1 Gammaproteobacteria bacterium | reverse complement strand
CTACACCGGCGGGTTCCAGTTCTCAACCTACGTCCCGGCGGGTGGCTTCACGGCGCCGCTGGCCTCGGGCGCTGGAACTTGCATCACGGTCGGCAGCACCTGGGACATCACGACCGGCAGTACCAACTGCGGTGGCGTAAGTCTGTTCTGATCCGTCGCTAGCATGACGGGGCCATCGGGCCCCGTCTTTGGTATGCCGACGCCCGCGCGACGGACCGCGTCCCGCGGGCGTTTCCATTTCGAACGGCCAGGTGCGCTGATACGTAAGGGCCCCTCAGGCTTCACCCTCGACGAGAGCGACCGACATCAATGCCGGCACCGTTACCTGAATAGACGGCGGCGGCAACCGGCGGATCGCGCCGATACCAGCTGTGCCGCCTCGGAGGGAGCGCATTACCCCTGCATCAGCTTGGTCTCCGCCAAGGCGAGATTCTCCTCCACCCCGCGCAGCACGACGACATCGCCCTCCAGCAACTGCGTCTCGGGAGCCGGGTCCGGGCTGCGGATATTGCGCCGCCGGACCGCCGTGACCACCACGCCCAGGCTCGGCAGATCGAGCTCGCGCAGGGTTTTGTACGCCGCCGCAGCCCCCGGCGTGATCATTACCGAATGCAGGCGCGGGTGCACGCGATCGCCGTCTTCGCCGGTTTCGTCGGTCACGCCGTGGAAGAAACCGCGGAACAGCTCGTAGCGATGCTGGCGCGTCTCGCGGATGCGCCGCAGCACTCGGTTGAACGGCACGCCCACCAGCATCAGGGCGTGAGAAGCGAGCATCAGGCTGCCTTCCAGGATCTCCGGCACCACTTCGGCCGCCCCGGCCTGCTTGAGCCGGTCGATGTCGCTGTCGTCTACCGTTCGCACCACCACCGGCATCCCCGGACGCAGTTCGTTCACCACGTGCAGGATCCGCAGGGCCGAGTCGGTGTCGGCATAGGATACGACCAGGCAGCTGGCGCGCATCAAGCCGGCCGCGATCAGCACCTCGCGCCGGGCCGCATCACCGAACACCACACTCTCCCCTGCAGCCGCAGCCTCCCGAACACGCTGCGGGTCGATGTCCAGCGCGATGACGGCGATTGCCTCCTGTTCCATCAGACGCGCCAGATACTGTCCGCTGCGGCCATAGCCGCAGATAATCACGTGCTTTTCCGCCGCCAGCGTCTGCGCGGCGATATTGTGCAGCGCCATGGCCCTGTACATCCAGTCCGCGGCGCTGAAGCGCCGGACCATGTGCTCGCTGTTTTCGATGATGAACGGCGCCAGCAACATGGACAGGATCATGGCCGCCAAAATCACCTGTCCCGCCTGCGGCGCAAGCACCTGGAGCCCGGTGGCCTGTGACAGCAGAACCAAGCCGAATTCGCCGCCCGCGCATAGTGCCAATCCGGTGCGAAGCGCAGCGCCGGGGTCGAAGCCGAACAGCCGGCTCAGGCCGGTGATCAGCAGCGACTTGAACACAACCAACGCGCCCAATACCGCGACCACCCACAGTAGATGGTTCGCCACTTCGCTGGGATCGAGTCGCATGCCGACGGTCACGAAGAACAGGCCCATCAGCACATCCTGGAAGGGACGGATGTCCTGCTCCACCTGATAGCGGTACTCGGTCTCGGAAATCAGCATCCCGGCTAGAAACGCGCCCAGCGCCAGCGAAAGGCCGGACCGCTCCGTGATCCACGCCAGCCCCAGAGTGAACAGCAGCAGGTTCAGCATGAACAGCTCGGACGACTTCTGGCGCGCCACAAGGTGGAACCAGGGGCGCATCAGTCGTTGTCCCAGGAAGAGCACCACGCCCAGCACGACCGCCGCCTTCCCCAACGCAAAGGAGAGGAGCTTGGCGAGATCGCCTGCGCTCTGCGCCAGCGCCGGGGTCAGGATCAGGAAGGGAATCACCGCCAGGTCCTGAAACAACAGCACCCCGATGATGGCGCGGCCGTGCTGCGAGTTGAGCTCCAGCCGCTCGGCCAGCATCTTGGCCAGAATGGCGGTGGAGGACATCGCCAGTGCGCCTCCAACTACCAGTCCCGCGCGCCAGCCCACGCCCAGAGCCGCGCACAGCAGCAGCACCAGCAGCGTCGTGGTCAGCACCTGGGCGGCCCCGAGTCCGAACACCGCGCGTCGAATTGTGACGAGCTTCGGCAGGCTGAACTCCAACCCGACACTGAACATTAGAAACACAACGCCGAACTCCGCCAGGTAGCGGGTCTCCTCGCTGCCGGCAGCCCAACCCAGCGCGTGCGGGCCGATCAGGATCCCCACCAGCAGGTAGCCCATCAGTGCCGGTAGCCGAAGCTGGCGGAAGACCACCACCACGAACACGGCGGTAGCGAGCAGGATCAAGACGAGTTCGAGCGTGCTGTGCATGGCGGGGAGGAGGCGTCGAAGCGCTGCAAGCGCTGATCGCGACCCAACTGTATCACAGCGATTTTGCACGCCCGCGGGGTAAGGCATGCGCAGCGCATGTTGCGGCTTTGGAGGCGCGCGAACTGGGGTTTCGGACGCCGGACGCACGGCTGCCGACGGGAGGTGCATCGCGAAGACGGCCGCTGGAGACGAAACTCGTCCGCGTCAGCGCGACACGGGCATCGGCGGGTGAGCGTATACTTTGCCTACGAAATGAGCACGCTCCCCGAACGCGCAACCGCCGCGTCGCCGCTGCACAGCGCGCGGCGAACCCTGGAGATCGAGGCGCGCGCAGTGCAGGCGCTGGCTGCTCGGCTGGACGACGGCTTCACCCGGGCCGTCGAGTTGATCCTGGCGTGTGCGGGCCGAGTTGTGGTCAGTGGCATCGGCAAATCCGGCCATGTGGCGCGCAAGATCGCCTCCACCCTGGCCAGCACCGGCACGCCCGCTTTCTTCGTGCATCCGGCCGAAGCCAGCCACGGGGATCTGGGGATGATCACCGCTCACGATGTGATGATCGCGCTGTCCAATTCGGGCGAGAGCGCCGAGTTGCTCGCCATCGTCCCGCTGGTCAAGCGGCAGGGCGCGCGCCTCGTCGCAGTCACCGGCAACCCCCGCTCCTCGCTTGCCCGGGAGGCGGATGTGCACTTGGATGCCGGCGTAGCGGAGGAGGCCTGCCCGCTGGGCTTGGCTCCCACCGCCAGCACAACCGCGGCGCTGGCTTTGGGCGACGCGCTGGCCGTCGCGCTGCTCGAGGCTAGGGGATTCGGCGCAGAGGATTTCGCACGCTCGCACCCGGGCGGCACGCTCGGCCGGCGTCTGCTCACCCACGTCTCCGATGTCATGCGCAAAGGCGATGCAGTTCCCGCAGTTCCGCGCAGGGCGCTGCTGCCGCAAGCCATCCTGGAGATGTCGCGCAAGGGAATGGGCATGACCGCGATCGTCGAGCCCGACGGGCGCGTGGCCGGCATCTTCACCGACGGCGACTTGCGCCGCACGCTGGAGAAGCCCATCGACGTGCGTAGCCT
This sequence comes from Gammaproteobacteria bacterium, assembly GCA_041488255.1. Lineage (GTDB taxonomy): Bacteria > Pseudomonadota > Gammaproteobacteria > Burkholderiales > SHXO01 > SHXO01. The sequence continues at coordinate 8,270 of JBGPOV010000112.1, read as the reverse complement.
GCCCATCGCCCAAGCCATGACCCCGCGGCCGCGCACGATCCGCCCGGAACGGCTCGCCGCGGAAGCAGTGAAGCTGATGGAGGATCACCGGATCAGCCAGATCCTGGTGGTGGACCAGGACTCCCGCTTGGTCGGGGCGCTCAACATGCACGACCTGTTTCAGGCGAAAGTCCTGTGACGCCGTGAGTCCCGAGTTGTGTGCCCGCGCCCGGGGCATCCGATTGCTGGTGCTGGACGTGGACGGCGTGCTGACCGACGGCCGGCTCTACTACGGCGCCAAAGGCGCAGAGCTCAAAGCATTTCACATCCATGATGGACTCGGGCTCAAGATGCTGCGCGCCAGCGGCGTCGAAGTGGCCATGGTCACCGGGCGGACCTCCCGCGCGGTCGAGCTGCGTGCCGAGAACCTCGGCGTGCCCTATGTGTTCCAAGGGGTAGCCGACAAGCTCGCCGTGTTCGAGCAACTGCTCGCACAGCTGGCCGTGAGCGCTACCGCCGCTGCCGCCATCGGCGATGACCTGCCCGATCTGCCGGTCCTGCGTCGCTGCGGGTTCGCCGCGTGCGTGCCAGAGGCGAGCGCCGCGGTTCGTAGCCACGCTCACTACATCACTGATCGACGCGGCGGCACAGGCGCTGTCAGAGAAGTGTGCGAGCTATTGATGATGGCGCAAGGCACGCTCGAAGCAGCCATGCAGGAGTATCTGAAATGAAGGACCGTTGGCGCGCTTGGGTGCCGGCGCTTCTGCTGGCCGGGCTCTTGGCCCTGACCTGGTGGCTGGATCATAAGGTCCAGCCTCCGGGACCGCACGAAGACTTGCTGGGCACCGAGCCGGATTTCGTGGCGGAGAACTTCGAGGCCATGCGCATGAACGAGGACGGGACCGAGCGCTACTCCGTGATCGCCAAGAAGATGGTGCACTACCCGACCGGCAACAGCGCTGTGCTGGACGAGCCGCGGCTCACCCACTTCAATCCCGACAAAGCTCCCGTCAGCATCCGGGCCAATGAGGCCGTGGTGTCCAGCAACGGCCAGACCATCGACTTTCGCGGCGACGTGCAAGTGCGGCGCACCGCTTTTGGCGAGGACCCTGAGATGACGCTGTCCACCAGCTTCCTGCACGTCATCCCGGACAAGGACCTGGTCGAGACCACCCGTGAAGTCACCCTCACCCACGGCAATAGCACCGTGAAGTCGGTTGGCCTAGAATTCAACAACAAGACGCGCGAGCTCAAGTTGCTGTCCAACGTCAAAGGCCAGTTGGAGACACCCAAGAAGGGCGGGAAGGTGTTGCCGTGGGGCCACAAGCGCTGAGATGAGGTGTGCGGCTCTCGACGCGGTGTTGTGTGGCCTGCTGTCGGCCGCGCTGGTTCTGGCCGGTCCTGTCCTGGCCGAACAGGCCGACCGCGAAAAGCCCGTGAACATCGAGGCGGACCGGCTCACGATCGACGACATCAAGAAAGAGAGCGTGTTCGAGGGCAACGTGACGGTAAGTCAGGGCACGCTGATGCTCAAGGCGGACAAGGTCGTGGTCAAGCAGGACGCCGGCGGCTTCAACTACGCCTTCGCCTACGGCAAGCCGGCTCATTTCAAGCAAAAACGCGACGGGTACGACGAGTACGTCGAGGGCCAGGGCGAGCGCCTCGAGTACGACGGCAAGGCCGACAAGATGCAGGTCTTCACCAACGCTGAGATTCACAAGGGGGCGGACGAGGTCAAGGGGGACTACATCGCCTACGACGCGGCAACCGGCTTCTACCAGGTCATGGGCGGCCCCTCCGTGGCTACGCCGGTGAATCCCAAGGGCCGGGTGCGCGCCACCATTCAGCCCCCGAAGAAGGGCACGGACAAGCTCCGTACCGGGCCGGCCGGGGGGCAGCCCGTACCGCTCCAGCCCTCCACCTCGTTGCCCGACAAGCGCGAAGAATGACGCGGCACCGCTCAAGCGAACGGCTGGGTCTGCCGATAGTTACCTGGCCATGAGCGAGTTGCGCGCGGAAGACCTTGAGAAGCGCTTCAAGTCCCGCGCGGTCGTCAAGGACGTCTCGCTAGAGGTCAAGAGCGGGGAGGTGATCGGTCTGCTCGGCCCCAATGGCGCTGGCAAGACCACCTGCTTTTACATGATGGTCGGCCTGATACCCACCGACGGCGGCCGGATCTACCTCGACGGGCAGAGCCTCAACCACATGCCGATCCACCGCCGGGCGCGCATGGGCCTGGCTTACCTGCCGCAGGAGGCGTCGATCTTCCGCAAGCTCACTGTGGCCGAGAACGTCCAGGCGGTTCTCGAGCTGAGGGGGCTCGACAATGGCACCATGGAGGAGAAGCTGACCGATCTGCTGAACGACCTTCACATCGGCCACCTGCGCAACAGCCCCGCCGTCAGTCTGTCGGGCGGCGAGCGGCGGCGGGTGGAGATCGCGCGCGCGCTGGCGAGCCAGCCCCGGTTCATCCTGCTGGACGAGCCGTTCGCCGGGGTGGATCCCATCGCTGTGCTGGACATCCAGAAGATCATCCGCTTTCTCAAGGAGCGCAACATCGGCGTGCTGATCACCGATCACAACGTGCGCGAGACTCTGGGGATCTGCGACCGCGCTTACATCATCAACGATGGCTCGGTACTCGCTTTTGGGGCACCCGAAGAAATCGTTTATAATGAAAGCGTAAGGAAGGTCTACCTGGGTGAGCACTTCCGGCTGTACTGAACCGCCAAGATGCAGGGGCGTCCCGCCATCCTGTCAGCGCCCCGGCCCCTGCCGTCTCCGCCATGAAGCACTCGCTCCAGCTCAAGCTATCCCAGCACCTCACTCTGACGCCTCAGCTGCAGCAGTCGATCCGGCTGCTGCAGCTGTCCACGTTAGAGCTGAACCAGGAGATCGAGCGCTTTCTGCAGGATAATCCGCTGCTGGAGCGCGACGAGGGGGCCGAGGAAGAGGCAGCGCCGGCGAGCCCGGTCACCCCGCTCACCACGGAATTCAGCTCCTCCACCGCGACTTCGACATCGTCCCAGGAGAAGGAGGAGGCGCCGGCTGAGGTGCCCGAGCCCGACGCGGAGTGGCGCGAGGAAGGCGGCGGCAGCTACGGTGGCCATGACGATGGCGAAGACAGCGACTACCCGCAGCTCGCAGCCGACTCGCCCTCGCTGCGCGAGCACCTGCTGTGGCAGGTGAATCTGCTGCAATGTCCGGAACGCGACAAGCGCGTCGTTGCGCTGCTGGTGGAGACCCTCGACGACGACGGCTACATGACACAGGACCTCGAGGAACTGGCGGCGATGTTGCCGGCCGATCTGGAGGTCGACCCGTCCGAGCTCACCATCGCGCTCAAGCACCTGCAGCACTTGGATCCGCCCGGCATCGGCGCGAGAAACCTCGCCGAGTGCCTATCTCTGCAGCTCGAGGCGTTGCCCGTGGACACGCCGCATCGCGCCGATGCGTTGACCACCGTGCGCAACCATCTCGACCTGCTTGCCGGGCGCGATTTCGCCAAGCTGAAAAAACTGCTCCGTTGCAACGACGACACCTTGCGCGGCGCGCAGAGCCTGATCACTAGCCTCAACCCGCGCCCCGGCGCGCGGTTCTCGAAAAACGAGGCGCGCTACATCATCCCCGACGTGATCGTCAAGAAGGTGAAAGGCCTGTGGCGCGTTTCTCTCAACCCCGATGCCATGCCGCGCCTGCGCGTGAACCGCATGTATGCCGACATCCTCCATCGCAACCGCGACGCCAGCCTGCAGCAGCTCGCTGGCCAGCTGCAGGAGGCGAAGTGGCTGATCAAGAACGTACAGCAGCGCTTCGAGACCATCCTGCGCGTGTCGCAGGCCATCGTCGACCGCCAGCGGCATTTTTTCGAGCACGGTGAGGTCGCCATGCGCCCGCTGGTGCTGCGCGAGATCGCTGATACCCTGGGCCTGCACGAGTCCACGGTGTCGCGCGTCACGACACAGAAGTTCATGCTGACCCCGCGCGGCATCTTCGAGCTGAAGTACTTCTTCGGCAGCCACGTCACCACCGAGACCGGCGGGGCCTGCTCGGCCACCGCCATCCGCGCACTGATCAAGCAGCTGGTGGCCGAAGAGGACACGCGCAAGCCTCTTTCCGACAGCCAGATCTCCGAGATCCTCGGCAAGCAGGGCATCGTCGTGGCCCGCCGCACGATCGCCAAGTATCGGGAATCTTTGCAGATCCTCCCTGTCAACTTGAGAAAGTCCATCTAGATCTCATCGGGACCCAGTGGGGTCCGCGAACCAGGAGGCGTCGATGAATCTGCAACTGACCGGGCACCAGCTGGACATCACCCCCGCGATCCGCACCTATGTGACCTCGAAGCTGGAGCGCATCACGCGCCACTTCGACCATGTGATCGACGTCAACGTGATCCTGTCCGTGAGCAAGCTCGAGCAGAAAATCGAAGCCAAGATAAACGTGCCCGGCGGGGACATTTTCTGCGAGAGCTGCGAGCCGGACATGTACGCCGCCATCGACAGTCTGGTGGACAAGCTCGACCGCCAGATCATCAAACACAAGGAGAAGGTCCTCGAGCACCGCCAAAACGGCGCGGCCCGCAACCGCGCAACCGAGTAGGCGGCGCGAGCCGGTGTTCAGCGGAGAAGCGTCGGCAGGCGTGCGCAAACGGCACCGGTGCTGGGCGACTCATGAGTCTGATCTCCTCCCTGCTTGACCCGTCGCACGTGGCGCTGGACGTCGAGGCAACAGACAAGAGAGCCCTGTTCGAACGCGTAGCCGCAATGCTCGAGGGCGCCTCGGGACTGAGCCGAGGCCAGGTGGTAGACAGCCTGCTGGCACGCGAGCGGCTTGGCTCCACGGGCTTGGGTCAGGGCATCGCCATACCGCATGGCCGTGTCAAAGGCCTGCGCGATGCGCTGGGCGCATTCCTTCGCGTGCGCGCGCCGATCCCCTTCGACGCGCCGGACAGCCGGCCGGTGAACCTGGCGTTCGTGCTGCTGGTCCCCGAGCGCGCGACCGATCTGCACCTGCAGATCCTGTCCGAGTTGGCCCAGATGTTCAGCGACCGCGAGCTGCGCCGCCAACTGGCCGTTGCACCGGACGCGGCCTCCGCCCAGCGTTTGATCGTCGGCTGGCAAGCGCACGCGCCCAACACCTGAGCCGGCATCGCCGTCACCGAGGACGAAGCACCTGCATCACCATTTCCGCTTATGCCCCAGGTGACCGTAGGCCAGCTGTTCCAGGACAACCGCGAGGCGCTCAAGCTGTCCTGGCTGACCGGCGAGGCGCATGCCGGCGCGCTGCTCGACAGCCGACAAATCAACGCCCAGAGCCAGGGGCTGATCGGGCACCTCAACTTCTATCACCCCAACTGGATCCATATCTTTAGCCGCATCGAGGCGAGCTATTTCCAGGCCATGGAACCCGCAGCGCAGGAGCAGGCGCTTGCGCGCCTGCAAGACAGCGGGCTGGCCTGCCTGATGGTGAGCGATGGCGAGGAACCGCCACCGGCGGTGCGGCGCTTCGCGGAGGCACGTAGAGTCCCCGTGATCGCATCACCGCTGCCCAGCCTGCGGATCATCTGGGTGGTGCGGACCTACCTGGGGCGCGCGCTGGCCGAGTTCGTCACGCGCCACGGCGTGCTGCTGGACGTGCTCGGCATGGGCGTGCTGCTCACCGGGGAGAGCGGGGTCGGCAAGAGCGAGCTGGCGCTGGAGTTGATCACCCGCGGCGGCGGCCTTGTAGCGGACGACGTGGTCGAGCTTTACCACATCGCGCCGGAGACGCTGGAAGGGCGCAGTCCCGAGCTGCTCAAGGACTTTCTCGAGGTGCGGGGCTTAGGCATGCTCAACATCCGCACCATCTTCGGCGAGACAGCCGTGCGCGTGCGCAAGAACCTCAAGCTCATCGTGCAGTTGGAGAAACCCATCGGCGGGGTGGTGCCGGGCCTGGAGCGACTGCCGCTCGAGGCGAGCACCGAAGAGATCCTCGATGTGCGCATCCGCAAGGTGGTGCTGCCAGTCGCGGCGGGCCGCAACCTGGCGGTGTTGGTGGAGGCCGCGGTGCGCAACTACGTGCTGCAGCTACGCGGCATCGACAGCACCCAGGAGTTCATCCGCCGTCAGGAACAGCACTTCGGACGCGGGCCATGAGCGCCGACGCGCAGGCGGCGCGGGCCTTGGCTCCGGCCGGCGACAATCCGCCCGCCGCGATGCAGCTGATCCTGATCACCGGCATGTCCGGCTCGGGGAAAAGCGTCGCGCTCAAAGTGCTGGAGGACAGCGGCTACTACTGCGTGGACAATCTGCCGGCGCACCTGCTTCCCGGGCTGGCGGATTTCCTTGCCGCTGCCACCCAGACCCGGGTCGCGGTGAGCGTGGACGTACGCAGCGGGCACACGCTCAAGGACCTGCCGACATGGGTGACAGAACTGCGGCGGCGCTCCATCGACCTGCGCGTGCTGTTTCTGGACGCCAAGACCGACACGCTGGTGAAGCGCTTCTCCGAGACGCGCCGGCGCCACCCGCTGTCCGATGACACGCGCACGCTGCCCGAGTGCATCGAGGCGGAACGCGAGCTGCTCGCCCAGGTCAGCGCGCTCGCGCACCACGTGGACACCAGCGATCTGAGCCCGCATGCGCTGCGCGCCTGGGTCAAGGATTTCGTGGGCCTGCCGGGCTCCGGGCTGACGCTGCTGTTCCAGTCTTTTGCTTTCAAGAACGGTGTTCCACTGGACGCCGACCTGGTGTTCGACGTGCGCTGTCTGCCCAATCCGCACTACGACCCACTGCTGCGCCCGCTCACCGGGCTGGACGCGCCGGTGATCGAGTTCCTGCGCTCGGACCCGATGGTGCAAAAGATGCTCGCCGACATCTGGCACTTTCTCGAGGAGTGGCTGCCCTGCTACATCCGCGACAACCGCAGCTACCTGACCGTGGGCATCGGCTGCACCGGTGGGCGCCACCGCTCGGTGTACCTCGCCGAGATCCTTGCGCAGCGCTTCCGCTCCCTGGTGCCGGTCCTGGTGCGGCATCGCGAGCTGGTGTCCGCGTGAACGCCGGGCGGGCGTCCGCCGTCGCGCTTTACCTGGCGCTCCCTGCAGCCGCGGCCGATCGGCTGCGTGCTTGTTTCCGCCATGAATGATGCGCCTGCGCCCCGCACCGTGACTCTCGCCTTGACCGGTGCATCGGGCATGCCCTACGGAGTGCGGTTGCTCGAGTGTCTGCTCGGCTCCGGGGCACGCGTGCTCTTGCTCTACTCTCAGGCTGCGCAGGTAGTGGCCAAGCAGGAGATGGATCTTCCCCTGCCGGCGCGCGCGCGCGAAGTCGAGGAGTTCTTCGTGCGCAGGTTTGGCGCCGGTGACGGCCAGCTCCGGGTATTCGGGCGCGAGGAGTGGTTCGCGCCGGTGGCCTCGGGCTCTAACCCGGCCGACGCGATGGTCATCTGCCCCTGCAGCATGGGCACGCTGGCGGCGGTCTCCTGTGGATTGGCGGACAACCTCATCGAGCGCGCCGCCGACGTGATGATGAAGGAACATCGGCCGCTCGTCCTGGTACCGCGCGAGACCCCCTTATCGGCCATCCATCTGGAGAACATGTTGCGACTGACGCGCGCTGGCGCGGTGATTCTGCCGGCCAATCCGGGCTTCTATCACCACCCGGCCAGGATCGAGGATCTGGTCGATTTCGTAGTGGCGCGCGTGCTCGATCAATTGCGCGTGCCGCACCAGCTGGTAGCGCGTTGGGGAGACGCGCAGCCGGGTCGAAGAGAGTGACGGTGAGCGCAACGCTGGAGGTCCCAATCTTCCCGCTGGGCACGGTGCTCTTCCCCGGGGGGCTGCTGCCTCTGCGCATCTTCGAGCAGCGCTATCTCGACATGACCAAGTCCTGCATCCGCGACAATGCCCCCTTCGGCGTGTGCCTGATCCGCGAGGGCATAGAGGTTGGCACTGCCGCTGTACCTTACGCCGTGGGCTGCACCGCCCGCATCGTCCAGTGGGACATGCCGCACCTGGGGCTGTTCCACCTCGTCACGCACGGGGAATCCGTATTCCGGATCCTCGAGCAGTGGACCGCTAAGAGCGGCCTGGTGCAGGCCCAAGCCGAGCTGGACGACCCGCCGACCCCCCTGCCGCTGCCGGAGGAGTACCAGGAATTGGGTACGCTCCTGCAGAAGATCATGGCCAAGGTCGGCGCCGCGCGCTTCCCTTCACCCGTGCGACTAGACTTGGCCGGCTGGGTCGGCTACCGCCTGGCCGAGGTCTTGCCGCTGGAGCTGGACATCAAACAGCGTCTGCTGGAGGCGCG
>JBGPOV010000111.1:0-11805 GCA_041488255.1 Gammaproteobacteria bacterium | reverse complement strand
GCGCGCTGATATTGCAGATTCAGCGGCGCCGCCCGCCCGAACGCCGACAGCAGCGAATAGCCGGGAAACGCGCCCGGCGTCAGGTCGATGAACCGCTTCGTGAGCTCGAACGGCTCGGGCCCGACGTCCCCGTCCAGGCCCAGCACGAAGTTCGTCTGCACGTAGGGCAGGTACCGCATGATCATGTTCACGTGCTCGGAGACTTCCCGCACCTTGTCCATCCCCGTGCGCTTGCCGGTCTTCGACTTGTTGCCCATGTCGTACCACGACTCGACGCCGGGGAGCACGGCCTTGAAGCCGTTGCGCCGCAGGCGCTCGAGGCGCGGCTCGGAGAGCAGCGACAGGCTGCTCTCGGCGATGAAGTCGATGCTGCCCGGCGGCGCGGCGGCCTCGATCGCCTCCATGTAATCGTCGAATCGGACCCCGAAGTTCGGATCGTGCCAGCCGACCCGCGGCCGCCGCCGCGTCTTCGCGAGAAAGCGGAGGTCCTCCGTGATCTCGCCGAAGTCCAGCGGCTGATAGGGCACCACCGAGTCGATGCAGAAGCTGCAGGTGTACGGGCATCCCAGACTGCCGAGCATCGGGACGACCTTCAGCACGGGCGCCTTGTCGAGCGTCGGCGCGATGAACTTCCAGCGCTCGCGCAAGCTGGGCAGCGTCAACGGCTGGCGCGGGGCGGCGAGGTGGACGCCCAACGGCCGGTGCCGCGCGCAGTCCTGCAACACCTCGCGGATCACGGACTGGTCGGTGAAGCCCAGGACGTAGTCGAAATACTTCCGTGCGTCCTCCGGATAGCAGCGCGCGTGCGGGCCGCCGAGGATGGTGATTGCTCCCCGGGAGCGGAACAGGTTGCTCAGCGAGTAGGCCAGAAGGGCGGCCTCACTGAACGACCCGATGAAGACGAGGTCGACGTTCTCCGGCAGCTCTTCGACGAGGTTCTCGAGGCCGGTATAACAGACAAAGGTGACGTCGTGTCCCTCGGCCTCGCACCACACCCCGATGACTTGAGGCATGATGCTCGCGAGGTTGGCGTTCATGACGCGCGCGTACAAAGCGCGGGTGGGTCCTCTGGTGACGAGGTCGATGATGCCGACGCGAAGCTTGTGCATGAGTCTCAGAGAGCCGGAAGTTCCAGCAGAGAATAAGAAAATTAAACGCCCCTTTTGGCCAACCATCAATCTATCGCCGAGCCGCCGAGTAAGTCAATTGCAATCGATCAGTTATGCGGCCGCTGGATGATAGAAGCTGAGCATTCCACCAAGCAACGTCCGGAAGGCCTTAGGTTGATTTGCAGTTAGCTTCACGGTTCCGCGGTTCGGTACGTTGAATTTCCAGTCAGCTGCACGCTGGTCCGCGGGCGTGGTCTATTGGGTTTGCAACCGGCTGCAACGGGCCGGCAGCGGGGTACTTGCAATCAAGTGCACGGCGGTCTCGCGTTTAGGGTCACGGCGAAGCTGGTCATTACGCGTCTTGACCTGGACTCGGTTCGGATACATCGCGATGAGCGATCCGAACACCGCCGGGGCGGTTGAGCGTACCATCCGGCAGTCGATGCCGTTGCGCGCGGATGAGGTGATCCGATGATCCGAGCTCTACTGACTTTCGCGCTCGCTGCCCTGGCCGCCTGCCTCGAGTTATTCGGTCTCGCCAGCGCCGCGGTTGCGCAGCAGCCGGAGCCAATTTCTCCTTCGAATCATACCAGCAACTTTGCCAACCTCATCTTGGCCGCTGCCTTGGCCGCCGCGCCAGGCGCAGCGCAAGCTCAATCCGAAGCAAAGGTGTATCGCATAGGAATTCTCACCGAACTCCGGGTAGAGGACCTACAAAGGCGTTGGCAGGACGCATTGCGTGAACGGGGGTATATCGAAGGAAAGAACGCGATTTTCGAGGTCCGGGCAGCAGGGGAAAAGTTTGATCTCCTCCCCAAGCTCGCGACTGAGCTTGTGCAAGAAAAGGTCGATATCATCCTCACCTCCAGCACGCCGCCAGCGGTAGCGGCAAAGCAGGTCACCAGCACGATCCCGATCGTTACCTTATCCGCTGACCCGATCGGAGCGGGGCTCGTCAGAAGCCTTGCCCACCCCGGCGGCAATGTTACGGGCGTCTACGTCCCGGTGGTAGATATGGCCGCGAAGAGGCTCCAGTTGCTCAAGGAGGCCGTTCCAGGGCTTACTAGCATTGCGATCTTATGGAATCCCCGCAACTCGACCGCGCAACTTCAGGCGAAGGCCACGGAAGCCGCCGCACAGTCGTTGAGACTCACGACTTTCTCGGTGGAGGTCGCGAATCAGAGCGACTTGGATGGCGCATTACAGCTGCTCCATGCCAAGCGTCCTACTGGTTTCATCGTCATGCAAGACCCGGTCATGTTCACGGCAGCGAAAAAGCTCGCCGAATTCGCAATCAAAAATCAGCTTCCGGCATTTCATCCCTATCGCGTGTTCGCCGACGCGGGGGGCCTCATGTCGTATGGTGTCAGCCTCAAGGGCTTGTTGGAACTTGGTGCCATCTACGCAGACAAGGTTTTGAAAGGCGCCAAGCCAGCGGATCTACCGATGGAGCAGCCATCACGTTACGAGTTCGTAGTCAACCTCAAGACTGCACGAGCTCTCGGCATCACGATTCCCGAGTCGATCCTGCTGCGCGCCGACGAGGTGATCCGATGACCAGACGCGCTCTCCTGCTCGTCCTTGCGTAAGTCCTGTTAGCCGTCCGGCCGCGGGCCGGGTATCTGGCACTCCAATTTAGGCGCTCTTCGTTCTCAGCTTAACGGTGCGGCAATTCATAGGACGCGAACCTCGTTCAGCGCCGCTTCAGCCTGCTCCAGCCAGAATTGCATGTCCATCTCGCGATACATCGTGGTGGCGGTCGTGAAGTGCTCTCGGGCTTGCTTTCGTCTGCTCCGCTGCTCGAGCCTGCCGAGGGCGAAGTGGCAGTGGGCGACGAGCGGGCGCATGCCCAACTCGGTCGCAGCCGCGAGCGTCTGCCGGTACGCGTCCCCAGCCTGCTCCGCTTCAGCGGGCGCGTGGACGTCGCCGAGCAGTTTCAGACCCCAGGCTTCCCAGCCTCGCGCGTGCTGGGCGCGCGCCAGCGCCACCGCCTGCTCCGCCTGTTCCCGCGCCTCGGCGACCCGTCCGAGGACGAGATAGGCCTCGGCGCGCAACGTGATGAACCACGAAAGGGGGCCCCGAAACCGGATCGCCGTGCTCGCTTCGACCGCCTCGTCCAGCAGCGGCAACGCGTCGGTCGCGCGCCCCGACCAGAGATAGGCCGAGCCCAGCGACGCCGCGATGAGTAGCAGCGCGAGGCGAATCTCCATCCCCCGGCAGAGCGCGAGGCCCGGCTCCAGAACCCGGGTTGCCGCCGCGACGTCTCCGTGGCGCAGATGGGCGTACCCGAGGCCAAAGCGGGCAAAGACCTCGCTGTAGGCATGGCCCGCGGTCTGGGCGATCCGCAGGCCCTCCTCCCCTGCGGCGATGGCCTCGGCGAACGCGCCCAGTTCGGCAAGGACCACGGCTAGGAGCCACCGGGCAAGCGCCGCCGGCAGCCCGGGCATCCCGAAGCGCTCTCCGAGCGGCGCGCCCTTGAGGAGCACGATCACCGCGCGCACGGGCTCCGCCGTCCGGCGCGGGTCGCCCGACCACCAGAGCGCCAGGCCCAAATAGAAGTTCGCGACGACGCGCAACCCGAGGTCGCCGTCCCCTTCGCCGATAGTGCACGCGCGCTCCCCCGCGTCGATCGCCCGAGCGTGCTCGCCGAGGAGGCTGTAGTGGGGTGCCAGATACGCGAGCGCCCACGCGAGCCGCCGCCGGTCATCGAGCCCCTCCGCCAGCGCGCGCGCCTCGTTCAGGACCTCGCTCAGCCGTGCGAACTCGCCGAGCGGCCAGAGGGCGTTGCGCCGCTCGAAGCACAGGTCGATGAGCTGCTCGGTCCGCTCCCGGCTGTCGGGCAGCTCCTGGAGCGCGACCCGCGCCTGCTCGAAGTGGGCGAGCGCCTCCCGGGAGGCCGAGCGGTCGAGCGCCCGGTTCCCCGCCTGCCGGCTATAGCGGACCGCTTTGTGCCACAGCTGCCCACGCTGTGCGTGGTGGGCGAGGCGCTCTACCTGTTCATTCAGCCGGTCCGCGTAGAGGCGCTCGATCGCGGCCACGATCTGGGCGTGGAGCTGGCGGCGCCGCTCGTGCAGCAGGCTCCCGTAGGTCACCTCGTGCGTGAGCGCGTGCTTGAAGGTGTGCTCCAGGTCCGGGAAGAGCCGCGTCTCGTAGAGGAACTCCGCCTCCTGTAGATGCGCGAGCCCGCGTCGCAGGGCCTCCTCCGGTTGCTCCGCGATCGACGCCAGCAGCGCATACGGCACGTGCTTGCCGATCACCGAGGCCGCCTGCAGGAGTTGCTTCTCCTCTTGCGGTAGCCGGTCGATGCGTGCCGCCAGAACCGTCTGCACAGTGGCCGGGACCTGCAGCGCCTCCACCGGCCGCGTCAGCCGGTACGCTCCGCGCTCACCGGCGAGCGCCCCCGTCTCCACGAGCGTACGCACTGTCTCCTCCAGGAAGAACGGGTTGCCGCGCTTGACCAGCATCTGCGTCAGGGGTGCCAGCCCGGGGTCCGGTCCGAGTAGCGCCGCCAACAGTGCCGCCGCGCTCTCGGCCGGGAGGCTGTCGAGGCGAAGCTGGGAGTACGCTGTCTTGCTCCCCCAGCGGTGCTCGTACTCGGGCCGGTAGTTGACCAGCAGCAGCAAGCGTGCAGAGCCCAGACTCTCTACCAGACTGTCGAGCAGGGCCTGGGTCTCGCCGTCGATCCAGTGCAGATCCTCGAACACCACGAGCAGCGGCTGCACCTGGCTCTCGCGCAGCAGCAGGCGCTTGACAGCATCGAGGGTGCGCTGGCGGCGCTGGGGCGGGTCCAGAGATATCCAGGCAGCATCCTCGACCGGCACGTCGAGGAGAGCGAGGAGCGGGGGCAGCAGCGGCTCGAGCGCGCGGTCCAGGCCCAGCACCCGCCCCAGCACTTTGTCGCGCATCTCCCGGTGATCGTCGCGGTCGCCGATCTTGAAGTAGCCCGTGAGCAGGTCGATCACGGGTAGGTAGCTGCTGGCCTTGCCGTAGGAGACCGACGAGGCCTCGAGGATCAGCCACTCCTGCACCCGATGGGAGTGGGTGAACTCGTAGACCAGCCGGGACTTGCCCACTCCGGCCTCGCCAACGATGGCGACCACCTGGCCGCGGCCGGCGCCGGCTTGACCCAGGACCCGGCGCAGATGCTCGATCTCGGCATCGCGGCCCACGAAGCGCGTAAGGCCCCGCAGGGCTGCGGCCTGCAGGCGCGTCCGGGCCATCCCCGCCCCCGTCAGCTCGAAGACCTCCACCCGCTCAGGTAGCCCCTTGACGGTGACGGGGCCGAGCGCCTTGACCTGCACGTAACCCTCGGCCAGACGCAGCGTATCTGCGCTCACCAGCGTGGTCCCCGGCGCGGCCAGCTGCTCCATGCGTGCGGCCAGGTGCGTGGTCTGGCCGACCGCGGTGTAGTCCATGTGGAGATCGCTGCCGATCGAGCGCACCACGACCTCCCCGGAGTTGAGCCCGACCCGGATCTGGACAAGGAGGCCCTCGCTCCGGCGCACGCCCTCGGCGTAGCGGCCCACTGTCTCGTGCATGCGCAGCGCCGCATAGCAGGCGCGCACGGCGTGATCTTCATGGGCCAGCGGCGCGCCGAACAACGCCATGATCCCGTCGCCCATCACCTGGTTGACGGTGCCCTCGTAGTGATGCACCGCCTCCATCATGCGTTCGAGAACGGGATCGAGGAGCCGGCGCGCCTCCTCGGGGTCTCGGTCGGCCAGCAGTTCCATGGAACCCTTGAGGTCGGCAAACAGGACAGTCACCTGCTTGCGCTCGCCTTCCAGGGCGGCCTTGGAGGTCAGGATCTTCTCGGCGAGGTGCTTGGGTGTGTAGGAATCTGGAGAACGCGGCAGCGCAATCGTGCCAGCGCTGCGCAGAGCCTCGATCGCCTTAAGGAGCTTCTTGCGGTGGCCAAGAGCGTGTACGCCTAGCTTCTCAAGGTCCTCGTCCGTGAGTTCGCACAGCAGATCGGGGTCGACGGCGTTACGCTCAAACAGCTCCGCATATTGCGGTAACCCAAGCTGCTCAAGCCACTGCCTGACGGTGTGCATGCCCCCTCGCGCGCGCATCCAGCCTGGCTATTAGAGTCCTTCGGGCAGGACGGATCAAGGGAGGCTCTTGGGAGAGGCGGCGAGGGTGTCATATTGTTGTTCCGTATTCATCATGGCGGCGCACCCAGAAGGGTCCACGACCAGCTTCGTCTCGGCCTTTGGGCACCAGGTCAAGGTATTGGTAGTCCACATTCAACATGTCGATCCCGCGCGCGTAGGTTGAATAGGTATGAAATACGCTCCCTGATGGGTCCTTGAAAAATACACTCACTCCCTCCCGCTCTGAACTGCTCGGATCTTGTATCTTGAAATTGTATAGAGCTTTTTTCTCAGCCAACTCTTCCGGCGTGAACGACACGTGGTAATCGAAATTGAAGTCTGATTCTGACGATGAAATCCACTTGAAGCTCCAGCCCATCCGCTGCTTGTAAGCCGCCAACTTGCTGTATGGCGCCCGAGACACTGCGATCATCGTCACGTCGCGTTGGTTCAAGTGCGCAATTATTCCATTGAAATTGTCGGCCCAATGAGAACAGTGGGGACATCCCGCTTCCCAGCTTGGGGCAAACATGAAGTGATAAACGATCAGCTGACTGCGTCCCGCAAACAGCTGCGGCAACGTCTCGCTGCCGTCAGGCCCTTCGAATGCATACTGCTTTTCGACGCGCTCCCAAGGCAGATCTCGGCGACGCTGACTGAGCTCATCGCGCAGTCGGGTGAACTCCTTCTCCTTCGCCAGAAGCTCTCTGCGGGCCCCCAGCCACTCATCTTTCGAGACGACTTTGTGGTTCTCAGTCATGGGTCCTCCCGTTCACAACCGATTGGGCCTTCTCGAGCCGGCTTGCACCTGGTGCACAGACCTCCCGTACCGAGGTCCGAGCCGACGATTCCTGCGAAGCCGTGCCGCGACGCTGCTAGTGCTGCGCCAGCTCCAGATTGCGGTAGCGTTTGGGTCGAGCCGCGAACAGCCTCTTCGCAACAGAAACCTGGAGCTTCAAGGTCATCGCGACCTTGGCCCACAGCGATCTCGCTATCGGTGCCGCGTCCGGCTCTTCTTGCTGCGGGTAGTACACGACGACGTTCACCTTTCCCAACCCCTCACACTGCTCGCTTCGCCGTTCCGGTATTCGGCCGTCGAGGCCGCCGCTTCAAGCTGATCTTGTGGACTTTGATGAACTTCGTGTAGCCACTGATGTCCGCGAGGATCAGGAAGATGTTCTTGATCTGCATGAGGCGGCGACCGCGGGGAAAGGTGCTCGCGAAAGCGTCAAGCGGTCTTGGGCTTCCACAGACCCAACGCGGCGCCGGTCGGATCGACGATGATGCTCAGCCACCCGGCACCCATCACTTCCGTCACGTCCTTCTTCACCGTCGCGCCGAGTGATTTGGCCTTTTGCGTCGCGGCAGCGATGTCGTCGACCAGCACATACGCCAACCACATGGAAGGTGCACCCGGTATCGGGTGCTTCATCATGCCTCCACCCGTTCCCTCCCCGACCTTGATCATGGTGTAACTGCCGTCTGGCATGGGCACGTCCTCCAGCGTCCAACCGAACAACTTGCCGTAGAAGCCCTTTGCCTTGGTGAGATCGGTGGTATTGAGTTCAACATGCACGAATGGGTTTGCCATGGTCGTCCTCCTGCGGTTGGTTGCGAAACCGTTCTGAGCTCGATCGAGCCTACACCTACGCCTGTTTCATTTTCGTGTCGAGCAGCTCGAGAATCCGCCCCCAACTTCTGGGAGCTGCTGGACGCTGATTTCGTCTGGCAAAGCCTCGTGGGTGACACGACCTCGGTGGTGGCGGAGCCGAGGCCTGGATTTCCCGCCGTCCCGTCAGCTTCGGCTTGCCGGCCGTATCGCTCAAGTGGGCGTCCTCCTTCTTGGGGACGCGTGGCGACGTTTTGTCACGAACCGATCGAGAGCTGCCAACCGGTCTACCCAGAAACGGCGGTAGTACTCGATCCACGCGGTCGCTTCGGCCAATGGCGCCGCATCGACCGACAGGAAGTGGTCGCGGCCGATGATCTCGCGGCGCACGAGCCCAGCCCGTTCCAGCACCTTGATGTGCTTGGAGATGGAGTTGAGCGATATCGGAAAATCGGCTGCGATCTCCGTGACACGCGCGTTGGTGCCCGCAAGCCGGGACAGAATCGCGCGACGAGTCGGATCGGCGACCGCGTCGAAGACGGTGTCCAAGCGGGAACTGGTATATTCACCCATAGGGGTGAATATTGGACTGGAAGTGATGTTGGTGTCAAGTACGCTCGCGCGAGCAGCCGTGCATGCAGCCACGAGCCAGCGCGTCGGCCCCTAGCAGCGCCGTGAAGAAGGGGAACCCGCGGCCCCGTGGCCTAGGCCAGCTCGGCTGCGAGCTTACCCAATCGCATCAAGCCCATCTCCAGCTTCGCGCTCCACAGATGGCCGCAGCCGACGCGGATGCAGTTGCGGTAGCGCTTGGTGGTGGTGAACATGGGACCGGGGGCGATGCTGATGCGCTCGTCGCGCGCGCGGCGGAACAATTCCAGAGCATCGACCTTGGCCGGCAGCTCCACCCACAGCACGAAGCCGCCCGCCGGCCGCGTGATCTTGGTGTCGCTGGGGAAGTACTCGGCGATCGCTTGCGAAGTCTGCTGCACCTGGCGCGCGAAGCCTGCACGCAGACGGCGCAGGTGATGATCGTAGCCGCCGTTGGCCATGAACTCGGCGATGGCCGCCTGGGGTAACTCCGGGGTGGATATTGAGCTGATGAACTTGAGCATGGCAACCTGTTGAAGCAGCCTGCCCGGCGCGATCCACCCCACACGGAAGCCCGGCGCCAGCGTCTTGGTGAAGGACGAACACAGGAGCACGTTGCCGCTGCGGTCCCAGGCCTTGGCCACGCGCGGCCGCGAGGCGCCGAAGTGGATGTCGCCGTAGATGTCATCCTCGATCAGTGCGATGCCGCGCGCGTCGCACAGCTGTACCAGGCGCGCTTTGTTCTCGTCCGGCATCAGGCTGCCAAGCGGGTTCTGGAAGTTGGGGATGACGATCACCGCCTTCACTGCGCTCGGCTTCTGTGTCGCCAGGTCCAGCGCGTCGATCGAGAGCCCGTCGCGCGGATGGGTGGGGATCTCGAGCGCCTTCATGCCCAGGCTCTCGATGATCTGCAGCAGCGTGAAGTAGGTCGGGGACTCCAAAGCGATGGTGTCGCCCGGGCGAGCTACCGCGCGCAGCGCCAGGTTCAGCGCCTCCATGCAGCCGTTGGTGACGATGATCTCTTCCGGGCTGAGCCGGCAGCCGAAGTCCAGCGAGCGGCGCGCGATCATCGAGCGCAGCTTGTCTAAGCCGGGCGACATGGGATAGGCGCCCAACAGTTGCGGCTTGCGCCGCCCCTCGGCATGCGCCAGGCGCAGCAGCTTGTCGGCGGGGAACAGCTCCTGCGCCGGGCAGGCCGAGCCCAACGGCACGCCATCGGCCTGGCGCATTGACTCCAGCACCTCCATCACGAGCTGATTCACGCCGACGAAACGCGCGGTGCCCGGCGGCGTCGAGGTGGTGGGTTCGGCCAACGCGACCGGCCGACTCAGCACGAAATATCCCGATTTCGGGCGCGCTTCGATCAGCCGCTGGTTCTCCAGGTGCCGGTAGGCCTGGACTGCGGTGGCGATGCTGACGCGATGCTGAGTGGACACGCGGCGCACCGAAGGCAGGCGGTCGCCCACTTTGAGCGCCCCGGCTTGGATCGCCTCGGCCATGCGCGCGGCAACGGATTCGTACAAATGGTTCGCTGTATCACTCATGTCGAAATGTTCCCGCAACAATGTGCCGACGAACAGGCACAGACCTCGCACGTGTCGACCATGACAGATGAGCCCTCTGCGCATCTGTACCGGTGCAAATTCTAATCCTGTATGCCTGTACTGCAAAAGGGCTGTTGCTTACGATCTGGGCATGCGCATCGATGGAACTGCTGCCATGATTACCTTGGAACGCGAAGCGTCTCTACGGGTCGAACCCGGGACGCGGGTCGAGATCACCTGTGTGTCCGGTGTGCTGTGGGTGACGCAGGAAGGCGACGCCCGCGACCTGTTTCTGGCCCCTGGGGAGTCGCTCGAGCTCTTGCCCCGAGGCGTGACGCTCGTGACGGCGCTCGAGTCTTCGACGGTTCGCGTGCTGGACAGCGGCGTGGAGCCTCGCGCTTCGCGCGCCTGGTGGGACAGCGCCTGGCGCGGTCTGGCACTATGGAGCAGGTTGGTGGCGCGCACCACGGCTGTGATCAAACCGCGCGTCACAGTGACGGAGTAGATTGGAATCGAGTCGGAAGACAGCCACACCATGCCCTCAGCCCCAATCACTCTGCCCTTTGAGCTGCAGCGCGTCGAAGGCGGCCCTGCGGTCGACTCGGTGCGCGCGCTGTTCCAGGAGTATCAGGCCGGCCTTGGAATCGATCTCTGCTTTCAGGGCTTCGCCGAGGAGCTGGCCGAGCTGCCCGGCGCCTATGCCCCGCCCGCAGGGCGCCTGTATCTGGCGCTGCAGCGGCGCGAGCCGGCCGGCTGCGCAGCCCTGAGGCCGCTGGGCGAGGGAACATGTGAGATGAAGCGGCTGTATGTGCGCTCCGCGTACCGCGGCCGGGGGATCGGAAAAATGCTGGCCCAGCGTGTGCTCGGCGACGCGCGCGCGATCGGATACAAGCGCATCGTGCTGGACACGCTGCCGGCGATGCACGCAGCGCAGGCGCTGTATGCCGCCCTCGGCTTCGCGGACACGGAGCCCTACACCTTTAACCCGGCCGACGGTGTGCGCTTCCTCGCGCTCGACCTTGCCGCCGGTCCGGCTACGTCGCCAGCCTCAGACCCATGAACTGCCAGCGGTCGGACGGGTAGAAGAAGTTGCGGTAAGTGGCGCGGATGTGGGAGCGCGGTGTCGCGCAAGAGCCCCCGCGCAGCACGAGCTGGTTGACCATGAACTTGCCGTTGTACTCGCCGAGCGATCCGGCCAGAGGCTTGAAGCCGGGATAAGGCGAGTAGGCGCTGCTGGTCCACTCCCAGACGTCGCCGAACAACTGATGTGACGCGTTGCCCGCCCCGCTCGGCTGCAGCCTCCCGCTGTCCAGCAGATTGCCTTCCACCGGCAAGGACGCGGCGACGGCCTCCCACTCGAACTCGGTGGGCAGGCGCTTGCCGGCCCAGCGCGCGTAGGCATCGGCCTCGTAGCAGCTCACGTGACACACGGGCGCATTCGGATCGACGCGCTGGAATCCGGACAGCGTCATCTGCCACCACTGACCGTCGACCTTCTCCCAGTACAGCGGCGCGTGCCAGCCGGCCTCGTTGACCTTGCGCCAACCATCCGAGAGCCACAGCGCGGCGTTGCGGTAGCCGCCCGCTTCCATGAACTCCAAGTACTCGCCGTTGCTCACCGGGCGCGACGCGAGCGCAAAGCGCTCGAGGAACACGCGGTGGCGTGGTGTCTCGTTGTCGAAGGCGAACGCTTCGCCTTGGTATCCGGCGGCGTACAGCCCTGCTGGGAACTCGAGCCAGGCGAGCGCGTCAGACTCGGGGTGTGGTTCGCGTTCCGGCGCGCGGTAGGTCGGGCGCAGAGGGTTGAGCGCGAGCAAGTTCTTGATGTCGGTGAGCAGCAGCTCCTGGTGCTGTTGCTCGTG
>JBGPOV010000110.1:0-11852 GCA_041488255.1 Gammaproteobacteria bacterium | reverse complement strand
TGCACGACGACATCCGCGCCATCGTCAAGCGCGACGTGCTGGTCGCGATCAGCTTCATGCCCTACGGCCGCGAGACACAGTACTACGTGCGCGCGGCCCGCACCCGCGGCGCGAGGGTCATCGCGATCACCGATGGCCGGTTGAGCCCGATCGCCCGGCACGCCGACATCGTACTCACTGTCACCGAAGGCACCGCCTTCGCGTTCCGCTCCCTGACCAGCACGATCAGCCTGTGCCAGACCCTGTTCATCGCATTGGCGACCAGGCTCGAGCTCGATCTGTCCAAGACCCACGACCACGACAGCGAGGAGCCCGAGGACTGAGGCCGCTCTGCCGGCGCACAGGTCTGCTCCTCATCCCCACCCCTCCCGCACTTCGGCGGGCCCACCGCGGGCGCGTGAATATTCACGCGCCCGCTCGGCAATTGTCACGCGATTTGGGAGGCCCGCTGGGGTAGTGTCAGTTCGTCACGCCGGTTTCGCCGTCAACACAAACGTGAGGAGGCAGCGATGAACATCACTGCAATCGTTCAGGTCCTGTGGGTCGCAACCGTGTTCTCCACGGCCTTCATCGTGGTTCAGGCCCTTACTCAGAACAGTCTCGGGAACCAGACGCCCACGCTGTTCCAGTCCACGGTGACCGAATCGTTCGACGGGACCACTGAAGCCCCGTCGGGCGCCTCGACCATAACCGGCGAGATGAGCATCGCCTGGCCTTACTGGAAGGAATCACTGTAGATCGGCCCCCACCCCAACCCTCCCTCGCTCGCGGGGGAGGGAGAGAGAGACGAGCTCTGTGACGTTGCGCACGGCACCGAGTCCCGCCAGCCGCTCGTAGAGAGCGCTCGCATCGATCTGCTCGGCACCCGCCACGCAGTCGAGGAACTTGGCCTTCAGTTCCTCCTCGCGCAGCGGCAGTTTCATGTTGCCGCGGGCAAAGCGGATCTCCCCGCTGTCGAGCACCCGGCCGTCCTTGAGCCGAATCCGCACGCGGTCACTGAAAGCGAACACCGGCTCGATCGGGCAGGTGGTTTGAACGGTCGAGATCTCGACCTTCTTCATCGCCTGGCGCACGTCCTGGCGGCTGACGAAATCGTCGCTCAGTTGCGCCAGCCCCACCGCACGCGCCACGAGCGCCGAGGCCACCGCAAACTCGAGGCTGAACTTCGCCTCCAGCGCGGTCACGGGTGCGTGGTTGCGCAGCATAGAAGCCTGGGCAACGCCAATGCTCGCGTGGACCGATTCGGCGTCGTCGGGCCGGAGATTCTCCTTGCGGGCGAGGTCGATGACGGCATCGATGACTCGATGGGTCGCGTAGCAGATCGGGTATTTCTTGACGCTCAGGCCGGACTCGAGAATCCGCAGCGTCCGGCCGAGACCGTCCGCGGGGCGCTCGAGATCCAGGTTGCCCTTCGGAGAGAGCGCTCTCAGAAATCCCGCTTGGTGCTCGATGGCGTCCGGCGAAGCGGTCATGCCACGCATCGCCAGACGCACGGCTTCGACTGCCGCGCTCGCCGCGCGCCCCGCATGAAACGGCTTGGTCATCGTCCCGAAGTTGGCCACCAGGCCAGCAGCCATGCTCGCCGAAAGCGAGATCGCATTGCGGCAGGCTTCGATGCTCAGCCTGCGCAGGCAGGCAATCGCGGCAGCGGCTGCCACAGTCCCGAACACCGCAGTCGGGTGCCAGCCTTTGAGGTGATGCGAGTCCGCTTCGCGGCTGATGAGTTCCGCCCACACCTCGTAGCCCACCAGATAGGCGCGCAGCAGTTCAGCGCCGGAGGCGCCTATCGTTTCGCCCTCCGCCATCAGCGCCGGCACGAGGACGGTACTCGGATGCCCTCCCAGTGCGACGTCGTCATAGTCGAGAGCGTGCCCCGCGGTGCCATTGATCAACGCAGCGTCCTGAGCGGGAAGGCGCTCCGCGCCCATCAGCACGCTCGCTTCCGGAGCGTTCGAATGGCGGGCCTCGACGTGCTGCCGGACGATCCGCACGACCGGTTCGTTGCGCCCCGCGATCATGGTGGCGACCGTATCGATAATTCCGTTGCGAATGATCCGCGCGGCAGCCTCCGGCGCCTCTGAGAAGGCCGGGCCACTGGCAAAGCGAGCAAGCACCTGCGTCAAGCTGATCATAGGGACCTCGAGCGCAATCGATAGCGACGGCGAGAACGACGGACTGCCACGATCTTACACCTCGTCGCGGTTCGCCAACTGGACACTCTCCCGGCAGCCTAGCATGTGCTTGTCTATGCTCATCGGCTCGGCTTCTTGCCCTCGTCCGGATCGACGCACGCGCTCAACTGGTTGCGTTGCTCCTGTGCAAGCTTCATCAGCGTAGTGACATCCTGAGCCCAAGCCTCGGCGACTTTGCCTGGGTCCGATTCATCTTCGGGAGCGAGGGCGCTCACCCGCAAAGGCGGAAGTGGCTGAATCTCGGACCCCTTCACGCAATACACCGGGTGCTCTACAACCTTCTCCTGGATCTCCACTTTCGGTTCGGGACATTCGCAGGGCTTGTAGACCTCCTTGGTGGTCCCACAGCCCGTTGCGCCGGCTACCGAGCAGAGCAGTGCGGCAACGGCTACTGACCGATCCATGTCGCCTTCCTTCCTTCTTCGATCAAGAACTTGATTGAACCCTCGCAAGTTGCGGGCTTCTGCTCCTGCCGCAGCGCCTCGAGCCGTTTATCGTATTGTTGCTTCTGCGTCTGGGTTATCTTTTGCTGCTGCGCAGCGCGCTTTTCCATCTCCTCCGCCTTGCCCTGGAAGGCCAAAATATTGGCATTCTGGTCTTCGAGGGCCTTCTTCAACGTAGCCGTATTCTCCTCACAACGCCGCTTGATGTCGTCCCGCTGATGAGCCAAGTCGGCTGCCTGGCTCTTGAGGTTCACGATTTGCAGCGCCTGGTTCTCGATCTTGGACGTGAGATAGTACCAGTAGAACACAACACCTCCGATGACGAGAAGCCCGACCAGCGGCTTCCAGAATGTTCCCAGCAGGCCAAATATCGGCATAGCGTCTCTCCCAGCCTAGCGTCCTTCCGCGACGCGACGCCGAGCAGAGCGAGCTGCGTCCGCCGGCGTCTTCTATCGAGCGGCCATCCTACTACCAACGGCAGGAATGCAAAAGAAAGCGCGCGAGCGCAAGGCGGAACATGCAGCAAGTGGCAAGGAAGCTCATTCTCGTCGGCTATAATGTTTGATTAACTGAATGGTCGACGACGGAGTTCGCTCCGATGCAAAGCCTGTGGAACGAGCAGGAAGCCGCTGGATTCAAAGGTGACCTCGCGCAACGCGTCTACACTTCCCGCCTGCTCGGGCGGGACAAGTCGCTCGTGCTCCACGGCGGCGGTAACACGTCGGTCAAGCTGCGCGAGACCAATCTCGTCGGCGACGACGAGGAAATACTCTACGTCAAGGGCAGCGGCTGGGACCTGGAGTTCATCGAGGAAGCAGGGTTCTCGCCGGTGCGCATGGCGCACCTGCTGAAGCTCGCTCAGCTCGAGCGGCTCAGCGATCCGCAAATGGTCAACGAGTTGGCCACGCACATGACGCGCGCGGCGGCGCCCGCGCCCTCGGTCGAAACCATCCTGCATGCGCTGCTGCCGCACAAGTACGTCGATCACACGCACTCCGATTCGGTGCTGGCGATTACCGATAGCCGTGAGGGAGAAACCCGGGTCGCCGAGGTCTACGGCGACAAGGTTGTGATCATTCCCTACGTCATGCCGGGCTTCGACCTTGCGCGGCTGTGCGCCGAGCGGTTTCCGAAGCAGGCCGGGAAACGAACGATCGGGATGGTGCTCATGCAGCACGGCATCTTCTCGTTCGGCGCCACCGCCAGACAGTCCTACGAGCGCATGATCGAGCTGGTCGATCTCGCCGAACGCTACCTCGAGCGGCATAACGCCTGGCATCTCCAGCACGCGGTCGATGCGCCTGTTGACAGGCCGCAGCGCCATGAAATCGCCGCGCTGCGGCAGCAGTTGTCCCGCGCCGCCGGCGATCCGCTCGTCATGACCACTCACCAGGATGCGCGAACGCTGTCGTTCGTGCGCCGAGATGACGTCGCGACCGTGTCTCAGCAAGGCCCTGTGACACCCGATCATGTGATTCGCACCAAGCGCGTTCCGCTGCTCGGACGCGACGTACCGGGCTTCGTGCAGTCATACCGCGAGTATTTCGACCGGCACGCCCCGCAGGCCAAAGAGCCAAAGACTATCCTCGACCCCGCCCCTCGCGTTGTCCTCGACCCGAAACTGGGAATGTGCGCGCTGGGTCGCTCCGCAAAGGATGCGGCGATCGTTGCGGACCTCTACCAGCACACGATGGACGTGATCGAGCGCGCGACCCTGCTCGGGGGCTTCGCGGCCTTGCCGCAACGCGATATCTTCGAGGTCGAGTACTGGGACCTGGAGCAGGCCAAGCTGCGCAGAGCCGGCAAGCCACCTGCGTTCGCGGGCGAAGTTGCGCTCGTGACCGGGGCCGCCTCCGGGATCGGCAAAGCATGCGTTGATGCCTTGCTCGCGCGCGGCGCCGCAGTCGTGGGCGTCGATATCAAAGAGCGCATAGAAGCGCTGCACCGGCGCAGCGATTTCCTGGGCATCCGCTGCGATGTGACCTCGCAACGGGAGGTGATCGCCGCCCTCGAAGCGACGGTGTGCGCCTACGGCGGACTCGACATCCTCGTGCTCAACGCCGGTATTTTCACCGCCGGCGCAGCCATTGCGGCGCTCGACGACGAGGCCTGGCGCAGGGTGATGAGCGTCAATCTGGATGCCAACCTGAAGCTGCTGCGCGAGTGCCATCCGCTGCTCAAGCTCGCGCCGCGCGGTGGCCGCGTCGCCGTGATCGGCTCGAAGAACGTCCCCGCCCCTGGGCCGGGCGCTGCCGCCTATTCCGCCTCCAAGGCCGCCCTCACTCAGATCGCGCGTGTCGCGGCGCTCGAATGGGGCAGCGACAATATCCGCATCAACACGCTCCACCCCAACGCCGTATTCGACACCGGAATCTGGAGCGAAGAAGTTCTTGCCGCTCGCGCTGCGCACTACGGGATGAGCGTCGAGCAGTACAGGAAGAACAACGTGCTCAGAACCGAGGTCACGAGCCGCGATGTCGCCGAGCTCGCGGCCGAGATGTGCGGCCCGCTGTTCTCCAAGACGACCGGCGCTCAGGTGCCGGTCGACGGCGGCAACGAGCGCGTAATCTGAAGCAGGTCCGCTCGAAGGCCCGCTGGAGCTCTGGTATGACACGCGATCGGACTGATTCCACACCCGCCCACGCTGCGCGGCTGCGGGCCCGGTCGGGAGAGCACACCGGGCACACCTCGGGGCTGGCGCTGGGCTTCGCGCAGGGCAACGTCGTCATCCTCCCTGTCGCGCTCGCTGACGAGTTTCTGCGCTTCTGCCAGCGTAACCCCAAGCCCTGCCCTGTTCTCGCCGTCTCCCAGCCCGGCGATCCGCGCCTTCCCGCTCTGGGCGCCGACCTGGATATCCGGAGCGATGTGCCGAGGTACCGCGTGTTTCGCAATGGCGAGTTGGTCGACGAGCCGACCAGCATCGGCGGGCTCTGGCGCGACGACCTCGTGACGTTCGTGCTCGGCTGCTCGCACTCCTTCGAAGAGGCGCTGATCGCCGACGGGCTCGAGGTACGCAACGTTGGCCTTGGCTGCAGCGTAGCGATGTTTCGGACCAACGTCCCCACCCTGCCCGCGGGTCCGTTTCATGGGCCGCTCGTGGTGTCGATGCGCCCGTTCAAGCCGGCCGATGCCATCCGTGCGATTCAGATCACCACCCGTTTCCCGGCGGTCCATGGAGCGCCGGTGCACATCGGGCATCCCCAGGCGATCGGGATCCGCGATCTCACGCGCCCCGACTACGGCGATGCCGTGCCGGTCGGCCTGGACGAGCTGCCCGTGTTCTGGGCCTGCGGCGTAACGCCCCAGGCCGTAATCGCCGAGACCCGACCCGAGTTCTGCATCACTCACGCGCCGGGTTGCATGCTCATCACAGATCTGCGAAACAGCCGGCTGGCCGTCCTCTGAGCCGCGCGCAGGGCGCTGGGCCATTGTTGCTTTCAAAGGCAAACGGCCATAAGGTGGCCGCATGGCACCCCTTGCTTCGATCGAAAAGCCAGCGGTAGGAATCGTCACCAATCCAGCCTCGGGCCGAGATGTTCGGCGGCTGGTGGCGAAGGCGTCGGTGTTTCACACGGCGGAGAAGTGCAACATGGTGCAGCGCGCCCTGACCGCGCTGGCTTCGTGCGGGGTACGCTCGGCGGTGATGGCGCCGGACCTGGGGGGCATTGCCGCGGGGGTAATGCGTGCGTTGGAGGCGCATCATGACCAGGGGGGCGCGCCTTGGCCGCACGTCGCGTTCCTCGATCTGCCGATCGAGGATTCGGCGCAGGACAGTGTGCGGGCCGTGGAGCACATGCTGCGCCTGGGTGTTGCGCTCATCATGGTGCTGGGCGGCGACGGCACTCATCGGGTGATCGCGAGCCGGTGCGGCAGCGTTCCGCTGGTCGCCCTGTCTACCGGCACGAATAACGCGTTCCCCGAGATCCGAGAGGCCACCATCGCGGGTCTGGCCGCCGGTCTCGTCGCCACCGGTGCGGTGCCGCGCGAGCTCGGCACCATTCGCAACAAAGTGCTGCGCGTTAGAATGAACGGCGAGCTACATGATCTGGCGCTCGTGGACGTCTGCGCCAGCAGTGATCATTGGACCGGCGCCAGGGCGCTGTGGAAGCCGGAGGACCTGACCGAACTGTTCGTCACGACAGCGAAAGCCGATGCGATCGGATTGTCGGCGATCGCGGGGCTCAGCTTCCCGGTCGAGCGCGCAGCTCCGCGTGGCATCCGGCTCAAGCTCTGCGCCGCGGGCCGGGGCATCATGACCGTGCGCGCTCCGATAGCGCCCGGCCTCATCGTGCCAGTAGGCATCGCCGAGGTCGGCCCGATTTTTCCGGGTGAGGAGTGCGCGCTCCGCACCCAACGCGGTGTGCTGGCTCTCGACGGCGAGAGGGAAATCGAGTTTGGCCCCGATCGACGCTTGAGCGTGTCACTGGAGCTGGACGGTCCGCTAACGGTGGACATCGGACGCGTGATGGAACTTGCGGTGGAACGGGGCCTGTTTACCGAGCCGGCCACGCTGCGGTTCCGAGAAGGCGTAGGTTAACACCTTGGCAGCAACCCTAATCGCTGGAGTCCCCTCTCCCCAGCAGACATAAGGTCCCTCTCGGGCAGAAATAAGGTCCCTCTCCCCCCGGGAGAGGGTAGGGTGAGGGGAGCGTCGCGAGACGCCTGGGAGAGGGTAGGGTGAGGGCCCCGGGAGAGGCAGCAGATATAAGATCCCTCTCCCCCTGGGAGAGGGAGTCTTTGTACAGCCTGTTAAGAAGTCATCTGCATCGCTGCATCAACCAACGGAGGAGACATGGCTGCAACGCTGAGCCGCGAAGACCTGCTTCGCGCCTACCGGATGATGAAGACCATCCGCGAGTTCGAAGAGCGCGTACATACCGAGTTCGCCACCGGAGACATTCCCGGCTTCGTGCACCTGTACGCGGGCGAGGAGGCATCCGCCACCGGCGTGTGCATGCATCTCAATGAGAACGACAAGATCGCCAGCACGCATCGCGGCCACGGACACTGCATAGCCAAAGGTGTGGACGTGTACGGCATGATGGCGGAGATCTACGGCAAGGCGACTGGCACCTGCCGCGGCAAGGGCGGCTCCATGCACATCGCCGACCTCGACATGGGCATGATGGGCGCGAACGGCATCGTCGGTGGCGGCCCACCTCTGATATGCGGCGCGGGGCTGGCGGCCAAGTTCAAAAAGAACAGAGGCGTGGCGGTCGCGTTCGTGGGCGACGGCGGCTCCAATCAAGGCACCACGCTAGAGAGCTTGAACCTGGCCACGGTGTGGAACCTGCCATGCATCTTCGTGATGGAGAACAACGGCTATGCCGAGTCTACGGCGAGCAAGTGGTCGGTGGCCTGCAAGGACATCGTCGAGCGCGCTCACGGCTTCGGCATGCCCGGCGTCATGGTGGACGGACACGACTTCTTCGCAGTGCACGAAGCGGCCGGCGAAGCCATCGCACGCGCTCGCCAAGGCGGCGGCCCGACGCTGGTCGAATGCAAGCTCAACCGCTACTTCGGCCATTTCGAGGGCGACGCACAGACTTACCGCGGCCCGGATGAGGTGAAGAAGCTGAGGGAGACCAAGGACTGCATCAAGAGCTTCGCCCGGCGGGTCACGGCCGCGGGAATGATCAAACAAGCGGAGATGGACGCGATCGACAAGGAAGTCATGGCGACAATTGAGGACGCGGTGAGCAAGGCCAAGGCGGCGCCGAAGCCTTCCGCCAAGGACCTGCTTACCGACGTCTATACCTCGTATTGATGAGACGTGACTGGCGTATCCCCCACCCTGCGAGCGGGGGAGGGATAGCTACCAAGGAGGAGAGAACATGGCCAGAACGATCACCTTTCAGCAGGCAATCAGCGAAGCGCTGTCGCAGGAGATGGCGCGCGATCCGAGCGTCATCGTCATGGGCGAGGACAACGTGGGCGGCATGGGCACCGACGGGGAGAAGGACGCCTGGGGTGGCGTGCTGGGCGTCACCAAGGGTCTATACCCCAAGTACGGCGATCGCGTGATGGACACGCCGATCTCGGAGTCGGCGTTCATCGGCGCGGCCATCGGGGCCGCCACTGTCGGCATGCGCCCCGTAGCGGAACTCATGTTCATCGACTTCATGGGCGTGTGCTTCGACCAAATCTTCAACCAGGCAGCCAAGTTCCGCTATATGTTCGGCGGCAAGGCGCAAACGCCCGTAGTCATCCGCACCATGGTTGGCGCTGGCTTCCGCGCCGCCGCACAGCATTCGCAGATGCTGTACTCCATCTTCACTCACATCCCGGGCCTGAAAGTGGTCGTCCCCTCCACGCCCTACGACGCCAAGGGCCTGATGATCCAATCCATCCGCGACAACGACCCGGTGATCTTCTGCGAGCACAAGATGTTGTACGCCATACAGGGCGAAGTGCCCGAGGAGATCTACACCATTCCGTTCGGCGAAGCCAACGTAGTGCGCGACGGCAAGCACGTCACGATAGTCACGCTCGGACGCATGGTGCACGTGGCGCTGGAGGCAGCCTCGAATCTCGCAAAGAACAACATCCAGTGCGAGGTGATCGATCTGCGCACCACGTCCCCGATGGATCAGGACACGGTGCTGGAGAGCGTGGAGAAGACCGGCCGTCTGGTGGTGGTGGATGAGGCGAATCCGCGCTGCAATATCGCCACCGACGTTTCGGCGATCGTGGCGCAGAACGCATTCCGCGCGCTCAAGGCGCCCATCGAGATGGTGACAGCTCCGCACACTCCCGTTCCTTTCAGCCCCGATCTGGAAGACCTCTACATCCCCAGCGCGGCCAAGATCGAAGCGGCGGTGATGAAGGTCACGGGATATAAAGGGTGAGCACCATCCTCAAGCTGACCATGCCCAAGTGGGGCCTGTCGATGACCGAGGGCACGCTCGTGCGCTGGCTCGTCGCGGAAGGCGCTCGGCTCGAGCCGGGCATGGAAGTGTGCGACGTGGAAACCGAAAAGATCGCTAACGCGATCGAGTCGAACGTGAGCGGCACCCTTCGCCGGAAAGCTGCGCAAGAGGGCGACGTCGTGTCCGTTTCCGGGCTGCTGGCCGTGGTCGCCGACCCCTCGGTATCGGATGCGGAGATCGAAGCGTACATCAAGGACTTTCAGGCGAGCTTCGTGCCCCCGTCGCCGGAAGACGAGGGCAGCGGCCCGGCGCCGCAAAAGATAGCGGTCGCCGGGCGAACTGTGCGCTATCTCAAGCGCGGCGAAGGCGGCACGCCGGTTGTCCTCATTCATGGCTTCGGTGGCGACCTCAACAACTGGCTGTTCAATCACGAACCGCTCTCGGGCAGGCGGGAAGTCTACGCGCTCGATCTTCCCGGGCATGGCGAGTCCTCCAAGCAGATCGAGCGCGGTGATGTCGGCGAGTTTGTCGCGGTCGTCGCGGCGTTCATGGATGCCGTCGCAATCCCGAAGGCACACCTCATCGGACACTCTTTGGGCGGCGCCATAGCTGCGTCGGTCGCAGCCTCCCATCCGAAGCGGGTTGCGTCGCTCACGCTCATCGCCAGCGCCGGTCTCGGCGAAGAGATCAATGCCGATTACATCGAAGGGTTCGTCGCAGCCAAGACCCGCAATGAGCTCAAACCCCACCTGCAGCAGCTGTTCGCGGACACGGGCCTGGTCACCCGTCAGTTGGTCGATGACGTCCTGAAGTACAAGCGGCTCGACGGGGTCCAGGAGGCACTGGGCAAGATCGCCGATGCCGCGTTCCCACGAGGGAAACAATCTTTGCTTCTGCGGGAGAAGCTCGCCCAGCTGGCGGTACCGGTCCTGGTCGTATGGGGATCGGACGACAGGATCATCGGGTCGTCACAGGCGCGGGGTTTGCCAGCCAATGCACGCGTCGAGATCATCTCAGATCGAGGCCACATGGTGCAGATGGAAGGCGCTGCCGAGCTCAATCGCATCGTGGACGAGTTCCTTGGGTAACGCGTTTACGGGAGGAGGAGATCGAGATGGATACTAGCACCGGTCGTGCTATTGCATCGGCATTTTCGACGCTGGGTGTGTTGCTACTGACCTCGGGGGCAACGGCGGGAGGCGAGCTCCAGCCGGCACGAATCCCGGCGGAAGAAATTCCTTGGCCCGGCAGCTCTGTGCGCGTGGAAGGCACCGCCATGCGCGCAGGCCTGCAAACCCTGGTCATCGCTGGGGACGCGAAGGGCAACGGTTTGTATACGATGATGTTCAACCTGCCCGCGAACACCAAGATCCCGCCCCACTCGCACCCTGATGTGCGCTCGTGCTTTGTCTTGTCGGGCACTTGGTATTTCGCCTACGGCGACACGCGCGACGATGCTCTGCTGAAGAGGCTGCCAGCCGGCAGCCACTACACCGAGCCCCCCGGGATGAACCACTTCGCGGAGACGCGCGACGAGCCGGTGATCGCCGAGTGCACGGCGATCGGTCCGACTGGCACGACCTTCGTGAACCCGGCGGACGATCCGCGTCGGCGGCAGTAGCCGCGCGAGGATGAGGGTCCCGGTCCTCGACTGGCGAACCTTCAGTCAGAGGGAGAGATGAAGACATGAAGACCATCCTCATCACCGGCGCGGCCGGCGACGTCGGCACCCACCTGCGCCGCGAGCTCGCGGGCAAGTACAACCTGCGGCTATCCGATATCCGGCCGGTGAAGAAGCTCGCGGCGGCTGAGACATCCGTGCGCGGTGACGTGGCGCGCTTGACGGACATGCTGCGCGCGACCAAAGGCGTGGACGCGATCGTGCACCTCGGCGGGTTTGCGGTCGAAGGCCCCTGGGACGCGATCTTGCGCGCCAACATCGTCGGCTGCTACAACGCGTTCGAGGCCGCGCGCCGCAACGGCGTGAAGCGGCTGCTGTTCGCGACCAGCAACCACGCGATGGGCTTCTACCGGCGCGACCAGACCATAGACCACCGCGTCTACCCAAAGCCCGACAGCCGCTATGGAGTGTCCAAGGTATTTGGGGAGCAGCTCGGCAGCCTGTACGCGAACAAGTACGGCATGGAGGTGTTCTGCATACGCATCGGCAACGTCAATCCTATGCCGGTGGACAAACGGAGGCTGTCGCTGTGGCTGTCGCCGAGAGACCTCGCGCAGCTGGTGCAGATCGGCATCGAGCATCCCGACATCCGCTTCGAGATCGTGTACGGAGTTTCAGGCAACAAGC
The DNA here is from genome assembly GCA_041488255.1 of Gammaproteobacteria bacterium. Lineage (GTDB taxonomy): Bacteria > Pseudomonadota > Gammaproteobacteria > Burkholderiales > SHXO01 > SHXO01. Next base: position 40 of record JBGPOV010000110.1, on the reverse strand, counting down.
GCAGCTGGTACGACAACTCGAACGCGCAGCGGCTGGGCTA
>JBGPOV010000109.1:0-12161 GCA_041488255.1 Gammaproteobacteria bacterium | reverse complement strand
GCCCTGGCGGGACTGGTCTCGGAGCTTCCCTAGTGCCGAAGTTATATGCCTTACGGCCAATGTCCACGACCGGCCGCCCCGACTACTCTCCCCTCCAGGCGCGGCGGTTGCGCCAGGGAGTAGTAAATGGAAAGCGTGCGAACGGGCCAAAGGATCGGCGACATCTCGGTTGTTGCAACGCTGCTCTGCCTCACACTGGCCTGGCCGGTGGGAGCCGAGAGCGGCGGCAACCCCGACAGCCGGGACGACTCATTCGCACCTGCCCCCGTGATCGGCGCGTCACGGCCGGAACCCGATCAGGTCCGCAGGGAGCCCGCGGAGTCACCTGCAGATCGGCCCATCGCCGCTTCGGATGACGCCGCACCCGGTCTGGACATCGCGCTCGACGCCCCGGCCGACGTCATGGCGCCGTTCGCCCAGACGCCGCTCGCGGCCTGGCTCTTGGTCGGAGTCTGCATTCTCGGCGCAAGCTTGGCACCGCGCGCGAGGCCGCGTACCCGATCGGACGAAGAGGATGCTCGGCTTGCTGAGCCTCCGGCAGGAGGGGAGGTTCGTCGCACCGATCTGACGGGTCCCCGGCGCACGCCGGGGTGACACTGGCGGCCGCTCCGCGCCAGCCTCCCGGCGTCATCCAGCGGAGGCGATAGGAAATCTCCTGGACCCCGGCCTTCGCCGGGGTGACGCCCGCGGCCGGTTGCCACCGGCCTCCCGGCGTCATTTCAGCAGCGGGTCGATAACCTCCTGCAGCTGTGCGTAGCTGACGCGACCACGCTTCATCCATGCGACCTTGCCGCTCTTGTCGACGACGTAGAGCGTCGGCGTGCCGATGATGTCGCCGAAGTTGTCGTCGGTCTTGTCGTCCCAGCGCCAGGCGATGGGAAAGGTGAAGCCGCGCTCCTTGGACTCCTGCCTCAGCAGCTTCTCGTCCTCGTCGATGCTGAGCGCGATCAGCTCGAAGCCCTTGCCCTTGTACGCGTCGTAAAACTTCTGCCATTGCGGCATCTCGACGCGGCAAGTCGGGCACCAGGTGGCCCAGAAGTTCACCATCACCACCTTGCCCTTGAGCTGGTCGAGCGAGACCGGTTTGCCGTTCAGCAACACGGTCTTGAGCTTCGCCGGGTCTCCCACGTCCGCGCGCGCTGCGAGCATGAGACTTGCCGTCGCCAGGACCGCCAGGAAGATCACTCGCGCCAGGCGCTGCAGGGTTGCTTGATTGCTCACGATCGCCTCTCGATGTTTATATACCGGTTAGTGTACCTGCAAACGGGAATGGTTCGCATCCGACACCATGGTCCGGCACGCACGCTCCACACCCCAACCCTCCCCCGCCAGCGGGGGAGGGGGCATGATCGCCGCGTCGTGTTGGGCGATTTTTCAAGCCTCGGTAGGAGATCTTGTACCGGCCGTTGAGTGGAGCTCCGCGAGGCCGGAGCCATGACAGGAAAACGCCAACCGAGAGGAGGAGTCGATCGATGGCAGAACAAGAGGGCAAGTTGCGGGGCTGGCACCGGCTGGCGTCGGTGCTGGCGCTCGCCGTGCTACCAGGGTGGTCGGGCGCGGACCAAACGGGTCCGCTGCCGAATCCGATTTCGGCGCCCGGGGCGCCGTGGGGCTTCGATGGTTTCAGCGTGAACATCCCGGCCGACAACGGGTGGTACTCGCTAGAAAAGGACGCCCACCATGCCGAGCTGGCGAAGGAGTTCGCCGGTGGCGTGCAGGGCTCGGTTATCGTCGACGCACGCCGGGTCGACGAGGATGTGTCCGGAGAGGCGCAGCTTCTCAGGCTCCTGCGTAAGGCGCAGACTGCGGCCCCGGACGCCGCCACGATGAAACTGGCCGGCTATTCGGCCGAGCCGTTCGGAGCCAACGCCGCGCTGTGTGCCCGCTTCTCGGTCAGTTTCGACGACCGCCGCCCCGGCTACGCTGCACGCGGCGTGCTGATCGCGCGAGGGGTGAGCTGCGTCCGGCCGCATATGCCGGATATGGTCATAACGCTGAAGTACACGCAGCGCGCGGCCGCGGCCGATGCGATCGCCGAGTTGAGCAACGCGGCCGGCGCGTTCCTGGACAGCCTGCGCTTTGGCGCGTCGAACCCGTCGTCGCTGCACAAGGCGCGCGTGGCGGCGGGACAGACCCCCGAGGAAGCCATCCAGCTGCTCGCGCCGGAAGCCGAGCACGGCGACGGCGAGGCCGCGCTGCTCCTGGGCGAAATGTACCTATACGGCCGGGGCGTCCCCCGGGATTACCAGGCCGCGCGCAAGTGGTTGGAGCTGGCGGCAAAGGACGGACGCTCGGACGCTTTCTACAACCTCGGGGCCATCTACGACAAGGCGCTGGGCGTCGACCGCGATGCGCCGCAGGCAATCAAGTGGTTCACGCTTGCCGCCGACCAACGCGACCCCGAAGCCCAGCTCAACCTCGCGCTGTTCTACATCAAAGGCGACGGCCTGCCCAAGGACATCGCCTCAGCGGAGCAATGGCTGCAACGGTCCGCGAACAACGGGAACAGCCGGGCCCGGCGCATCCTCAGCGAGGGCAAGTACGAGCAGCCGTGACCGTGCGGCGGTGCGGCTGGGGCCCGATCAGCCGTGCGCCCGACCCGCAAGGCTAGTGAGTTCGGCGTCGCGCTGCGCTTTGGGCAGCCCGGCCAAGCGCTCGACTTCGGCGTAGAAACGCTGGAGGTCGCCGCCGTTGTCTCGAAGAATGCGTTCGAAGGCGGGTACGAGCTGTGTGTAAATGGTGACCGAGGCGAGCTGCGCGTTGTTCAGCGGCTGGTCGAACCACCAGTCGTAGCCTGCGAAGGCGCCCCAGCTCTGCCTCAGCCGGTGGTACTCGGCACGCATCTGGGCCAGCACCTGCTGCTTGCGGCTGCGCATTTGCTCCGGGTCGAGCGGCTCGGCATACAGTTCCGCGAGGCGGGCGCGGCAGCTTGCCACTAGCTCGACGAAAGCCTGATTGCGCACCTGCTGCTGCTCGAATTCGCGCTGCTGCGCCTCGGTACCGTGCGCGGCCAGCCAGCGCTCGACGCCCTCGCGTTCGACGGTGACCGCGAAGGATTCGTTGAAGGTGCTGTCCCCCTGCACATAGACGAGTTGGTGCGCCAGCTCGTGGAACATCAGACGGGCGATCTCGGCGTCCGGATACTGCACGAAGGTGCTCAACACCGGGTCGTCGAACCAGCCGAGCGTGGAGTAAGCGGGAACGCCGCCCACGAAAACGTCGTAGCGCTCCGTGCGCAGCCCCGAGGCGAGCTGGTCCGCGCCGGTTTTCTTGAAGTAGCCCTTGTAGCCCACGCATCCGGCGAAAGGAAAGCACCACTCTTTGGGCTTGACGGAAAACTCGGGTGCGGCGAAGACGTTCCAGACCACGAAGGGGCGTCCGATGTCGGCGTAACGGCGGTAGCTGGCGTTGTCCGGCAGGTGCAGCTCGCGGCTGGCGAAGTCGCGCATCTGAACGACCCGGCCGAGCCTGGCCTTGAGTTCGGCTGCGGTGTCGGGATCGGCGATGACCTTGGGGATCGGGCGGGCCTTGCGCGTGAGCTCCATCTGCCCGCTGACCGCTTGGAAGTAGTAGCCGACGCTGGAGCAACCGGCGGCCGACGCGAAACCGAACAGGAGCGCGGCTACCACCAGCCAGTTAGCCGCGCGCGAAATGTCCGAGCTCCAGGAAGTTGCAGATCTGACGTGCCACGCGCGCAGACACGATCATGCCCGAATGGCTCAGCGGTACCGCCAGGTGGTCCCGCAGCCCCGGCATGCGGGTCTCGTCCACGCACACCACGCCGTCGTTGGGCACCGGCAGCCTCACGAACAGGCTGCCGACACCGAAGCGCACGGTCCCGGCGATCATGCCGACCTCGAACTGAGCCGCTGCAGCGACACCGCGCTCGGCGCGCCAATCGAGCAGCGCCCGTCCGATCAGGGCCCGGCCCCCGACGTAGTGCGCCATGCGCTCGGCCACGCACGACCCTGCGACGGGCGTGCCCAGCAACACAATGCGGCCGGCAGGCATCTGGGGATCCAACGCCAGCATGTTGAGCACCACCAGGCCGCCCAGGCTATGACCTACGAGATGCACACGCGGCACGCCCAGCGTCGCGATGAATCGCGCCAGCCGTGACGCGATCTCGTCCAGCCCAAGCCGCATCGAGGGATAGGAAAACGCCGACACCCGATAGCCGCGCCGCGCGAGCCGGGCCCGCTGCAACGCGAATACCGCGCCGGTCATCCACAGTCCATGCACGACCACCACCGTTGGGCACGCCGATCGCTCCTCGTCCCGCATGCTTTCCTTCGCTCGCCCAGTGGCCGGTGATTATAGGTCCAACGACTTTGGGCGACTGGGCTCGCGTTTTTTGGAAGGCGTTCGCCGCCACCTGACGCGTCGCTTGCCCGCCCGGCGAGCCGGAGCTAACATGCGATCACTAACAATCGAAGCGGCGCGTCGACCGCTCCGGCCGCACACTGCAACGCTCGCTCGCCTACTGGCGGCACCCCGGTTTCGTATTCGCTGCACACGGAGGATCAATTGGACGCAGTCACCAAGGAAAAGCTGATGGAAGATCTGAAGGTCGTCGCGCAGGACGTGGAAGAGTTGCTCAGGGCGACGGCCAATCAGACCGGCGAGAGGGTCGCCGCCGCGCGCGCCCGCGCTGAGGAATCGCTGCGCGGGGCGCGGATGCGCCTGTCCGAAGCCAGCGATGAAGCCGCTGCGCACGCCCGCGCGGCGGCCGACGCGGCAGACAGTTACGTGCGCGACAACCCGTGGCAGGCTATCGGCATCGCTGCGGGCGTGGCGTTCGTGATCGGGCTCCTCATCGGCCGCCGCTGATGACCGAGCAAGAATCGTCGGGCCGTTCCGGTCCGGGGCTGGGGCTGTTCGACTCCGTGAAGGCGCTGTTGGCGACGCTGATCGCCATCGCGCACAACCGACTGGAATTGCTCTCCACCGAACTGCAGGAGGAGCTCGGGCGGGTTGCGCTGCTGTTGCTGTGGGGAGCGGTAGCGCTGTTCTTCGTCTTTCTCGCCATCACCTTCGTCGCGATAACCATCCTGGTCGCTTTCTGGGACGATCACCGGTTGCTGGCCGCGTCGTTGCTGGCGGCGTCGTTCGCGGCCCTGGCGCTGGTCGCGAGCTTCGCGGCGCGCAATCAGATAGCGGCCAAGCCGCGCCCGTTCGATGCCAGCTTGAACGAGCTGGCCAAGGACCGCGAACAGCTCACGCCACGGTCATGAGCACGCGCATGAAGCAGCTCGCCGTGCGGCGCGAGGCGCTCGTCGCCCAGGCTGTACTACAGCGGACTGTGGCCGCCGACGCGAGCGCCGGGATCCGTCGCGGGGTGGGCTTGGCCGAACGCGGGGTTGCCCTGTTGCGTGGGGTCGCACGCAAGCCTCTGTTAGTTGGCCTCACCGTGGCCGCGATCGCATTGCTGGTCGCAAAACCCCGCCAAACTGCAAGATGGCTCGGCTACGGCCTCACGGCCTACACCATGTTCCGGCGTGCTCGCAGCCTGCTCTCCCCGCGCCGCTCAGACTGACTCACGCCATCGCCCGTTCCTCCATGCGCGCTGCGTGCTGCCTAACGCGGCCTGCCACAAATTTGGAACGGTTTCCAGCTCGGTGAGTGAATCGCCTCACCGATAGCGAGTCAGGCGCGCGTCAGTTGCTCTTGGCGCCTTCGATACCGGCCGCCTTCGCCTTACCCGCGGGAGCTTCGGCACGCTGCATGTTGGTGCGGGCAGCGACGTCGGCGTCGTAGGTGACCCCAACTTCGTTATGGGTAGCTTGCGCCCGCGACATATTGGTGCGCGCGGCCACGTCTGCGTCATAGGAAATACCGAGCTTGGTTGTGCCTGCTTTCAGCCCGCTGACGCGGTCGCCGTCGGTCAGACCACCGGCGCGACCGTACCACTTGTCGATGCTGCTCAGATCGCCCGAGGTGACCACGTCGGTGGCGTGGGCGTTAACGGCGAACGCGGCGGCGGCCGCGATTGCAGAGATGAGTAGCTTGCTCTTCATGATTTTTCTCCATACAGTGTTGCGTTCGATCCTCCCGCTCACGCCCTTGCACGGCGAGAGCGGCGGTCCTGTTGCTCGACCGGCCTGCCGTCCCGACGAAACGGGGCGAGCTCCGATGCGATGGAGCTAGTCTAGGCGCACACCCTTGCGCGTTCTTGAACGCGCTTGCCCTCCTTTTGGACGTTCTTGTTATGGAGTGGTTTCTACACGCGCCATTGATGCCCGTATTGCATGACGCCCATTCCCGCATGGCCATAAGTCGGACAGCCCGTCGCCGTCCGGAAACAAAGAGCGTGTAACCGCCGCGCTATGCGGCCCTTCGATTCCTAGGCAAAAAAATGCCCCGCGTGAAGCGGGGCGAAACCTCACTCAGGGAGGAGACCCTGTAGGAAGAGGGTGGTTACTTTTTGCTCACACCGGCCTCCTGGATCGGCGGCGCGGATTTCTGGCCGCGCGGCAGGTTCGTCCGCTCGGCGACATCCTTGTCGTAAGCGATGCCGGCCGTTCCGCTGGGGGCGGAGTCTCGCTGCATATTGGTTCGCTGTGCGACGTCCTTGTCATACGTGATGCCGACTTCCTTACCCGCGGACGTGGCTTTGCCCAGCACCATCACGCGGTCGGAGCCCTGCAGGCCTCCGGCGTTGCCATACCACTGGCTCATCTGGTCGACGTCGCCGCTCTTGAGCACATCGCCGCCGGCAATGGCAGAGCCGATGGAAAGTGCGCCGATGGCGGCGGCCACAGCTACCTGGACCTTCAAATTAGACTTAAATGTCATAACGATCTCCTGCTGACTGCTGACGGGCGAATCGCCCCAATCCACGGACCGCGAGTGAGCGATCCGCTCCCGCACCACTTCGGCTGGCGTCCTGCCGTTTCTGCGCGGTCCCCATCTTCGGAGCTTCACTGCCGGTGAATCGCTCGTCGACGGAGCAGGAGGGGAGCCGCAGCGCTGCTTCATGCTGCGATGCGTGACTCGATTCTGCGCGGGGCGCATGCGGCATTCCATTGCACTTTCGGTATAGTCCGGAGGTAATAGGGAGGCGCGCACCGTCGGAACCTGGCGGCTGCCGTTGCGCGCCGTCTTGGCCAGCCTGATGGCACCCTCCAGCAGCCGAGGTAAGGCCTGGCAAGGGACGCAAGCCGCAGGGCCGGGCTCGCCGGTGTGGGCACGAAACCTGCACGCGTCGCTTCGACCACACCTGTGACTCGGACCGGGGACCAGAGCCATGTCCGAGCATTCGAACCCATGCGTAGTCTCGAGCAATACCGCGACCTGATCGCGCGGGCGGAGATAACCGCCGCCGCTCATCCGCTCCGGTACAAACTGCAGCTGGCCCTGTTCGCGGCGCTGGGCGTTGGCTACGTCGTGCTGCTAGCGCTGCTCGCCGCCATGTGCGCGTTGTTCGTGATTCGCCTGATCCTGGTATCCAAGAGCATCGTGCTGATCAAGCTTGCGTTGCTGCCTCTCGGCCTCGCCTACTTCTTGGGGCGTACCCTGTGGTTTCGCCTGCCGCCGCCGCAAGGAAGGCGGGTAAGCGTGGCCGAAGTTCCTGCGCTGTTCGCGGAGATCGAACACGTGCGCCGCAGCGTGCAGGCCAAGCCGGTCCACGACGTACTGCTCACGCCCAATTTCAACGCCGCCGTTGTCCAAACCCCGCGGCTCGGGATGCTGGGCTGGCCCAAACGCTATCTGGTCATCGGGTTGCCCTTGCTGGCCAGCCTGCCGCCGTACCAGTTCCGCGCCGTGCTGGCGCACGAGTTCGCGCATCTAGCGCAGAACCATGCCAGCTTCGGCAACTGGATTTACCGCATTCGCGAGACCTGGTACCGGATGCTGGACGCCTTAGAGCCCCGGCGCAACATGCTCATCGGCTGGTTGACCCGCTTCTTCCGCTGGTATGCGCCCCACTTCAACGCCTACAGCTTCGTGCTGGCGCGCGCCAACGAGTACGAAGCGGACCGTGAGAGTGCGCGGGTGACTAGCCGCGAGGATGCCGGTGACGCGCTCGTCGCGGTATACGCCAAGAGCGAGCACATCGAGTCGCGTTTTTGGAGCGAGTTCTACGGCCGTGCCGAGAGCCAGCCGGAGCCGCCGGCCCAGCCGTTCTCGGACTACGTCACGGCGTTGCGCAGCGTACCCGCCGAGCAGGCGGGTGCGGCGCTCGCCGGCGCACTGGCGCGCGAGACCGGACTCAGCGACACCCACCCTTCGCTAAAGGACCGGCTCGCGGCGCTTGGCGCCAAACCGAGCGTTCCGCTCAGCTTCCAGCTGTCCGCCGCACATACCCTGTTGCGGGACATGCGCCTGGTGCTGATGCGCGAGTTCAACCAAGTCTGGCGCGAGTCGATCGCCGGGCCCTGGCAAGAGCGGCACCAGTTCCTGGTTGAGACCCGGGAGAAGCTCGGCGGCTACGAGGCTGCAAGGGACGAACGCGAGCTGAGCGAGGAGGAGCACTGGGATTACGCCTGCTCCGTCGAGGTCCTGCGCGGCGGCCGGGCCGCGCTGCCGGTGCTGGACGCGCTGCTGGCGCGCGCGCCCGGCCACGCTGCCGCCTACTATGCGCGCGGGCGGATCCTGCTCGACGAGGACGAGGAGCGCGGCGTGGCCGACCTGGAGAAGGCGATGCAGCTCGACGAGTCGGTGCGTGAGCCCGGCTCGCAGCTGCTGTACAGCTATTTCTACTCGCGCAACCAACTCTCCCGCTGCGACAAGTACCGCACTGTGCTGTCCCAGGCGGCACGCGAGCGGCGGTTGGCCGCTGCCGAGCGCAGCCAGCTCAAGCGCCACGATACGCTGCTACCCCACGGCTTGCCGCCCGCGGAGCTGCTGGCTTGGCGCGCCGTGCTCTCCAGCCAAAAGGGACTGAAGCGCGCCTGGCTGGCGCGCAAACACGTGCGCTATCTGCAGGCCGTGCCGGCCTACCTCCTGGTAATCGAGTTCAGCGCCATCAAGTGGGTGAGCGGCTCCACGATTCAACAACTAGCCAAGTCTCTGCCTGAAAGCGTGAGCTGCCTGGTGCTGAACAAGGGCGCCAACCGCAGTGCCGGACGCCAGATCAAGGAGGTCGAAGGCTCGCTCATCTTCGCGCCTGGCGCCGCACGGTGACACCCGGGCGGCACGCGCTTCCCGCATCAGCGCCGCTGCGGCGAAAGAAAAGCGCGACCTCTCGCATGTTCTAGCAGCTGTGCGCGTGGGCGCTCGCATCGGGGGCTTGTGTCGGGCTGCTAGCGGCGAAGCGGCCGGAAGAACTCCCTAACCTCCCGCGCCAGCGCCTCGGGCTGTTCCAGCGCAGCGAAGTGGCCGCCCCTGTCCATCTTCGTCCAGCGCTGGATGTTGTACACCTTCTCTGCGACCGACCGCGGCGGGCGCAGGATCTCGGCGGGAAACTCAGTGTAGCCGGTGGGCACCGTTATCCGTGAGCCCTCTGGAATTGGCCACGTCCCGTGCATGCGCGCGTAGTAGGGCCAGAACGACGAACCGATCGCGCCGGTAACCCAGTACAGCGTGATATTGGTGAGCAGCTCGTCCTTGGTGAATGCGTTCTCCGGATCGCCGCCGCAGTCGCTCCAGGTGCGGAACTTCTCGATGATCCAGGCGGCCAGCCCGACGGGCGAGTCGCTCAACCCGAACGCGAGCGTTTGCGGCTTGGTGCCCTGGATCCACTGGTAGCCCATCCCCTCTTTGATCCAGTGCTCGAGTTGATCGAGGAACACCTTCTCCTCGGGCGTCGGGTTGGCGAGCATCGCGGGGTCGCGGCGTACCGCGAGCATGTTGAGGTGGATGCCGTAGAGCCTATCGGCATGCATCAGCCCCAGGCGCGAGGTCACGAAGGCGCCCCAATCGCCACCCTGGGCGGCGAAGCGCTGGTACCCAAGGATAGTCATCAGCTCGGCAAATGCGTCCGCGATCTGTTCCACGCTGAAGCGGGCCTGCCCGGGACGAAACGAGAAAGCATAGCCCGGCAGCGAGGGCGCGACCACGGTGAAGGCGTCGGCGGCATCGCCGCCGTAGCGCGCCGGGTCGGTGAGCATGGGGAGGATCTTGTGGAACTCGAACACAGAACCGGGCCAGCCGTGCGAGAGCAGCAGCGGGATGGGGTTCGGCCCGTTGCCCGGCGCGTGGATGAAGTGCAGGTCGATGCCGGCAACTGGGGCCGTGAACTGGCGCAGTGCGTTGAGCTTCGCCTCCTGTGCGCGCCAGTCGTAGCGCTCCCGCCAGTAGTCCACGAGCTGCTTCATGTACGCGACGCTGGTGCCGGTGCTCCAAGGCGCAAGCGGTGGCTCGTCGGGCCAGCGGACGCGGGCCAGGCGCGCGCGCAAGTCGGTCAGCACATCGTCGGGGACGTGAATCTTGAAAGGTTTCGGGGTGATGGTCGCGTTCGTCATCGTTTTCGTTTGGGTGTAACAAACGGTGCGGATGGGCAAGCTGCTGGGGAAGGAACGTTGGAGGCCGCCAGGTGCCCAAGGGTTAATGGCCGCACGGGCCAGCGGCTGACTGTGCGAACTTTCCGACCCGTCCCATGAACCTTGCTCAACTCGGTGCTGCTCTTCTCGCCCTCCCGGCGCTTGCAAGCTCCGCCACCCTCCACAGTGCAAGCCAACCGTTGCCCATTGCCCAGGTCGTCAACCTCAGCAAATCGGGAACATCTCCAGAGCAGGTTATCCAGCGCATCAAGACCTCGCGCACCACCTTCGCCCTGCGGGGTTCGGATTTTGCCAAACTGAAGGCAGCGGGCGTACCCGATCCGGTGCTGGATTATCTGCAGCAGTCTTTCGTCGACGATCTGGACATGCTGACGCGCTACTGGATGCTCGGCGACAATCTCGGCGGGTGCAGCTTCTGTTATCCGCAGCCCGTGGATCTCAGCACCATGCAGTCGGGCTACGCCCACGTCAAGGCAACACCGCCCGGCCGCTATGCTGCAGGCAAACCGCCGGGGACACCAGACTGGGTCCCGTACCCACCTTCCGGATCCACGGCGGTGCGCCTGTCCGTGAGTCAGATCGTAGACATGGCCAGGCGCGGGATGTCGGAAGCCAAGCTTGTCCAGCGCATCCGCACCGCACAGCTAACTGATGTAATCGGCGTCGGCGGGCTCACGGCGATCCGCAGCCACCCGGCCGCCGGCCTCGGGGGCGCCGAACTCGCCAGACTCAAAGAGCAGGGTGTTCCCAACCGCGCACTGGACGCGCTGCAGGGCCGATTCTTGGCGGCATTCATCGAGGCGGAGCGGCTGCGCTATCAAAACCTGGGAAAGGGGCCGATGCGCTGAGCTGTACCGGACACGACGGTTACGTATTGCTTGCCGTTGACCACATTGCTGATCACGCCGACGACGATGGAACTCCTCGCTTGCTGTGACGCGACGCCTCCCGCTAGTGCTGCCGAACTGTCTGGTACTGCGTATCGAGTTGCTGGATGCGTCCCGCGAATTGACCATAGGTCAGTTCTCCCTCATACAGCTGCACAATGGCCATTGTGACGAGCTGACGGGTGCGCACCAGCTGCGGCGAGGGCGGCCCTCGCTGCTCTAGCTGATATTGCTGAGCGCGCTCACGTACCGATTCCCATACCTTGATGGCCCGCTTCTCTTCTTGAGTGGGCCGGTCCACATTAGATAGCAGTGATGGGGTGACCGCCCCCGCGTGCAAGAACAGGGGTACCTTGCTACGAATCGGGTCCAGGCGCGGGTCGGAGAAGAGGTGCTCGATATAGCTGTCCGCAGCGTCTGTCTGCGGCCGTGGCGGAGTCTGCGGAGGTTGGGTCTGCGCGGCGTGCGTCTGCTGCTGCGTTTGGTAGGACGGAACGGCAGCGCACCCGGCGACTGCTACCGCTGAGCAGAGCAGCGTGCCCAAGGTATAGCTTCTCATCGGGTCTCCTGTTCTGGCGTCTCAGGTCACCGATTACCTGTCCCGAGACGGACTTTCTCGAACGCACAAAGCCTACCACACTGCTTTCGCCCATGCGCAGCGCGGAATCTGGGAGAAGAGCCGCCACGGTCGACGTGCGCGTGCCCGCCGCCGACCAGCAGCAGTCGCTTCATGCGACTTCGATGCCCGGCGTGAGGCCAGCCAACAAACCTCGCAACGCCGTGTCGGCCCGCAGACGCTCCAAGTCCGAGGGACGGTCGACATCCCAGT
>JBGPOV010000108.1:0-12280 GCA_041488255.1 Gammaproteobacteria bacterium | reverse complement strand
GATGCGCTGCTTGAGCAGCCTCTCGATACTGGCCAGCGAGTCCTCCTCGTCGCGCGCCACCAGCGAGATCGCCTCGCCGGGCTGGCCCGCACGGCCGGTGCGGCCGATGCGGTGGATGTAGTCCTCGGGGTTGTGCGGCAGCTCGTAGTTGATCACGTGCGGAAGCTGTTCGATGTCCAGGCCGCGGGCGGCGATGTCCGTGGCCACCAGCAGTTGCAGCTTGCCGTCCTTGAAGTCCGCCAAAGCCTGCGTGCGCTCCTGCTGAGTCCTGTCGCTGTGCAGGGCCGCGCACGGAAACCCGTCGCGCAGTAGTACGCGCGCGAGCCGGGTGGCCGAGATCTTGGTCCTGGTGAACACCAGCACCTGGCGCATGTCGCGATCGCGGATCAGGCGCTCGAGGAACTCGCGCTTGCGCCGCTCGTCGACCTTGAAGGCCGAGTGCGCGACCAGATCCGTCACCGCGTTACTGGGCGCAACCTGAACGCGGACCGGATCCTTCAGCATCTGAGCCGCCAGACGCTTGATGTCTTCCGGGAAGGTGGCCGAGAACATCAGGCTCTGACGCTTCGCCGGCAGCAAGGCGAGGATGCGCTTGATGTCGGGCATGAAGCCCATATCCAGCATGCGATCCGCCTCGTCCAGAACCAGGATCTCGACGCGGCCGAGGTTCACGGTGCGCTGGTGGACATGGTCGAGCAGGCGCCCGGGCGTGGCCACCAGGATCTCAACGCCGGCGCGCAGCTCGGCGATCTGCGGGTCGATGTTGACGCCGCCGAACACACACGCCGAGCGCAGCGCAATGTACTTGCCGTAGGTCTTGAAGCTCTCGAACACCTGCGCAGCCAGCTCACGTGTGGGCGTGATGATCAACGCGCGCACCGGGTGGCGCGCTGGAGACACGCTGGCGTTGGCGTGCTGCTTGAGCTTTTCCAGCATCGGCAGCGCGAACGCCGCGGTCTTGCCTGTACCGGTCTGGGCGCCGGCCATGATGTCCTGCCCGCGCAGGATGGGGGGAATGCTTTGGCTTTGGACGGGGGTGGGTTCGGTATAGCCTTCTTCCGCGATGGCGCGGAGCAATTCGGCGCACAGGCCGAACTCATCAAATCTCATACCTGGGGAAACTCCTGAGCCGCTCCCGCGATCGGGAACACGGGGTGCCAGCGGCAGCCTGGTGCGGGGAACGGCCGAAAGGTTGTCAAATCCGGGGGTTCCGGAACGTATTGCCGCGGGATCATACTCCTAAAACTGAGGGGCAAGAAGGCTATTTTCAAGGGATTAGGTGCTCACCAGTCGACGATCGTCCCGTCGTCCAGGACGGCCTGGGCGGCGGCTTGGATCTCCGGCTGATACGGATGCTTCGCGGCAACCGCCTCGTTCACCTCCACGCCCAGACCCGGGCGGTCGGGAATTAGCCAGTGGCCGTCGCGCGCGCGGATGGGGCTGTCCACGATCTCGTGGTACCAGGGAACGGCACCGGACATCTCCTCCTGGATGACGAAGTTCGGCGTAGCGACGTCGAAATGCAGGGCCGCCACACCAGCGAGCGGCCCGAGCGGGTTATGCGGCGCGATGCCGACACCCACGGTGTCGGCCATGGCCGCGATCTTGCGCGCCTCGTTGAAGCCGCCCACGTGGCACAGGTCCGGTTGCGCGATGTTGATCGCCCGCAGTCGGAACAAATCGTCGAACTCCTTGCGATCCACGAGCCGCTCCCCGGTGGCGATCGGCACGCGCGACTTGTCGCTGATCTGCTTCATAGCCAGGGCGTCGCCCGGCTGGATCGGCTCCTCCACGAACAGCGGGCGGAACGGCGCGAGCGCGTCGATGTACTGCAGGGCCACGCTGGTCGAAGCGCAGCGGCCGTGGAAGTCGATCATGATCTCGACCTCGTCGCCCACGGCCTCGCGCAGCCCTTGCATCATGGTCGCGACGCGGTCGAGCTGCTTCGGCGATGCCGTGAAGTGGGTGTACGGGATGAAGACCACCTTGAGCGCGCGGTAGCCGCGGCCCGTGACTTCCAGCGCGCGCTCCACCACGGCGCCGCGGTCCATGCTCTCGTAGACCATAGTCATGTCGCCGAAGCCGAGGTGGGTGTAGATCTTCACCTTGTCGCGGGTCTTGCCGCCCAGCAGGCGCCACACCGGCACGTTGAGCTCCTTGCCCCAGATGTCCCACAGCGCCATCTCGATGCCGCTGATCGCGGTGTTGCCAATCACGCCCAGCCGCCAGAAGGAATGCTTGGTGAGGATGCGAACGGCCTGCTCGATGTCGCGCGGATCGCGCCCCAGCAGCAGCGGCTCCAGGTCCTGGACCGCGCCCACCACCGCGCGCGTCTTCCATTCCAGCGTGGCCTCACCCCAGCCATACAGCCCGGGCTGATCGGTCTCCACGCGCACGAACACCCAGTTGCGCATCTGCGCGTTGGCTACCAGGGTCTTGATTGCGGTGATCTTCAGTTCGCCTCCCACACGCTGCCGAATCGGAGCTTCCTTGCAGTTCCTGATTCCTGATCCCTGACTCCTGACCCCTGGCGCTTCATACCCATCCAGCATCGACAATGAAGTTCTGCGCGGTGCACATACGGCTGTCGTCCGCGGCCAGGAACAGCACCATGCGCGCGAGATCCTCCGGCATCAGCCGCCCGGGCAGGCACTGGGCCTCGTCCAGCTTGCGCTCGCCCTCGGGGGTAACCCACAGGGCCCGCTGACGCTCGGTCATGACCCAGCCCGGCGAGATGGTGTTGACGCGGATGTTGAACGGCCCGAGATCGCGTGCCAGGCCACGTGTGAGGCCGCTGACCGCCGCCTTGCTGGTGGTGTAAGCAGGCATGCCGCCGGTCGACGACATCCAGCTGATGGAGCCGAAGTTGATGATGGAGCCGCCGCCCAAGCGCTTCATCTGCTCGACCACCGCTTGTACGGCGAAGAACTGGTGCCGCAGATTCACCGCGACCCGCTCGTCCCAGTACTCGACCGTCACGTCCTCCATCCGGTGCCGGTCATCGCGCGCAGCATTGTTCACCAGCACCGAGATGTCGCCCAGGCTCTGCTGCGCGCGGGCGATGGCCGCACGCAGGGCGTCGATGTCACGCACGTCGCAATGCATGTAGAGCGGCGCGTGGCCGCCTGCCCGCGGGAGCCGCTTCAGCAGCGCCTTGCTGGCCTGCTCGTCGATGTCCACGAACGCCACACGCGAACCCTGCTCGACGAAGTGCTCGACCATGCCGGCACCAATGCCGGAACCACCGCCGGTGACGAAGACCACGCGGTCGCGGAGGCTGGGATAAGTGGCATATTTGCGGGTAGTCAAGGCTGAGGCTCCTGTCTAAGATCCGTGATTCGTGGCTCGTGGGTCGTGGGTCGCAGCCCCATCAGCGCCAGCACGACGCCGCAGAACAAGCTCGCAGCCGGCGCGCGCAGCATGTCGTACCAGCCCGAGCGCACCCAGCGCAGCGGGGCGCTACTGACGACGCTGCGCACGGCCGGAAGCGATTCGAGCCGGGACTCTTGCAACTCCCCCATCTGCGTTCTCCGCCTGCGCGGTTTCTTGCGGCGAGATTGTACGCTTGGCTGGCCCGGTCGCGCTGTCTTGACCTCCCTCATGCCAAAAAACGAGGCGCGGTTGCGAGGCCGGTTCTGTATCCGCCGTTAGGCTTCCGCCCAAGGCGCCCGAGGCAAGTGCGTAGAATGGTATTCATGAGCGTTGTCGTCGACGTGGGCGTGCCGCTGCTGATCATCCTGGCGATGGTGGTGGTCGGCCTGGAACTGACGCCGGCGGACTTGTCCCGCGTCTTGCACTATCCCGTTCAGGTGGCTGTTGCCCTGCTCTGCCAGGTGCTACTCCTGCCGCTGATCGCCGCCGGTCTGATTCTTCTACTGCGCCCCGCCCCTGCGATCGCTGGCGGACTTATCCTCGCGGCCGCCGCGCCTCAGGCGATGAGTTCCAACTATTACTGCCTGCTGGCTCGCGCCGATATCGCGCTATCGGTGACCTTGACCGCGGCCTCCAGCGTCGTGGCGGTGGCCTCGACGCCGCTCATCGCGAAGCTCGCGTTCGATCTATTGCTGGAGCAGCAGGCTAGCTTGGTCTTGCCGGTCGGCCAGGTCATGCAGCAAGTGGTAACGGGGCTGTTGCTTCCGGTGGGCGTCGGCATGCTGGTGCGGCGCTACGCGTCGAGCTTCGTCGAACGCAACCGCGTGCGACTTCAGCGCCTGAGCATGCTCGCCGTGGCGGCGATGCTGGCGATCATCTTGACAGATCAGGCCAGCACCATCGAGCGCAACCTCGTGTCCATCATAGGCGCCGCCGTCTTGTTCACGGTGGGAGCGGCGGCACTGGGCTTGAGTGTCGCGAAGGGGCTGTCCTGGAACAGAGCGGACACGCTCACCATGGTGGCTGGATTTCCCTCGCGCAGCCTGGCTGTCGCCACATTGATCGCGCTCAACGTGCTGGGGCGGTCCGACTTCCTGTCCTTCGCCGCGACCTTCTACTTGGTGCAGGCGCTGCTTCTCATTCCAGTCATGCTACTAGCCCGGCCCGCGAGCGCCAACGCCTGACGCTTAGCTGGTGCGTGAGGACTGCTCGTGCCATGGAGGAAGATCCAATGGACCGTATCAGAATCACTCATTTCTCGGACGCGCTGTGTGTATGGGCATACGTCTCCCAGGTTCGGATCGATGAGTTGGAGAGCAACTTCCCGAAGGCAGTCGAGCTCGACTATCGTTACTTTCACGTGTTCGGAAATGTGCCCAGGAAGATGGATGCTTCGTGGAAGGACCGCGGCGGCGTAGGCGGCTACAGTGAGCATGTGCGCAGCGTGGTGGATAAGTTCGGCCACGTAGCCCTGCACCCGCAGGCATGGGTGCGCAACACTCCGCAATCCTCCATGCCGGCTCACCTATTCTTGTGCGCCCTGCGGCTGATCGAGGCCAGAGGCGGCGTGGCGCCCGGCACTGCGGCACGCGCGGCCTGGGCGGTCCGCGTAGCGTTTTTCAAGGACGCTCAGAACATCTCACGGCAGGATGTGCTGCTGACGATCGCCGAGGCAGCATCGCTTCCGATCGCCGATATCGAGCACACCCTGCAAAGCGGTGCCGCCCACGCGGCTTTGGCGGAGGATCTGGAGCTGGCTCGCACGCAAGGGATGCAGGCCAGCCCGACGCTGCTGTTCAACGAAGGTCGCCAGCGGCTTACGGGCAACGTCGGTTATCGCATCATGGAGGCGAACATCCGAGAGCTGCTGGAGAGCGCACCCGGGCAACTCTCCTGGTGCTGACGGCAGTTCCGCCGAACCATGATCTCGATGTGAGATCGTTCACTCGAACGACCACAAAGGGCAGGATCGCCATGGCCAGCGGATTTGTTCGTCCCGAGTACCTTGTGAACACGGACTGGCTGGCGCTGCAGTTGAACAACCCGCAGGTCCGAGTCGTGGACTGCACTACCCACTTGCCGCCGCTGCCCGATTTTTCGCTCTACGACGTGGTATCAGGCAGGGCGGACTTCGAGACAGCCCACGTTCCCGGGGCGACGTTCGTGGACATCGAGCATGACGTGTCCACGCCGCACCCCCACTTGCATTTCATGCTGCCCTCGCCCCAGCGGTTCGCGGACGCTATGGGAGCGCTGGGGATCGGCGACGAAACGCAGGTGGTGGTCTACTCCACCGCGAATCACTGGTGGGCGACGCGTTTGTGGTGGATGCTGCGGGTCTTCGGCCACGAAGGCGCGTGCGTTCTCGACGGCGGGTTCCAGAAGTGGCAGCGGGAAGGGCGGCCGGTGCAGAGCGGACCCCCGCAGGCGAGAACCGCTGCACATTTCACCCCGCGCTATCGGCCAGAATTGGTTGCAACGAAGGAGGACGTCCTGGCGGCAATTGGAACAAAGCAAAGCTGCACGGTCAACGCGCTGCGAAAGGAGCAGCACGCCGGGACCGGTGGCGTACACTACGGTCGCCGCGGGCACATCAAAGGCAGCATCAACATTCCCGCCGTTGAGCACATCCGGCAGGACAATACGCTCAAGAGCGCGGATGAGCTGCAAGCCATGTTTGCATCCGCCCTGGCCCGGCCCGAGGTGATCACATATTGCGGCGGCGGCATTGCAGCGACCAGCGTGGCGCTGGCGTTGGCGATGCTGGGCTACGACCGCGTGAAGGTGTACGACAACTCGCTGACCGAATGGGCCGCCGATTCGTCCCTGCCCATGGAGACCGGCGCATAGCGTCTTCTGCCTGCTTGACTGCACCCGGTGCAGCTCGTCCGTGGTTCCAAACCAGAGCAGCATGACGCCGGTCTGGAATCGCTGCGTCATGCCGCCGCCGCGTTGATGGCGCTCAACGTGCTAGGGCGGTCGGACTTCCTGTCGCTCCGCTGCGGCTCATTCCGCTCATGCTGCTGGCCCGGCCCCGCGGACGCCGATGCTCGACGTACCGCACCTGTGGCCACACGATTGCACCAAGTCTTGACCCATCTCAAAGCGCGATATGGCAACGGCGGTATGGTGTCTCGCGGCCGACTTCACGAGGATCGGACGCATCACAACCTATTGAAAGGAGGCCCAAAGTGACAAGAAGAATGCGCATTGGTTCGCCGCAACGCTGGATCGCGGTCCTGACTGTCTTTTGCTGGCTGATCGGCCCCCTTCCGGCACGCGCGGAAGACGTCCTCAAGATTGGTCTGGTCCCCGCGGAGGACCCGCGTCTGATGATCTCGGACAACCAAGCATTGATCGATTCGTTGCACGCCTCGCTGGGAATGGAGATCAAGCCGTTCGTCGCCACCGACTACAACGGTGTGATCGAGGCGCTGCGCGCGAAGAAGCTGGACATAGCGCTGCTCGGCCCTTTCTCCTACGTGCTGGCCGCCTCGATTGCGCAGGTGGATCCCATCGCCATCGCCGAGACCCAGAGGCAAGGCCCGAGCTACCGTGCGCTGATCATCGCGCGCAAGGACCGCAACATCCGCTCGCTGGCGGATCTCAAGGGGAGGACCTTCGCATTCGTCGATCCCAGCTCTACCTCAGGCCACTTGTTCCCCAAGAGCGCCATGCTGCGCGCCGGACTGAAGCCGGATACGGACATGCGTGCGATTTTCGCCGGTAGTCACGACGCCAGCATTCTTGCCGTCCAGAATGGAAAGGTCGATGCCGCCGCGGTGGCCGAAGCCTTGTTCGAAGCGGCCGTGGCGCGAGGCATAGTCAAGGCCGATGAGATCGCGATCGTCTGGACCTCCGATCCGATCCCGGGCGCCCCGGTGGTAATGCGACGCGACCTCCCCGAGCCGCTCAAGCAGCGCATTCGCGCCGCCTTCGCGGCGATGCACGACCTCCCGTGGGCCAAGGGAACGATCATCAAGCGCTGGGTCCCGGCCACGGACGAGACCTTCGCCGTAGTCAGGGAGACGAGCAAGATCCTCAACCTAGATCTCCAAAAGATGAAATGATCGAGGTCCGCGCGCTGACCAAAGCTTACGGCGACATCCTGGCCCTGCGCGGCGTGGATCTGCGGGTCTCTGCCGGCGAGCTGTGCGTCGTGCTCGGCCCTTCCGGGGCGGGCAAGTCGACTCTCCTGCGCTGCGTGAACCGGCTCACCGAGCCCACGTCGGGCGAAATCCTTGTCGCGGGCAAACCTTCGCCGCGCAACCGCGCAGAGCTGCGCGAGCTCAGGCGCCACATCGGCATGATCTTCCAGGATCACAATCTGGTGCCGCGGCTGTCGGTGCTCAAGAACGTCCTCACCGGACGACTCGCCACGATGCCCTCGTTGGCCGCGGCGTTGCAGGTCTTCCCCCGCCCAGACATCGATATTGCGCTCTTTGCCCTCCGGCGCGTCGACCTGGCCGAGCGCGCCAACGACCGCGCCGACCGCTTGTCCGGCGGGCAGCAGCAGCGCGTCGGCATCGCGCGGGCCCTGGCTCAGCGGCCACAAGTCATCCTGGCCGACGAGCCGGTCGCGAGCCTCGATCCGAAGACCGCGCGCGTGGTGCTGGACGACCTGCGCCGTGCCGCGCACGAGCTGGGCATCGCGGTGCTGTGCAACCTGCACCAGGTGGAATATGCGCTTGAGTTCGCCGACCGCATCGTCGGCATCTGCGACGGACGGGTGGTGTACGAAGGGACACCGGCGCAGCTCGACGAGGCGGCTCTGAGTCGCATTTACCCGGGCCTGGACGCCGAGATCGCCCGTGCACCAGCGGGCGCACACCTTGCGCAAGAGAGGATCCTATGAGCAGATTCCGCTTGCTGCTGGGCGGCGCTTGGACGGTGGGCCGCAGCTTGACGTGGTTGGCGTTCCTCGCAGCAGCCACCGCCGTGCTGATCTGGAGTGCCAAGGGCATCGGCCTGAGCGTCTCCGAGCTGTTGCGTGGCCTGCCCTGGATCTGGGACCTCGTTTCGCGCATGCTGCCGCCCCACTGGGCGTTCTTCGGCCGTCTGGTCAGGCCGGTGATCGAGACGGTACAGATCGCGCTGTGGGGGACGCTGCTCTCGGTGCTGCTGGCGCTGCCGCTGTGCTTCCTGGCCGCCAGGAATCTGAGCCCGAGCCTCGCGGTGTTCCACCTGACGCGGCAGGCGCTCAACGCGTTGCGCGGAATCAACGAGATCATCTTCGCCCTTATCTTCGTGGCCGCGGTCGGGCTGGGTCCGTTTGCCGGGGTGCTGGCGCTGTCCATCCATGGCGCGGGCATGCTGGGCAAGTTCTTCGCAGAGGCGGTCGAAGAGATCGATGCCGGTCCGGTCGAAGCGCTGCGCGCGACCGGCACCCGGCCGGCGCTGGTGGCGGTGTTCGCCGTGCTGCCTCAGGTCATTCCGTCCTGGATCGCATCGACCTTGTACCGGTTCGAGGTCAACCTGCGCGCGGCCACGATCCTGGGCATGATCGGAGCGGGCGGCATCGGCTTCGAGCTGATTTCGTCCCTCAAGCTGTTCCAGTACCAGGACACCGCCACCTGCGTGCTGGTGATCCTGGCCATGGTGATGACGGCCGACTATCTCTCCTCCAGGCTGCGCGCCCGCATCCTCGCCGCATAGGCACAGCGAGCGCGCAAGCAGCACCCCCGCCCCTACCCCCCCCCGCGCGCGGGGGTGGGAATGGGTGGGGGCAGCCGCCATCGGCCCGCATTCCTTGCGCCAGGTCAAGGACCAGGCGTGCGCTTTCGTGTCTACTGAGCTTCGCAAACCTTCACATACACGCGAGGCAAAACCATGAGCGCATCCGCGATCCAACACAATGACCAAGTCGCCCTCGTCACGGGAGCCGCATCCGGCATCGGCCGCGCCACAGCCCTTGCGTTCGCGCAGTCGGGCGCCAAGGTCGTTCTCGCGGACATCTCGGTGGAAGGCGGGGAAAGTGCTGCGGCCGAGATCAAGAAGCAAACCGGCGTCCCGACCAGCTTCGTGAAGTGCGACGTCTCGAAATCGGCGGACGTCGAGCGCATGGTACGCCACACCGTCGAGCGCTTCGGGCGCATCGACTATGCCTTTAACAATGCGGGCACGGAGGGAATCCAAGCGGCAACCGCCGAGTGCAGCGAGGAAAACTTCGATCGCACGGTTGCGATCGACCTCAAAGGGACCTGGCTTTGCATGAAATACGAGATCCCGCAGATGCTCAAACAAGGCGGCGGGGCGATCGTCAATTGCTCATCCATCGCTGGGCTGGTGGGCTTTCCGAACATTCCCGCCTATGTCGCCAGCAAGCACGGCGTCATCGGGCTCACCAAGACCGCGGCTCTCGAATACGCCAAGACGAACGTCCGCGTGAACGCCGTCTGCCCTGGCGTCATTCATACGCCGATGGTCGACCGTTTTGTCGGTGGGCACACGGAAGTGATGCAAGCGCTTACCGCAGGCGAACCGATCGGCCGCATCGGCGAGCCTTCGGAAATCGCCGAAGCGGTCCTCTACTTGTGCTCCAGCCACGCGTCGTTCGTCACCGGGATCGCCATGCCCATCGACGGCGGATGGGTGGCGCAGTAGGCGCCGGAGCGCTTCAGTCGTGACGCTGCACGCGGCGCAAGTCGCCCGTGTTTCCATCCAAGCGCAGCATGTCGCCGGTCTTAAACCTCTGCGTCAGACCTGGAAGACCCGCAATGGCCGGCAACCCGTACTCGCGCGCTACGACCGCCCCGTGCGAGAGGACGCTGCCGACCTCCGTGGCCAAGCCTGCGGCGCGGCTAAAGTAGGGCGTCCATCCCACATCCGTGGATGGCGTTACGAGGATCTCTCCGGGCTGCATGGCCGAGGCTTCCTCCAGGGTGCGGACCACGCGCGCCGGCCCTACCGCCACGCCGCGGCTCAACGGAGTGCCCTGCATCGCGTCGCCATCCTGCGCCTCGCCCTCGACCACCGCGAGCGGAACCGGCTTGCCTTTGCACACGTATGGGAACTCCACCGCCATCTTCCGCGGGTGTAGGCGCCGTCGGTGTTCCGCACGTCGCACAAGCGCGCGATCCGGCCCCTGGGCCAGCCGTCCCAGTTCCTCGTGGGTGAGGAAGAACACCAGGTCCACGTCGGGCAGTCGGCGCTCGGCCACGAGCCGCTGGGCGAAGGCTACGTAGCCGCGCTTGAGCTGGCGGGCAAGCCAGACCCTGAATGACTTGGAGCGCTCGCGCACCACCACCGATGCCTGCGCCGTCGGCAGCAGCCACCGGATCAACCGGCGCCCGCCCCAGGACAACTCGGCGAGTGCCTCCTCTGCTTCGCGTGCCCATCCCGTTTGCGCTTTGCGCGGCGCCATTACGATGAGCTGCAGGGAGCGGACCAGCGGCAGGGGATCCTCCTGCCAGTCGCGGCTGCGAAGTTCCAGCTCGCGAATGCAGCGGTGACCGTGGGCAGCCAGGAACGAGTCGAACGCTTTGCCCGCGGCGCCGGCGGATGGGTCTCTCAGCCACGCCAGCGCCTGGTCGGCCGGCATGCGCACGAAGCGCTCTGCCGCCGCCGGCTCCGCTGCAATGAGCGCCCCGAGATCGTTCAGCGCGCCCGCCACGCCGATGGAACTCGCGGCTGCGCCCGAGGCGTGGGACCTCGCTCCTGCCAGCAGTGCCGCAACCGCGGCATGGGACCGCGGGCTCGGTGGCCCGCCCTTGCTGAACAACCGCTGAAACAGGCCGAGCAGCGCGATCGCCATCATCGAGGTGTGGACGTGGACCGCACCCGACTCGCTGAACACCTCGACCGCCCGCTGCAGCCGCCGATACCACTCGACGAGATCGTCGGAAGGCTCCACGCGGAAGGAAGCGTGTCGCGCAACGAACGCGTCGAGTCGCTTGCGCCCGGCGGGCACCAGCCGGAAGTAGCGCAGCGTATGAACGAGTCGCTTAAGGGCCGGCGCGTTGGGCGGGAGCTTCGCCTCCGGGAGCACCTGTCCGGTAAGCGTGAGATCGGAGCTGTCTTTGTCCATGCCGAACATCTGCGCTCCGAGCAGATAGAACGTCGACATGTTGATGAACGTGTGCCCTTGGAAGACCAGCAGGAGCGGCACGCTGTCCACCAGCTTCCTCGATACCCCGGCGCGCACGTACAGCTCCGACATTCCCTGGCTATAGGACGGCACCACCACGGACACGCTCAGCGGTGCCATCGCGCCCGGCATCCACTCGACGATGTTATAGCTGGTGAGCTGCCACGTCGGATCCGCCACGTCGTCGAGCTCGTCCGGGCCAGGAAGCTCCAGCGTGGTGATGGGCCGCGCCTGGAGCCAGTACACCTGGTCGTCCCGGCCGATGGCCCATTCGAGGTCGAGCGGATAGCCTAGTCCTGCCTCGGCCGTGAGCGCCTCCCGCAGCAGGTGCCCAAGCCTGGCTTCTCCTACGGCGGGACGCTCGCCCTGCACCGCGCGCTCGAGCATGGCGCCCTCACGGGAGAGAACGAAGTGATCGGCCGTGCGATAGCCACCTACCAGCGCCTCGCCCGCCCCCGGGACTGCATTGATGACGATGCGCTCCCGCTCGCCGGTGACCGGATCGGCGGTGAAGATCACGCCCGCCGCCGTGGCGTCCACCATGCGTTGCACCACGACGGCCATGCCGCCGTTGACCTGTGCGTGCATCTCGTTTCGATACGCCTCTGCCCGCGCGCTTACGCCGGACGCCATGCAGCGTTCTACCGCCTGGCGAATCGCGGGCGCACCCTGGACGCCAAGCACCGTCTCGAACTGGCCTGCGAAAGACGCCTCCGGACTATCCTCGCCTAGGGCCGACGAGCGCACCGCCACCGCGCCGCCGAGTCGCATGCTGTAGTCATCCAGCTCCGCCGGCAGATTCCCCGGAGCGGCGCCGACGAT
>JBGPOV010000107.1:0-12413 GCA_041488255.1 Gammaproteobacteria bacterium | reverse complement strand
GTCTAGCACGGGGTAGTCCACGCTCTGGCCGTATAGCCCTGCCAACTCGGAACCGCTCAAGCCTGCGACCGGCTGCGTGCGGATGGTAAATGTGCCCCCCACGCCGATCACGTGTGTTAAGCGGGAGTGGTTGATCCGCTCGATGATCTGGGCATCGGACACGCCATCCTTTGCCATCTGCTGGATGTCTGACACCGATATCTGCCCGGCGGACGGCACTTGCTGTGGATACGGCACCCAGGCTGGCGTGCCTTGCGGTTTGTCCGGGTGGTACTGACCCGGCGGGGTGGTCGGAACCTCCCCGTAACCCGACTCTAGCGTGTCCACGTCCACCGGCTGGGGATAGCAGAAGGAACAGCCGCCGACGCCCGCCCCCGTGACCCAGTAGCGGGTGGACAGATCGAGGTCGTCCACGAAGGATTGCTGTAAGTAATCGAGCACCGGATCTGGCACGCCGTTGGCCTTGAGCTTGCTGAAGTCGGAGCCGCGCAGCGCGTAGGTCGTGCGCGAGTCACGGATGTGTTGAATGACCAACGGCGACTCCGCGCCGGACTTGCTCAGCTTGACGACCTCGGCGATCGGCATGGGTTTGCGCGGCGAGTCGAACGTGGCGCAGCCGCTCAGCATGAGCAGAGAAACGAGGATAGTACTGAGGCGCAGGATCATCTGGAACTGTGACCGCTCCGATACCGTTTGAGTCTGGCGAGCAAGCAATGGTTCATTGTTGCTACGTCTCGAGGGCAACGCCCGGCCACCTTCGGACGTTCGCGCGACTCCCAAGAACGCCGCCGCCGGCATTTCTCGAAAGCTGACCGGAGCAGGAATGACCGCGCGCATGATCTCTCTTGGAGGCATTGTGGGTCGGGCTCCGTACCAGCCGCAGTTAAACATGACATTCCCCTCTGTCTACGCTCGCCATGCAGTCTATTGAGGGTGTGTATTACGCGGATTTCGCCGTTGCGGGACTTTTGTTTCGTGTATTTCACGCCAACGCAGTGCTCCGCCGGACTGGAACCCCGAGCCGCTCGGCCAAGGCATCAAGACCGCAGGCGCTGCAGTAGTTATATGATCCGATTCGCCGACTGCGACCTGCGGCCCTTCGCCCCGCAGTCAAGGAGGCAGGCAGCCATAAGCCCGTAGGCCATGATCTTGATCGTCGACGACGAACCTGACCTGCGCGAGCTGATGCGAAATAATTCAGCTACCGCAAATTAACGTGCTTAGCGGGTGCTGCAGAACTTAATTCACTGATAGTCGCAGACCGGCCAAAAGCGGAAGTCCGAGCAGACTGCCGGAAAGCGGTCGGTCAACAGTGCTGTCGATAGTCGATCTAGCCTCAGGATTCGCTTGAGATGAGCGAAGAGCATTTCGACCTTCTGCAGAGGCTTCAGCCGCTTCGTCACCTCCACGACTTCTCCAGTTGCTTCCGGCCGGAGCGACAGTTGCCGGGTGGGTCTCTCACCCACTGGGAAAGCGCCGCCTTAGCACGGCGCACGCCAACTCCGGCCGTTCGGGTCCGAGTCGGGATTTTCTTGTTAGCAGACTGTCGAGCATCCGCAGACGCTAATCGCGCAAGTGCTGACTTTCATGTAACGCCAGCGTATTATTGCCCCCCGTTTGCGGCCTCGCCTTCATGTTCCCTCTGAGCGGTTGGCGGGAATGACCATGGCTCGAACGCGAGCGCTCCAGGAATTATCGCGATCTGCTGCGCGATCCTTCCCGCGAGCGCCCTGCTGGCCCAGGCGATCCTGGGCAAGCATCAGATTCTAAGTACGGGGTAAGGAGACTGTCATGAAAGTAAAAGCACTAGCGTCAGCTCTCGCATTTGGTGCGGGGATTCTCGTCGTCGCCATTGCGGCAATGGCTCAGCAAATCACCGGTACGCCGGGTTCGCCCAGCGCGACAACGACGATTAAGGGCGATCAGATTCCTACGCCACCACAGAAGTTCGGCGGCAAGATCGAGCGCACCACGCAGGGCTCGAAGCCCTATTGGCCGGCGCGCATCGAGCCGCGGAAGGGCGCGCCGAACGTGCTGCTGATCATGACCGATGATTCCGGCTTCGGCGTCCCCAGCACCTTCGGCGGCGTGATCCCGACACCGTCGCTCGACCGCATCGCCGCCAGCGGGCTGCGTTACACCAACTTCAATTCCACGGCGCTGTGCTCGCCAACGCGCGCCGCGCTGATTACCGGCCGCAACCACCACTCGGTCGGCTTCGGTGTCATCGCCGAGCAGGCAACTGGTTTCCCGGGCTACGACAGCTTCATCACTAGGGACAAGGCCACGATTGGCAAGATCCTGAAGGACAACGGCTACCGCACGTCGTGGTTCGGCAAGAACCACAACACGCCGGCCTTTCAGGCGTCCCCGACCGGGCCGTTCGACCAGTGGCCGGTCGGCATGGGCTTCGAGTACTTCTACGGGTTCATGGGTGGCGACACGAACCAGTGGCAGCCGGCGAACCTCGCCCGCAACACGACATACATCTATCCGTTCCGGGACGACCCCAGCTACAACCTGACCACGGCGATGGCCGATGAGGCGATCGCATACATGAACCAGATCAATACGCTGACGCCAGAGCAGCCCTTCTTCGTCTATTACGTGCCGGGCGGCACGCATGCGCCGCATCACCCGACGCCCGAGTGGATCGAGAAGATCAGCGCCATGCATCTTTTCGACAAGGGGTGGAACGCGTTGCGCGACGAGATCTTCGCCAACCAGAAGAACCTGGGCGTCATTCCGCACAACGCCAAGCTCACGCCCTGGCCGGACGACCTCCTCAAGCGCTGGGATGCGCTTTCGGCCGATGAGAAGAAGATGTTTATCCGCCAGGCGGATGTCTTTGCCGCGTACGTTGCCTACACCGACCATGAGATCGGCCGCGTCATCCAGGCGGTCGAGGACATGGGCAAGCTCGACAACACGTTGATCATCTACATCAACGGCGACAACGGCACCAGCGCGGAGGGCACGCTGGTCGGCACCCCCAACGAGGTGGCCATGTTCAACGGCGTCATCGTCCCGGTCGAGGACCAGCTCAAGTACTTTTACGATGCCTGGGGCACCGACCGCACCTATCCGCACATGGCAGTGCCGTGGGCTTGGGCGTTCGACACGCCGTTCTCCTGGACCAAGCAGATCGCGTCGCATTTCGGCGGCGTCCGACAGGGCACCGCGATCTCGTGGCGGAAGGTGATAAAGGACAAGGGAGGCATCCGCAACCAGTTCCACCACATGATCGACATCGTGCCCACGATTCTGGAGGCGACCGGAGTTCACGCCCCGAAGATGGTCGATGGCATCAAGCAGAGCCCGATCGAGGGCGTCAGCATGATGTACACCTTCGACAAGAAGAATGCCAACGCGCCGTCGACCCACAGGACGCAGTACTTCGAAATGATGGGCGACCATGCGATTTACCACGACGGGTGGATCGCCAGCACGAAGGTCATGCGGCCACCGTGGGACATCAGTGGTGGAATCGGCTCGGACCCTGCGAAGTACCCGTGGGAACTGTACGACCTCAGGAATGATTGGACGCAGTCGGAGGACGTTGCTGCGAAGCATCCGAAGAAGGTCAAGGAGCTCGAGAAGATCTTCTGGCAGGAGGCGAAGAAGTACCAGGTCCTGCCGCTCGACGCGACGGTGGCCACTCGGCTCATCACGCCGCGGCCGAGCATTACCGCCGGCCGCAACGTGTTCACGTGGACCGCTCCGCTCACGGGCACGCCGTACGGCGACGCGCCGAGCATCCTGAACGCATCGTACACCTACAAGGCCGAGGTCGAGATTCCGCAGGACGGCGCCGAAGGCATGCTCATCACCGCGGGCGGCCGCTTTGGCGGCTACGGCTTCTACGTGCTCAAGGGCAAGCCGGTCTTCACTTGGAACCTGGTGGACCTGAAGCGAGTGAAGTGGGAAGGTCCTGATGCGCTGGCGCCCGGCAAGCACACGCTGGAGTTCGATTTCAAGTACGACGGGCTAGGAATGGGCACGCTGGCCTTCAACAGCATGAGCGGCATCGGCCGCAGCGGCACCGGCGTGCTCAGGGTCGACGGCAAGGAGGTCGCACGCCAGACGATGGAGCACACGATTCCGTTGATCCTTCAGTGGGACGAGAACCTCGACGTCGGCTCCGACACCGGTACGCCGGTCGACGATGGCGACTACCAGGTGCCCTTCGCCTTTACAGGCAAGATCAACAAGATCACGCTGACCATCAAGCGGCCGAAGCTGACGCCGCAGGACGAAAAGAAGCTGATGCAGGCGGCGCGAAACAACCGCGTCAGCGAGTAGCCCGTTGGCGGCAAGGCGCAAGCGCGGCTCGCTGCCCTTGCGCCGGTGTCGTCTTTCGTCGCGCCGTCATCACCCAGCGGCGCAACGCAGAGTTACAGGAGGGAACCCATCCGGGCAAGGTGGAGACGCGCCTCGTTACCCCCCAAGCTCTTCGACAAGCTAGACTCCCACCGTCTGCCTTTCCATGTTTGACTGTCCGGTCCTGGGAAAGGTGGCCGTCTCTTTTGGGTCCGGAAACCGACTATCGACGAGAGGTCGCTTAGCGGCCAACTGGCGTCATTCCTCGCGTACAAGAACAAGCTTTCCATAGCTTATTTTCCCATCGACGATTAGATCGCCCAATCCCGAACCACCTACAGCTGCACGCAGACCGTGCCGCGCGTCATGGGTGCATCTCCTTCTCGCCGGGCCGCGCCGCAAGCTGGCGCAGGATCCCGACCAGCTCGGTGTGCGCGGGCGAGCCCTTCTCGCTGATGACCTCGACCGGATTGGCCTCGGTCAGCCGGTTGAGCCGCGTGAGCAGGCGGATACGTTGGCGCCTTGTGAGCTTGGCCTCGGTCGAGTGCCAGCGCAGGAACAGTCGCGGCAGCTCGCCGTCGCCGAACAGCGTATTGAGCTCGTGGGCCGTCACGTAGACGAGGAACAGCACCATCAGCCAGATCTGGATCGTCAGAAAGCGCGGCCA
This sequence comes from Gammaproteobacteria bacterium, assembly GCA_041488255.1. Lineage (GTDB taxonomy): Bacteria > Pseudomonadota > Gammaproteobacteria > Burkholderiales > SHXO01 > SHXO01. The sequence goes on along the minus strand of JBGPOV010000107.1, from coordinate 7,426 downwards.
CGAGAATTGCGCAACGAGGAAGTTCGGGAAGTCGACGAGGGCCCCGCCGTCGCGCAAGAAATGAAACAAGCCTTCGGCGAGGCGAAACACGAACACGCACAGCCAGTAGATCGTGGACTTGAACAGGATCGGCTGGATCAGCGGCGCACCGTCGAAGCGGCGCATGAAGCGCAGGTTGTCGACCACCAGCACCGCCTTGCCGACCAGCAGCGCGGCGAGCGTCGCGGCGAAGAAATTGGTGAACGGAATGCCGTGCTCCTGTAGCGTCATCCAGCGCGTGAATAGGATCAGGTTGAAGCCGAAGAAGAAGAAGATGGTCGGCGGCAGCACGTGCTTCACCTGCACGAGCCACCAGTCGAAGGCGCGTCGCCAGAGTGGCGCGGGCGCTCCCGAGGCAGCGGGAACGGACGACGTCATAGCTTCCCTCCGGCGATCGCGGGCGTAACGGATTTAATTTACCACTAACTCCCTCCGATCGCTCCCTCCGGAGGGTGCGGAGGCGAGCGAAAGTCACATAAGCTGCATTGAGTGGCGGCTTCCGGGCAGTGGGAACGTCAGCAGCGGGTGGATATAGGACAATCCGACGCCGCTTCAACCGAATGCCGCATAACGTCCGCATGCACCTGACCGGCTACAGCGGGCTTCGCCCGCCTCCGCCGGCAGGTGATGCGGGGCTGTTATCGGTGCTCAGTGAACGTCCGCTTTGCGTCGTTTCCGGAAGTTCGCGATCGGTGAAGGAGGTCCCGGACCACTTCGAAGGTCCGCGAAAGCCACTAGCGATTTTGTAGCACGAGCGCGGCAGGCGCTTTCTTAGGAGAAGTCGTCGACTGGATTGGCGGCCTGACGCGGAACCACACTGCGTACAAGGCCGGCAGGAAGAGCAGCGTGAGCACCGTGGCCACCAGCAGCCCACCCATGATGGCCACCGCCATCGGCCCCCAGAAGTTGCTCTGAGTCAGTGGAATCATCGCCAGGATGGCCGCTGCTGCCGTGAGCATGATGGGCCGGAAGCGGCGCACCGTGGATTCGATGATGGCGGTCCACAGCGGGTGTCCCGCGACCACGTCCTGATCGATCTGGTCCACCAGGATCACCGAGTTACGCATGATCATGCCGAACAGCGCGAGAAACCCGAGCATGGCCACGAAGCCAAACGGCACGTTGAACACCAGCAGGAACAGAACCACGCCTATCAGCCCCAGCGGTGCCGTTAGCAGCACGAGCAAAGTCTTGGAAATGCTCTGCAGATGGATCATGAGGAGCGTGATGATTACCAGCACCGCGATCGGCACCACGGCGTTGACCGACGCCTGGCCGCGCGCACTCTCCTCGGTGGCGCCGCCCACTTCGATGACGTAGCCGGGCGGCAGCTTAGCGCGGATGGGGTCGAGCGTGGAGTTGATTTGGTTCGTCACCACCGGCGCCTGGATGTGGCCCAGGATATCGCCCTGTACGGTGATGGTGGGGATGCGGTTGCGGCGCCAGATCACGCCGTCCTCGAAGGCGTAGCTGATGGTGGCCACTTGGGACAGCGGGACCCACTTGCCGCTTTGGGTCGGCACGTTGATGTCGCGGATGTCGTCCAGACTGAGCCGTTCCTTGGCTTCTGCCCGGGCCAGCACCTCGATCAGCTTGTCGCGTTCGCGGAATTGCGTGATGGAGTATCCCGACAGGATCGAGTGCAGGACGTCGGACAGCCCTTCGGAGGTCGAGCCGATCAGGCGTGCCTTGTTCTGGTCGATGTCCAGCCTCACCACTTTGGACATTTCATTCCAGTCCAGGTGCACGTGCAGCATGCTGCGGTTGGCGCGCACCGCCTCCGCCACTTGCTTGGCGATCTCGCGGATCTTCCAGTAGTCCGGCCCGCTCACGCGGAACTGCACGGGATAGGCCACCGGCGGGCCGTTCTGCAGCGGGCTCACGCGGCCGCGCAACAGCGTGAACTGATTGTCCAGGATGTCGAGCAGCCGTCGCCCTACCTTGTCGCGCACGCGGTTGCTCTTGGTCGTAACCACGAACTCGGCCAGGTTGGCGTTCGTGAGCTGCTGGTCCAGGGGAAGATAGAAGCGCGGACTGCCGCCGCCGACATACACGACGAAGCTCTCCACGTCCTGATCGGCGTTCAGCACCTGCTCGAAGCGCCTGGCCTCCGCGTCGGTGGCATCGATCGACGCCCCGTTGGGCAGCCACAGGTCCACCACCAGCTCGGGGCGGTTGGCGGAAGGAAAGAACTGCTGCTGCACGAAGCGGAAGCCGAATACAGACAGAACGAATACGCCGATCGTGATGCCGATCACGGTCTTGCGCCAGGTCACGCACCAAGTGACCAGTGCGCGAAAGCGTTGGTAGAAAGGCCGGCTGTAGACATCGTGGTCGTGCGCTCGGGAGGGCGCAGGCGGAATCAGGCGCGGGAAACGCCTCCGCAGCGGCCCCAGCAGCAGCCTCTGGGTCAACGTGTTGCGTGGATCGAGCGCAGCGTAGTCCGGCAGTAGCTTGAAACCCAAATAGGGCGTGAACAGCACCGCCACCACCCACGACACCAGCAGCGCGATCGTCACCACGGCGAAGATCGAGAACGTGTATTCGCCGGCCGCCGACTTGGCCAGGCCCACCGGCAGGAAGCCGGCGGCGGTCACCAGCGTGCCGGTCAGCATGGACGGCGCCGTCGAGGTGTAGGCGTAGCTGCCCGCCCGCAAGCGGTCCCAGCCCTGCTCCATCTTGATGGCCATCATCTCCACCGCGATGATGGCGTCATCGACCAGGAGTCCCAGCGCGATGATGAGCGCGCCTAGCGAGATGCGTTGCAGATCGATGCCGAACACCTTCATCAGCAGGAAGGTCGAGGCCAGCACCAGCGGGATGCAAAGAGCCACCACCACGCCGGTGCGCAAGCCCAGGCTGAGGAAGCTCACCGCCAGCACGATGATCACCGCCTCGCCCAGCGTCTCCATGAACTCGCTGATCGAGCGCGACACCACCTTGGGTTGGTCGGCCACCTGATGTACTTCGATGCCCACCGGCAGGTTGGATTTGATGCGGGCCATTTCGGCGTGCAGTGCGCGGCCCAGGGCGATGATGTCGCCGCCTTTGCGCATGGACACCGCCAGCCCCAGCGCGTCCTGACCTTCGTAACGGAACTTCAGCAGCGGAGGATCGATGTAGCCGCGGTAGACATTGGCGATGTCGCCCAGGCGGAACAGGCGTCCGCCGGCCATGATGCCGATCTCCCGGATGCTCTCCACCGACTTGAAGTCGCCGCTGATGCGGAGGTAGATCCGGTCGGCCCGCGTCTCGAAATTGCCGGCCGGCACCATGTTGTTCTGCCGTTGGAGCAGGGCGAAGATCTGCAGCGGGTCCACGCCGAGCGTGGCGAGCTTCTTGTGCGACATCTCGATGTAGATCTTCTCGTCCTGATCGCCGAGGATGTCGACCTTGCTCACGTCGGGCACGCGCAGCAGATCACGCCGCACGTTCTCCACGTAATCGTGCAGCTCGGAGAAGGAGTAGCCGTCCGACGTGAAGGCGTAAATGATGCCGAAGGTGTCGCCGAACTCGTCGTTGAAGAACGGCCCCTGCACGCTCGAGGGCAGCGTGCTCTTGATGTCGGAGATCTTCTTACGCACCTGGTACCAGGCGTCTGGCACCGCCTTGGGTGGGGTGTAGTCCTTGAGCACCACGAAGATCAGAGACTCGCCCGGCTTCGAGTAACTGCGCGCGTAGTCGAACCAGGGCGTCTCCTGCAGCTTCTTCTCCAGGCGCTCGGTCACTTGCAGCTCTACCTCCTTCGCGGTGGCGCCTGGCCACAGGGTGTGCACCACCATGAGCTTGAAGGTGAACTCGGGATCCTCGCCTTGGCCCAGCCGCAGGTACGAGTAGGTTCCCGCGGCAAACAGCGCTAGTATGAAGTACAGGATCAGAGCCTGATGCTCGAGCGCCCACGCGGACAAGTTGAAGCGGGTGATCATCGTACGACCTCTTCCGCAGGGTGGGCGTCGGTCACTTCGCGGGTTCGGCGAGGATCCGCACCTTCTCGCCCTGGTTCAGCTTGTGCACGCCGGCGCGCACCACCAGATCCCCATCGTTCAAGCCCGATACGATGGTCACGTAGTCCTGTGTATAGCGGCCTACCTGCACTGGCTTGAGCATCACTTGCCGAGTGTTGGGGTCGATCAGCCAGACAGCGGGCTCGCTGCCCTTTTGGAACAAGGCAGTGAGCGGCAGGCGGGCCACCTGGGGTTGCGCGCCGCCCTTCAGAAAAGCGTTGGCCGTCATCCCGAGCTGGACCGAAGCGTCCGGGTCGAGCACCGTCACCTTCACCGTGTAGGTGCGGGTAACGTTGTCGGCGCTGGGAGAGATCTCGCGGATGCGGCCCTTGTAGGTCTTGCCGGGTGCCGCCCACAGGCTGACATCGACTTCCTTGGCCGCGCGCAGTTCCGCGAGGCGGTTCTCCGGCACGTTCACCGCTACTTCCAGCTCGTCCAGCCGCGCCGTCTTGACGATCGCCTGGCCGGCCGACACCACTTGCCCGACCTCGGCCTGTACCGCAGTGACCACGCCATCGTGGTCGGCGCGCAGCGTCGTATAGGCGGTCTGGTTACGATTGAGCTCGAGCTGGGCGGTGGCCTCCTCGAGCTTAGCGGCCGCCGTTTGATAGGTGGTCTTGCGCCGGTCGAACTCGGCAGCGCTGATGAAGCCCTTGTCCACGAGGTTCTTGTAGCGCACCAGGTCGGCCTTGGCCTGCTGGTAGTCGGAGCGGGCCGCCAGCAGCTGCTGCTTGGCGGCCTCGGCCGAGAGCTTCTGGTCTTCAGGATCCAGGCGGGCCAGGATCTGTTCCTTCTTGACCTGCTGCCCGACCTCCACGCGCCGCGCCACGATCTTGCCCGGCACGCGGAAGCCGAGCGCCGTCTCCCAGCGCGCCCGCACGTCGCCGGTATAGGTCACCTCCTGTTGATCGGCGCCCAACGCAACCGTGATTGCCTGCACCGGGCGCGTGCTGTCCGGCCGCTCTGGGGCCTTCTCGCACCCGCCGAGCAGCGCCAGCAGCGGCACCGTCAAGAGCGTGATGCGGATTGAGGTGGGCAGGCTCGACATGCGGGAGCTTCCTCGATCCGAAGGTCCGGTCCGGTGACTGCGGGACTGACGGGCCCTGGATTGAAAACCGGGTTTGGTCATCGCGTCACGCGCGCGCGGCCGAGCGGACGGCGCGCAAGCGTCCGCTAGCGGGCGCCAGTAACCCGCGCAGCAGGACATCCAGATGCTGCTCGATATAGGCGTCCGGGTCCAGGCACTGGGCACCGCAGAAGTCGAAGGAGTAACGATAGATCACCATTAGCACCAGCGGCGCGAACACCAGCCGCGTGGCGTGCTCGGGATCCATCCGCCGGAACTCGCCACTATCCATGCCGTGGCACACCGCCGCGCGCACCAGCTTGTGGCCGCGCGCGATCACTTCGTCGACGTAGAACTTACCGAGCTCCGGGAAGTTGCGGCACTCGGAGATCATCAGCTTCGGAATGCCGGCGTAGGGCGTCAGGCCGATGCCCTCCCACCAGCCGCGCACCAGGTCGCGGATCAGCTCCACCGCGCTCCCCTTATGCTGGGCCACCATCGCCTCGCCACGCTCGAGCAGGGGGACAAGGCCCTCGCGCACCACCGCCTTGAACAGCTCCTCCTTGCCAGGGAAATACAGATACACCGTGCCCTTGCTGATGCCGGCTCGCCGGGCGACGTCCTCGAGCCGGGTCGCGGCATAACCGCGTTCGACGAACAGTTCGAGGGCTGCGGCGAGCAGCTCGGCGGGACGGGCGTCCTTGCGGCGCTCCCAGCGCGGTGTGGGCATAGCGAGTAATCCAGGTTGGTAATAACTGACCGGTCAGTAATATACGCCGCCGCAATCCTGTCGGTCAAGCCTAAGCTCCGCCCTCCGCCAGGCGCGCACCTATAATGAAAATCGAACTGCTGCCGTTGAAGCCTGCGCGCTCGATCTCAATGTAGAGTCTATGGCGAGTCCGATGACCGAAATTCGTCCCCCGGCCGTAGCGGGAGCTTTCTATCCCGCCGCCCGGGAAGTCCTCGCCCGAGACGTCGCCGCCCTGCTCGAGACCTCGCCCGTATCGCCCGAGACGCCGGTGCCAAAGGCGCTGATCGCGCCGCATGCCGGCTACATCTATTCCGGGCCGATCGCGGCGCAGGCCTACGCCAGGCTTGCGCCAGCGCGGGGCCGCATCAAGCGCGTTGTGTTGCTTGGCCCTGCCCACCGTGTGCCCATCGACGGGCTGGCGCTCCCCGGTGCACTAGGCCTTCAAACGCCGCTCGGTGTGGTGCCGGTCGACCATGAAGCGGTCCGCTCCATATCCTCGCTACCCCAGGTGAGCGAGAGCCGCGACGTACACGCACAGGAGCATTCCCTCGAAGTGCACCTGCCGTTCCTGCAGGCCGTTCTGGGTGCTGCCGCAGTCGTCCCGCTGGTGGTCGGCCACGCCAGCGCCGCAGAGGTCGCCGAAGTGCTCGACCGCCTGTGGGGCGGCGACGAAACCTTGATCGTCATCAGCTCCGACTTGTCCCACTACCTCAGCTACGACCAGGCTCAGGCCACCGACCGCGACACCGTGCGCGCCATCCTTCTGCGGCAGCCGCATCTCAACCACTTCCAGGCCTGCGGCGCCACGCCGGTAAACGGCCTGCTCACCGTGGCCTCGCGTCGCGGGCTCACCTCCGAGCTGTTCGACCTGCGCAACTCCGGGGACACCGCGGGCGACCGCAGCCGCGTGGTCGGCTACACATCCATCGGCTTCTTCGAATCGCGGGCGCGCGCGGCGGATCTGGACCAGGAGCGAGGTGAATCCGACGCACGCGGCGACGTGCTGATCCGACTCGCGCGTGCCGCGATCGGCGGGATTTTCGGCCTTACCTATCCCATCGACGACAGCCACGCGTTCCTGCAGGACGCGGGGGCGACCTTCGTAACGCTCACCCGCCACGGACGCCTGCGCGGTTGTGTCGGCAGCTTGCAGGCACATCGCCCGTTGCTCGAGGACGTGAAGGCGAATGCCAAGGCGGCGGCCTTTTTGGATCCACGCTTCGAACCGCTCACGCAGACCGAGTTCGCCACCACGCGCGTCGAAGTCTCTTTGCTGTCGCACTGCGAGCCGCTCGAGTTCGCCAGCGAGACAGAGGCCGTGGCGCGAGTCCGACCGGGGATCGACGGGCTGATACTCGAGCATAGCGGCAAGCGCGGTACCTTCCTGCCCCAGGTGTGGGACAACATCTCCGACCCCGCGGAGTTCTTGCGCCAGTTGAAGCAGAAGACCGGGCTCGAGCCGGGCTTCTGGGCGGAAGATCTGCGGCTGCTGCGCTACACCGTAGTCAAGTTTCGGGAAGAAGAGTTCCCGTCCCTGCTGCAATGAGCGAAGCCGCCACTGTCGCC